>JASJCE010000067.1 GCA_030066155.1 Desulfobacterales bacterium | reverse complement strand
CCAAAAGGTTATTTTTACCGGGACATTTACGGCTGGGGGGCTGAAGGTGGAAATTACCGGAGACGGAATCGCCATAATCCAAGAGGGCAAGGCCCGCAAATTTGTCGAACAGGTCGAGCACGTGACCTTCAGCGGCGAATATGCGCAGATGAAAAATCAACCGGTTCTCTACGTTACCGAGCGTTGTGTCTTTTCCTTAACCAAGCAGGGCATGGAATTGATTGAGATTGCACCGGGTATCGATCTCGAGAACGATATCCTGACGAATATGGATTTTCAGCCCATCATCAACGGTACGCCCCGCTTGATGGACGCGCGCATTTTCCGGCCCGAGCCCATGGACCTGAAAGCCGATCTGCTGACGCTGACGCTGGAAGAGCGCCTGACATACGATGCCGCCGAAAATCTTTTCTTTGTCAATTTTGAAGGCTATGCGATTAAAAACAGCGCACAGGTTGAAGACGTGAAAAATGCTGTCGTAAAAATTGTCGCTCCCTTGAACAAGAAGGTCTATACCATCGTCAACTATGACAATTTTACGATTGTGCCCGAAATTGTCGACGAATATACGGACATGGTCAAATTTCTGGTTGACAACTACTATTCCGGCGTGACCCGTTATACCACCAGCACTTTCCTGCGCATGAAGCTGGGAGACGCCTTGAAGAAACGGGACGTGGCACCGCACATTTACGAAAGCGGAGATGAAGCACGGGCGGCGTTGAGAAAGGATTGAGTGGATTGGTTGATTAAGTTGACCGGTTGATTAAGTGGATTTGGTTGATTGGTTGATTGATCTACATCTAATCACAACCGGTTGCGACCATCAATGAAATACACACCTTTGCCATCATCTGCTTATCCAGTGAACCGATATAGCGTGTGAGTCTGGATGCTGATACGGTCTGTATGTGATCAAGGTTCACGGCTGAGTCATGCTTTAAACCCTGATCGATACCAACGATCACTTCACTGGGCACGCCGTAAATTGTTGCGGTTATCGGTGCGACTATAACTGTATCGATCAGGCCAATCACATCCTGGCGGCTTAAGATGAGAACAGGTCGCTTTTTGTCAGGTTTCTTAAATTTATACATCCAGATACTGCCTCTTATCAGGTCTCTGGCCATACCTGTTCATCCTCCCAATGGGACAGATCGTTGTCTGATACCAAACCCTGCGAATAGCCGTGACGATATTTTTCGGCAATCGATTTCAATCTTTTTTGTTCCAGATAAAATCTGACCGCCTTCCGCAAAAAGGCCGATCGGCCATTCTGCTTCGATTCTTCGTCGTTATCAATTTGAGAGAGCAAATCCGGATCAATAGTAACTTGTATGTTTTTCATATTGTAATCCTTGTTTATAATTATTGTATATCAATTAGTTTATTATATGTCAACAGAATGAATTAATACCCAAACTACTAATTGATGGAGCGCAGCGATACCACAATTCTTCAATCTTCAATCTTCATTCTTCATTTTCGGTCTTCGCCCTTCAGGCATCTGCATCAAGAGAAATGCCGTACTTTTTCATCTTCTTATACAGATGCGTGCGATGAATGCCCAGCATCTTCGCCGCCCTGGCTTTGTTGTTGCCGGTTTCCTTGAGTGCAAAGACGATCGCTTCTTTTTCCGCCCGGGCATGCACATCCCGAATAGAGGTTTGGTTCTGCTGAGATGATCCGGCCGGGAGCCGCTGCAAATAGAAGGGCAGATCGCAGAGTTGGATGCGGCTGCCATCGATGGAAGCCATGGTCCGCTCCAGCACATTAATCAATTCCCTGACGTTTCCAGGCCAGTTATAACGCCTGAGGGCTTTTTGGGCTTCCGGGCCCAACTTTATTTCCTCCAACGCCGCTTCCTGAGCCATTTGCTGTATGAGGAATCGGATCAACGGCATGATGTCATCTCTGCGTTCCCGCAAGGGTGGAATATGCAGGGGAATGACATTCAGTCGGTAAAAAAGATCTTTACGGAAGCGACCGTCTGACATCATTTCTTCCAGGTTCTGATTGGTGGCGGCAATGACGCGAAAATCGGATCGAATAACGCGAGTCCCGCCGACCCGCTCGAACTCCTTCTCTTCAACAACCCGCAGCAATTTCGGCTGCATCTCCAAGGGCAGATCCCCGATCTCATCCAAAAAAATGGTACCTTGATCGGCAATTTCAAATTTACCGGGTTTTCCCTCCGCTCTGGCACCGGTGAAAGCACCTCGCTCGTAGCCGAAAAGCTCTGATTCGAGCAGATCTTTGGGAATCGCCGAGCAGTTGATGCGGACGAAGGGATGCAGCTTGCGCCGGCTGGCGTGATGAATTGCCTGGGCGAAGAGCCCTTTGCCGGTTCCGCTTTCACCGGTGATTAAGACCGGAAATTGATTGGCGGCGGCACTCAAGGCCTCATTTTTCAATAATGAAATGGCCGTGCTGTCACCGACAATGCTGTCAAAGGTGTAGCGCGTCGAACGCAGGCTTATCAACTCCTCTTCGTACAATTTAACTTTTGATTCCAGCAGCGATAGCCGATTGGCAAGTTTGGTAACATCCTTAATATCCTTAAACATTACCTGCCCGAAAACCGCAATCACCTTGCCGTCCTTCCAGATCGGTATGCGCTGGACGACCATGTTCTGGCCGTTGATGAGATGACTCTGATTGATTTCGGCTCTGCCGGTTTTGGCCACCAGGTGCATCCGGGTATTCTCGACGACTTCCGTGCAATGTTTGCCAATCTGGTCTGCCGGTTCGAGCCCGAGAAACTGTCCGTACGGTTTGTTGAAATGGGTGACATATCCGTCGGCATCGGTCACCATTACGCCGTTATGAATGCTGTCAAAAATGAGCTTGTATTCCTCCAGCTGCTGGGTCAATGCCTGGATGGCAAAGGCACCGTCGTCATTACGCTGAACCGCTGTCCTATTGATAGGCTGTGTCTCCTGATTATTTTGATATGCCATGTCCGACCTCCGTATCAAATTGGCGTCATGTATTAAGATTGATACATAAAAATCTATACCCGGTACTTTCCATCTTGTCGAGAAAAAAATGATTTAAAATCACAAAACAACGATGCTTACTGGATATAAGCTGCCAAAGTCGATGGTTACCCATTTGACGTTTTCACCAGTACTTCGTGGTCTGAAAATTGCAAACATAGTAATGATGCGTCTCGCAATCATTCAACTTTGTCATATTTCAGGCTAGGGGATCGTTATGGGCGTTTGCCGCTTTAATCCCTAGCAATATGGAATGCCCGGGGGCCGAAGCAGGGGTAAATTGGGCAAAGTCGAAATGATGATCCCCCTTTTTGTCAATTTCACTTTCCATTCTCCATTCTTCGGGAGGAATTAGATGGATATCAGAGAACCGGAGATAAAGCGCGAAGAGATACTGTTTCTGCAGGATGATCAATTTAATACCGATAGCGTCTGTATCGTGACCGGATCGGGAACCGGCATCGGCCGGGCCACGGCCATTGCAGCGGCTGCCAACAATTTGATGACTGTTGGCCTGGACATCAATGAGAAGGAGGGCATCAAAACTCAAAAAATGGCCCGTGAAATGGGGGGCCAAATGATTTTCGTCAAAACCGATCTGTGTCAAGACGCCGACATCGAACATGCCGTTGCGGAAGCGGCCAAACTCGGCAATATTAAATATGTGGCCAACATTGCCGGAATTCAGCATATCGATGCCATCGAAAATTTTCCGATGGAAAAATATGATTATATGCTTCGGCTCATGCTGCGGGCACCCTTCTACCTGTCGAAGCTGACCATTCCCTACATGCGCAAAAGCAAAGACGGGACCGGCGTCATCGGCAATATGGCCTCGGTTCACGCCCATATCAGCACCGTCAACAAGCCGGCTTACAATATCACAAAATTCGGACTGCGGGCTTTAACCCAATCCATTGCGGCTGAAGGAGAAGGCCGAATTCGTTCATTTACCATTAGCACCGGTTTCGTTAAAACGGCATTAACGCTGAACCAGATCCCTGCCCAGGCCGAACAGCGAGGCATCTCCCCCGAGGAAGTCGTGCAGGATATCATGCTGGGGCATTCCCGCATGAAAGAAATGATGTCCCCCATTGAGGTCGCCAACCTGTTCATTCACGGTTTTTCACGGTTTGCTAAATATCTCAACGGCGGAGATCTTCTGTTTGACGGGGGGATGGTGAAAACTTACGCGCAAATCAAAGCGGGATAAGGATCCGGCGGCGGGATGCCGTCCGTTGCCTGTTATTTCAAACTAAAAATTAATGGAGTAAACCCTTTAAGAAATGATTCAACTTGATTAAATGTTGGAAGCCCATTATATCAGGGATGTAATTTTCTTCGAAATTTGCCCGTCTTGATACCCGGAAAAAGGAGGTGATCGCTGTCGACTGATACTTTTCTCTTCAATAAATACGGATCCTATATCTAAATTAACAAACGAAAGGAGATGTGGTCATGAAAAAAGTCAGTATGGTAGTTATTTGCGTTTTTTTGTTTGGGATTATCTTCAGTTTTTCCGCCGGTCCCGCATTTGCCAAGGAGAAAAAGGTGCTGTTGAAGGTTCCCATCTCTTTTGCCACTACACTGCCGGGCCTGGGATCTACCATCAAATGGGTTTCAGAAAGGATCGAGCTGGCCAGCAATGGCACCATCAGGATGAAGGTCTATGAGCCCGGCAAGCTTGTCGCTCCTTTTGAAATTTTAGATGCCGTATCCAAAGGCAAGGTTAATGCGGGATATGCTGTCTCCGGTTACTGGGCCGGCAAGATTCCGGCTTCGCCGATATTTACCGCGATTCCCTTTGGACCCGAGACCGGCGAGTTTCTGGCCTGGCTGTACTACGGCAACGGCATGAAATTATGGCAGGAGATGTACGACACCCACGGCTACAACGTGAAGGTGTTTTTATGCGGTATCATTGCACCCGAGACATCAGGTTGGTTTACCAAGCCCATCAATTCAGCGGAAGATCTCAAAGGCCTCCGGATGCGTTTTTTTGGTCTGGGCGGCCAGGCCATGCAAAAGCTGGGCGGTTCCGTCAGCCTGATTCCGGGGGGGGAGATTTTTCCGGCGCTCGAAAAGAAAGCGATTGACGCCACTGAATTTTCCATGCCGGCCATCGATAAGCTGCTCGGCTTTCATAAGATTGCCAAATATAATTATTTTCCGGGCTGGCATCAGCAGGCCACGACCTTCGAGCTGCTGATCAACAAGGACGTCTACAACGGCATGAGCGATCACCAGAAAATGGTGCTCGAAATGATGTGCAAGGCTGCCACGGCCGACGCATTTGCCTATACCGAAGCCATTCAATGGCAGGCCATGAAGGAAAACGTGGAGAAAAACGGGGTCACCAACATGTATTGGTCGGATGAAATGCTGGCGACGTTTAAAAAAGCCTGGGAAGAGGTTGCGGCCGAGCAATCCGCCCAGGACCCGTTTTTCAAAAAGGTTTGGGATGATTTCTCAGCCTTTCGAAAGGATTATGCCCTGTGGCAATCTTATGGGTTTTTACCCAGACCCAAACCGCCCAAATGATGAGATGGTTGGATCATTGACGCAAGCCTGATGGGCGTGGGGAGGATGGTTGTGTCTGCCCGCGCCTATTCGGCGCGGATCCGTATGAATTCAATTGCCGGGATGGTTTTGAGGGCCATGTACAAAAAAGATCATCAACATTAATTCCTAAATCCCTTAATTAATTTATGCTGAAACCTGAACACCCTGGCCCAGACCTGGATTTACATGTGCCATGCAGATACAGCATTCTTCCTAATTAGGAGAATGGGCCTTATTGAAGGTGTATTGTCGCGCCAGGGCGGGCTGACACCTGAAACCATCCAATTCTAACAACAAGATTTCAGATAAAGCCCGTTAAGGGCCTAACTAGTGCTTCCAGTTACCCAGGGAGATCAACATGAACGCTGAAGCAAATCAGGAACAGGTCCCCAATAAGTTTGCCGATACCATTGATGCCGTCATCCGCGGTATTGGTCATTTTATCATGTGGACCAACATCATATTAATCTTCGTCATTATCCTTCAGGTCGTCCTCCGCTACGGTTTTGGTCACGGCCTTGTTCTTTTGGAAGAATTGCAATGGCACCTTTATGCGATCGGGATCATGTTCGGCGCGTCTTATGCGATGATGATGGATTCGCACATCCGGGTGGATATCGTCCATGCACGACTTTCGGAAAAATGGCGCAATCGATGGGATTTGTTCGGTATCATTTTTCTGCTGCTGCCGTTTGCCATCATGGTTTTCCACCAGAGTCTGGATTTCGTCTACGAATCCTGGCGGGTCAATGAGCGTTCCGATGCGCCGCTCGGGCTGCCCTGGCGATGGGCAATAAAAGGCGTCATTCCCGTCTCATTCGCACTGTTAATTGCTGCGACCGTCGCGCGTGCGGTTCGAATCATTGTCGCCCTTAGGAGGAAGTAACCGATGGAATTCAATGATTATCTTGTCATAGCCATGTTCCTGACGTTTGTCGGTCTCTTGTTTACCGGTTTTCCGGTGGCCTGGGTGCTGGGGGGCGTAAGCGTTATATATACGGTGGTGGGGTACTATTCGGATTTATATTTCGACACCTTCACCGGCCTGGACTATCTGACGCTCGGCATGTCGGTGAACCGTATTTTTAAATTCATGGACAACTGGGTCCTGGTAGCCCTGCCGATGTTTATCTTCATGGGACTGATGCTGGACCGATCGGGCATCGCCGAAGGCTTAATGAAGTCCATGCAGGCCCTTTTCGGCAAAGTGCGTGGCGGGCTGGCCGTTACCGTGACGACGATCGGCATTATTCTGGCAGCATCAACCGGCATCATCGGTGCCTCCGTGGTGCTATTAGGCCTGTTGTCGTTGCCGGCCATGCTGAAGCAGGGGTATTCCAAAACCCTCGCCCTAGGGACCATCGCCGGTTCGGGGACCCTTGGTATCCTCATCCCGCCCAGCATCATGCTGGTGATCATGGCCGATCAGCTGGGGCTGTCGGTGGGTGACCTCTTCATGGGCGCCGTCATCCCGGGAGTTATATTAGGTAGCCTCTACATCACGTTTATCTTGCTATTCAGCCTGGTCAGACCGAAAGATGCACCGCTTGATCCGGATCGTCAGCCTTTGGAATGGCGCATGATCTGGGATGTGTTCAAAAACATTTTGCCGCCGGCAGGACTGATCATTGCGGTGCTGGGATCCATTTTTGCCGGCGTTACAACGCCGACCGAAGCCAGCGGCGTTGGTGCGTTGGGCGCCACGATCCTGGCGGCGATCAACAAACGGCTAAACTTCAAAGTCATTGTGGAGGTCACGAAAGCCTGCTTCAATACAACAGCTTATATTTTCGCAATCTTCCTGGGTGCGACCTGTTTTGCGTTGGTGTTGCGAAGTATCGGCGGGGATGAATTCATCGAAAGAATCCTTACCGGGATTCCGCTGGGACCATATGGAATCATGATGGTGATTCTCGGTGCCGTATTTCTGCTCGGCTTTTTCCTAGACTGGATTGAAATTACCTTAATCGTTCTGCCGCTGATTGCCCCCGTAGTCTCAGCTCTGGGATTTCAAATCGAGGGACATGGTGTTGTGGATAATCCGGAATTGGTCTGGTTTGTCGTGCTGATCGCCGTGAGTCTGCAGACCTCCTTTTTGACCCCACCGGTCGGATTTGCACTGTTTTATCTCAAAGGAATCTGTCCGCCGGAAATAGAACTGGTGGATATCTATAAGGGGGTCATCCCGTTCATCATTTTACAGCTGATCGGGTTGATCATCATCGCCATATGGCCGCAGCTGGTAATTTGGCTGCCGGCTATTGCTTATGGCTAATTCTGTAACCATTGACTAAACCCCTTAGTTGCAACGTTGGGGTAAAGGCGCTTTTACCACAAAGGAGGGGCGTCATGAAACGTAAAATTTATCAAGCGATATTCATCCTGATGCCGATGATATCGCTGGTGGTAATTGTCAATTCACCTGGCTTGGAGGCCGCTGAACCGTATCATCTTGGCGTGGCTTTGGGGCTTTCGGGCACGGGGGCACCCTACTCCAAAGAAGCTGTCGAAGGCATCGAAATCGCCGTCAATGAGGTCAATGCCGGGGGGGGCTTACTGGCAAAACATCGAATCCGGCTCTATATTCGAGATACCCAAACCCGGCCTGAAGTGGCCAAGCAGGTGGTCAATGATCTGATTCAAAACGCTAAGGTGCGTAGCATTATTGCAACCTATTCCAGCGCCACGTCTTTGGCCATCAAGCCGATTTGCAGGGAAAACCGGATACTCCAAATTGCAACCATCAGCAATTCGGAGAATATCACCAAGCTGGATCCCAGTCCCTATACGTATTCGGTGGTCCCCAACACCTACATGCTGTCCAAAGCGGTTGTGGTGGGTGTGGCCAAACTGGCCCAAAAGAACAATTGGACCCAATATTCCACGATTGCCTCCGATTACGCCTGGGGCCGCTCCAGCCAGGAGGTCCAGGTTGACCTGCTGAGACAGATTGCTCCGGGGCTCAAGCTACTGAGCACCTACTGGCCGCGACTGGGTCAGTCCCGTTTTAATTCTTTTATCGTGGATATCCTGGCTCAAAAGCCTGATTTCGTTCTCGGATCCATTGCCGGATCGGATAACGCCTGGTGGATGCGGGATTCCAGGGATTATCGATTATTCAAAAAAGTCGCTTATCCCGGAGGATTAATCAGTATCACCGAGTTGATCTTACAAGCCAAAAGTATCCGCCGAGGTCAGTACGGCCGGTGTCGTGCGCCTTTTTTCGCCCATCTTGATGTCCCCATGATGGCCAAATTTGTCAGCGCCTACCGGGAGAAATATGGCCGCTATCCCAGTGACTGGGCCGTAATGGCCTATGATGGTGTCTATGCCCTGAAACAGGGTATTGAAAAGGCCGGCAGCATTGATACGGAAACGGTCAAAGACGCCATGAAAGGATTGACCATTGATACCACCCGCGGACGACTGTATTTCAGAGAGATCGACAATCAACTGAGTTGTTCCGCCTATTTCGGCCGCATAGCCGATGATCCAAATTATCCTTTCCCAATCTACCATGATTTATTGGAGCTGAAAGCACCGGACAACTGGCGGCCGGAGGAAGAGATTGTTGCGGCAAGGGCCAAGTGAAGCCGAAATAAAGTTAATCGTTATTCGTTATTGGAATTGAACCTGCTCCCCGCCAATGGTTTGGGAGTAGCGATGATACACATAGCCAAATATCGCTATAGCTGTATAATTTTTAATCTTTGATATAATCACCGGCAAATGCAGCCAGCCTTCTACAGATTGGTTGCTCCGGAATGAGGAGCCACTGATGATTCCAAACTTTAACCATATTCTCTTCACCACAGATCTTTCCCCCAATTCCCGTCAGGCATTCGGTTATGCGGTGAGCATTGCGCATCGCTTCGGCGCCAAACTCACCCTCCTTTATGTAATGGAGGAGGTTTCGCCTTCGGCCGACCGACGTTTAAAAGCTTTCGTCGGGGAAGACCGCTGGGCGGAAATAAAGGGCGACCATGAAGCGGAAGCCAGGCAAATCCTGATCGGTAAAAAAAAGGAAGGCTCGGTCATTCGCCAAGCTTTGGACGAATTCTGCGATCAATTGCAAACCGAGTCGGAAGTCGACATCAAGATTGACGAGATCAATGTCGTCAGGGGCTACGTGGTTGACGAAATCCTGGCCGAAGCGCAGCGAATCGGCTGTGATTTAATCGTGATGGGATATAATGTCCGCGGAAAACTGGAGGAAGCCGTTTTGGGAAGCACCACCCGAAAGGTTTTGCGACGAAGCCGAATTCCGGTCATGATGGTTCAGCTGGTTGAAGAGGAATAGTTGCCTTCGGCAATTGAAGATTGAAGACGGAAGCAAAATTAAAATAGATAGAATGCCACAAATCTTCAATTTTCATTATTCAATAGTCAATTGAAACGGGGGTTCGAATGGATATCGGCTCACTGTTTGCCAGACACGCACGTTACCGCCCCGACAATCTGGCATTTGTTTTCGAGAGCGAACGGCTGACCTGGTCCGAGTTGAATCAAAGTATTAATCGGCTCTCTAACGCCCTGTCGGCATTGGGCATACAAAAGGGCGATAAAGTTGCGACCATCTTGCCCAACTGCACGGAATTGTTTGAAACCTACTGGGCGGCGGCTAAAATTGGGGCTGTGGTGGTTCCCTTCAGTACCATGCTCCTCGAAAAGGCCATGAAGTCGCTGTTGCAGGATGCGGATGCGGTCCTGCTGATAACCAGCTCGGCATTCGTCGAATCAATCAATGCCATCCGGGCGGAACTGACCGGGATTGCCGACGACCGCTTTCTGCTTACAGACAGTTCCGATACGCCGGGATATCAGGACTACCATGGCCTGAAGGCAGCGGCTGCCGATACGGAACCGGCCGGAATTCAGATCGAGCCGGATGACCCCTTTAATATCATGTACAGCAGCGGAACTACCGGCCTGCCCAAAGGCATCGTCCACACGCACCGGATTCGAGCAGCGTACGGCACTTCATTTGCGTCAGCCTACCGCATGACACCGGAAAGTGTCACCATGCATGCCGGAGCGATCGTATTCAACGGGGCATTTGTGGATTTGATGCCCACCATTTTTGTCGGTGCAACGTACATCCTGCTGGGCCAGTTTGACCCGGTCAGCTACATCGATATCATCGAGCAAGAGCAGGTGACCCATGTCATGATGGTACCGTCCCAGATCATTGCCCTGATGAATGCGCCCAACTTTTCGCCTTCGGCACTGCAGTCCCTGGAGATGATTCTTTCCCTTGGCGCGCCGTTGCTTAGAGAGCATAAGGAGGAGTTGAACCGACATTTGCCGGGGCGCTTCTATGAACTGTACGGCCTGACGGAAGGCTTTGTAACGGTTCTCGACAAAACGGATTACGCTGCCAAGCCGGATTCGGTGGGAGTGCCCCCGCCATTTTTCGACATGCGGATTGTGGATGAGAACGACAACGATCTGGCGGCCGGTGAGGTTGGCGAAATCTGCGGACGGGGCCCCATCCTTATGCCCGGCTACTATAAACGGCCGGATCTGACCGCCGATGCGATACGGGACGGCTGGCTGCACTCGGGCGATATGGGTTATGTGGATGAGGACGGATTTTTATATCTGGTAGACCGCAAAAAAGATATGATCATCTCCGGTGGTGTGAATGTCTACCCGCGGGACATCGAGGAGGTCGTCGCCCGCCATCCGGCAGTCCAGGAAGTTGCCGTATTCGGCATACCGCACTCCAAATGGGGCGAGTCGCCCCTGGCAGCGGTCATTTTATTCGAGCCCGGCAGTATTCTGGCGGAAGAATTGCGCGACTGGATCAATGCTAACGTTGCCGCCAAATTTCAGCGGGTGCAGGATGTGTTCATTATGGATGAGTTTCCGCGCAACGTCGCCGGCAAAACGCTCAAACGCGTGATGCGTGAAGATTATCGCAATCGGGAAAAAGTATGAATACAGATGCTATATTAAAGGATAAAGCTGTTTTGGTCGTCGATGACGAACCGGACATTCTGGACTCCATCGCCGAGCAGCTCGATATGTGCCGGATATACCGCGCCAAGGATTATGAAATTGCACTACAGTTATTGGCGGGCTTTAAATTTGACATTGTTATCCTGGATGTGATGGGGGTCCAGGGATTCGAATTGCTCAAAAAATCCGTGTCCAAGGGATTTCCGACCGTGATGCTCACCGCCCATGCCATGACGCCTGAATCACTCAAAGAGTCCATTAAACTGGGTGCAGTTTCCTTCCTGCCCAAGGAAATGATGGCCGAGCTCGATACTTATCTGGCCGATGTGATTACCGGCAGCAAAAAAATGGTCTGGAGAAACCTGCTCGACAACCTGAGCGACTATTTCGACCGGCAGTTCGGTGCGAACTGGAAAGAGAAGGACGAGTTTTTCAAAAAGTTTGAAGAAGAATTACAAAGCTCTAAAGAAGACCCCGGGTAATTAAAGGACATCACTGAGTTTGGAGCAGCAATGGCACTTGGAGTGGGACATGTGGAAACGTTCAAGCACTGCTTCACCCAGGATAGCTTTGACCGCTTCGCCGCTCTCACCGGAGATAACAACCCCATCCATGTTGACCCCGAGTTCTCCGCACGATCGCGTTTTGGCAAAACCGTAGCCCACGGGATGTTGCTGTACAGCACGATTTGCCGGGCATTAAGTACCCGGGTGCCGGGCCCGGGATTTCTGCAAGTCAAGCAGAATATGATGTTCCAAAATCCCACCTATCCGGATACGGAAATATCGGTAAACCTAAAAATCAAAGATGTTCAAGCTGCAAAGCATTCGGCCGATATCAGTACGGTCATACTGCTGCCGGACGGCAAGCCTGCCTGTGAAGGACGTACCGTGATTTATGTGCCCGGTTGGGCCGGCGGCTTTCCGGGAATCGATGATCGCCTGGCGGCGGTTGTGGATTCCGAGGCACAAAATTTCAAACATCTCGAGATCGGCCAGACCGCTGCTGAAAAGCGAATCTTCACTGCTGATGATCTGGCGGAATACGCCGACCTGACCGGCGACACCAATCCACTGTTTCAAGATACGAATTTTTCAAATCAACTCGGCTTTGCTGGCTGCATCATTCCCGGCCCGCTGCTAAGCGGAATGTTTTCAAACCTGCTGGGCACCAAGTTGCCCGGCCGAGGCACCAACTGGTTAAAACAGAATTTACATTTTCCAGCCCCGGCCTATGTGAATGATGAAATTACCGCCCGGGTCGAAATTACACGTCTGAGACCGCAGAAAGATCTGGTAAATTTAAGGGGTACTTGCTCAAATTCGGGCGGAGAACTTGTTTGTCAAGGACAGTCTCTGGTGTTGGTGCGGGATTTGGAATCGTAGAGGCAAACTGAGATTGCTGCCTGAGTTCTGAAATGGGTCTCTGTCTGCATGTGCTGGTTTCAGGTTTCAGGTTTCAGGTGTCAGTAGTAATTAATTTAGGAATTAAGGAAAGAAGAATTTAGAAAAGAGGAATTTAGGAATTATAGGGACTGAAGGTATTCTGTCGATCTAATTTGTAGTTATTTGAATTCCTCAATTCCTAAATCCCTAACCCGGTTTGACTTGAGTCTCGAAACCAAAAGGAAAGCAAACAACGGAGATCACAAACGACACGGAGAAACAGGATTGTAAGAAATTCAAGGGGCGGGGAGTTTTTTCCTTTTCTGCACTACGTGGATAATCGCAACCAAAAACCGGCTGAACTCGATCATAAGGGTTCGTAATGAATGAACGGGGCAGAAAATTATGGCGTGATAGCGTGCCCCATAGCAGCTTGGTTCCCGACTTTATGCCGTGGAGATGGAGCTGTTCATTCACAACGATCCCTAATGATCTCAGACAGCATCCGATTTTTGGTCACGACCATCCACTCCGCTGTGGGCGCGGCATTACGCTAATTACTCCCTAACCCCATAATATTTAGTGCATTCTTCGTGAACTTCGTGCCCTTCGTGGTAAAAAAATTCGCTTAAGATGCACCGAAATTCCAAATAAGAATTAAGAAAAGAGGAGTAAAACCTTGCAAGGGATCGGCTTCTGGTTGACAAAACGGGCATTCTTAAGCGGGGAGCGGGAGGCCGTTGTCGATGGTGACCGTCGGCTTAGTTATCGGGAACTCAATCAGCGGGTCAACCGGCTGGCAGGGGCGCTAAAAGCGAAGGGACTCCGGCATGGCGACCGCTGCGCCATTCTGGCCTATAACTGCCTGGAATATGTTGAGGTGATTTTTGGGGCTGCCAAACTGGGCTTGATATTGGTACCGTTGAATTGGCGGCTGTCTCCGGCAGAACTGGCCTTCAACCTTACCGACAGCAGTACTGAAACCTTGTTGTTTGATTCCGAATTTGAGAAGATCGCAGCACAGCTCGTGGAAAGTACTTCCCTCAAGCAGTTGATCGTGCTCGGCAACCAGGCCATCCCGGATGCGGATACCTATGAGGCTCTTTTGGCCCGGCAGGCAGACGAGGAACCCCGGGCCGTTCAGCCGGTGGGAATGGATACGCCCCACATTATAATGTATACGGCCGGCACCACCGGGCGACCGAAAGGCGCTATCCTCAGCCAGGGGGCAAGTTTCTGGAACGCCATCAATCTGACATTGGACATGAACTTTAACCAGGACGATCGAAACCTTTCCGTTTTACCCATGTTTCATATCGGCGGCATCGGGCTCTTTACCCTGCCGGTTCTGTATGTCGGCGGATCGGTTATCATTCAGCGGATTTTCGATCCTGCCGTCACCCTGCAGCTGGTGGGGAAAGAGAAAATTACGCTGTTTTTCGGTGTTGCAGCGGTCTTCCTGTTTTTAATTCAGCATGCCGAGTTTAATCCTGAAGTTTTCAAAAACGCTCGGGTCGTGATGAGCGGAGGCGCTCCGCTGCCGGTGAGTCTGGTCCAGCAATATCACCAGGCCGGCATTACGCTTCAACAGGGATTCGGCATGAGTGAAGCGGCGCCAAGCATCTCGACATTGTGCAAGGAACTGGCGCTGAAAAAAGCCGGGTCCATCGGCCGGGCGCTCTTTCATGTGGATACCAGAGTAGTGGATGCCAACTTGAATGATATGCCCGTGGGTCAGGTGGGAGAGTTGATTATCCGTGGCCCGAACCTAATGCTGGGCTACTGGGAAAGGCCTGATGCGACAAACGAAGCGTTCTCGGGCGATTGGTTTCACACCGGCGATATGGCTCGAATGGATCAAGATGGAGACCTGTATATTGTCGATCGCAAAAAAGACATGTTTATTTCCGGGGGGGAAAATGTCTATCCGGCCGAGGTGGAAAATGCCATTTTCGATATGCCCCAGGTGGCGGAGACCGCCGTAATCGGGATTAAGGACCCCCAATGGGGCGAAGTCGGTCTGGCCGCGGTGGCGGTCAAAGCAGATCAGAACCTGATGGAATCAGAGATCCTGGACTTCTTGAAAGAGCGATTGGCTAAATACAAGATTCCGAAGCGGGTTGTCTTCGTGGATCAACTGCCACGCAATGCAGCCGGCAAGGTGTTGAAAAACGAATTGCGGGAGAAGTATGGGTAATCGAAATTTTTTTGCACAAAAAGCACAAAATTAACCATCAGATTCCAATAGGCTTAATTTTTTTCTTTTTGTGGGTGAATTAACCATGTCTGCAAAAAAATAGAAAGGAGATGTAAAATGAAACAGAGAAGGGGGCATCATGTTTTTTTGTTGGTACTGCTGACGTTGGCTTTACTGGTAGCTCCGGCACTTGCGGCTGAACCCATTAAAATCGGTATCATCCAGGGATTGAGTGGACCTTATGAGATCTATGCAAAAGCCGAGGTGACCGGCTTTAAAATGGGGCTGGAATACTTCACCAAAGGGACCAAT
Source organism: Desulfobacterales bacterium (assembly GCA_030066155.1). Classification (GTDB taxonomy): domain Bacteria; phylum Desulfobacterota; class Desulfobacteria; order Desulfobacterales; family JAFDCJ01; genus JAFDCJ01. Next base: position 924 of record JASJCE010000067.1, on the reverse strand, counting down.
AAGCTCATTGGAAGGGATGTTGAGCTGATCGTCGAAGACACACAACTTAAACCCGCCAGGGGAAAGATGCTGCTGACAAAGCTTTACAGCGATGACAAGGTCGATATCGCCATCGGTCCCACCAGCAGTGGCGTGGCCCTGGCCTGCCTGGCCGTGGCACAGGAATTCAAGAAAGTATTCATTGTGGAGCCGGCTGTAGCGGATTCGATTACCGGGAAAAATTGGAACCGCTATATATTTCGAACGGGACGCAACTCGAGCCAGGATGCCATTTCCAATGCGGTCGCCATTTCCAAACCGGGAGTCAGCATTGCTACCATCGCCCAGGATTACGCCTTTGGCCGTGACGGCGTGGCCGCATACAAACGAGCTGCCGAGAAGTTGGGGGCCAAGATTGTTCATGAGGAATATGCGGATCCCAAGGCAACTGATTTCACCGCCACGATTCAAAAGATTATCGGCGCCTTGAAGGATAAGCCGGAGCCCAGGTATGTATTTGTCATCTGGGCCGGCAAAAATAATCCAACAACCCAGCTGATGCAAAGCGGACTCGATAAATACAAGATTAAAATCACCAGCGGTGGCAATGTGTTTGCCGTGCTCAAAACCTGGAAGCCGCTCAAAGGAATGATTGGTGCCACCTACTACTACTATGAAAGCCCAAAAAACGCGCTGAACGACTGGCTGGTGCAGGAACATCTCAAGCGGTTCAACGAGCCTCCGGATTTCTTTACTTGCGGGGGGTTTGCAGCCGCCAGTGCCGTGGTGAACGCCATTACCCGGGCGGGCACGACCGACACCCAAAAACTCATTGCGACCATGGAGAACATGGAATTCATGACCCCCAAAGGCAAGATGAAATTTCGCAAGGAAGACCATCAAGCCCTGCAATCCATGTTTGCATTTGAGCTCGACGTGAAACCC
>JASJCE010000066.1 GCA_030066155.1 Desulfobacterales bacterium | reverse complement strand
GTAATTTTAACATTTTTGAGGTCTATCATGCCCACATTAACAGCAACTGAAGCGAGATCAAAGCTTTATCGACTGATTGATGAAACAGCTTCTTCCCATGAACCGATAGTTATTAAAGGCAAGCGTGGAAGTGCCGTTTTGATTTCAGAGGATGATTGGCGCTCTATTCAGGAAACCCTCTACTTATTAAATATACCCGGGATGCGCGATTCAATCGGAAAAGGACTTTCCACTCCTATTGAGGAATGCTCAGAGGAAATCGACTGGTAATGTGGCAGGTCGTTTTCACAAAGTGGGCTTTGAAAGACGCCAAAAAACTATCCGCTGCCGGGTTGCGGTCAAAGGCCGAGGCCCTGCTCGATATCCTTCGCGAAAATCCCTATCAGACACCACCTCCTTTTGAAAAGCTCATCGGCGATTTGTCTGGGGCCTATTCACGTCGTATTAATATACAGCATCGTTTGGTATATCAAATATTGGATGATGAAAAAACGGTCAAAATAATCCGAATGTGGACCCACTATGAATAGGTTAGCTTAACCAAATCGCCGAATCTGGCCGGAACATTGATATAGTTTTACGTAGAGGCTGTGCAGCGTCGAATGGCATGTGGACGGCAGGTATGCTCAAACCATTAAAATATATGTGTTATCATAGCTTTCTATATATTTTCATTCTCATTTCTATTTTCCTGAACGTTGGAAACACAGCGCAAGTAAATGAAATTGAAAAACGGTTCATCGATGCTGGACTTGTTGATATCAGCACCATCGACAATACCATTCAAGTCGACCTGGTAAATTCAGATCCAAAGAAAAATTATTTCCGTGAGAACTATTACAACAGTCTTGATAAAGCGTATTTGAGAAAGGAAGTAGCCGTTAAACTATCCAAAGCGCAGAGGACTTTAAAAACAAAACACCCCAAGTATTCACTGCTTATTCTGGATGCCGCAAGGCCCAGAAGTGTCTCTAAAAAGATGTATGAAAAAATGAAGGGGACAAAGTTCGAGAAATATGTTGCAAACCCGAAGAAAGGCTCAATGCATAACTACGGAATTGCCGTGGACATCACCATAGTTGATGGAAATAGCAATGAAATTGATATGGGGTTTTCTCCATTTAGAAAGAGCAATTTGGAATTGTACTGGCAATTTGCTAAACTAAAAATGGGTTTCAAACTAAATAAAGAGCAAGCGGAAAATAGAAAACTTCTCTCTGACACAATGCAAAAAGCAGGGTTTCTTCCCTTGAGCTATGAATGGTGGCATTTTAACGGAATGCCCAAGGATCAAGCACGACGAAAGTACAAAATTATAGAGTGATTTATAACCAGCGGGATGGAGCTGACCCGGCTTCGCAGAAGAGGCTACGCCGAGGCACGGCCAGTCTTCGCTGAAATAGAACTTTCGTCTTCGTTTGAACTACGACGGGACAAGTCCGACTTCGTTTAAACTACGACGAGACAAGTCGCCGAGGCACGGTGGCGAGAAGATGGCGGTTTTACGTGAAGGCCGCGCAAACTGGACACTCATTGGGGCTGCTGCTCACGCAAAACGTTATAATAACATGAAACTGGGAAAGCGCTGACTGGAAAAGATTTTATGCTAGGCGTCTGTAAACTTCTTTCCGTTGACCAATTTTCAAAATCACAATTAACAATATATCTTCCTGAATCTCGTAAATTATTCGATAGTCGCCGACTCTGATCCTATGGAAAGGATTGTCGCCTTTCATTTTCGTTGTAGCAGGATCTGGCAAATTCTCAGAGAGACTATCAATTTTAACGGCGATTCTCTTTTGATCAGGTTTTGAAATTTTCCGGAGTGCTTTAGCCGCAGATCTGTTGAACTCAATTCTGTATTTCAAATGTCAAGTTCCTCTCGAAGCTTTTCCCATGAAATACTTTCACCCGGTTCATTTCGAGCTTTCCAAGCATCTTCAATGTCCATTCGTTCTTCGATCTCTTGCAAGAGCTTTAAATCCTCCATTGAAACAATAGCAGCAAGCGCTTCGCCTCGTCTTGTCAAAACGAATGATTCTTTCCCGTATGCGACTCTGTTTATGATATTTGCGAATTTTTTTCTTGCGTCAGCAGCAGATATTTTATTTAGCATGGTAAACCACTTTTTGTACAAATCTATTTATTTGTATAAATTGTACATATAGTACAACAAGCAAGAATTTGTGTCAATAGCCAAGATGGTATAAAATAACACTATCTTGAACCAGGCGGTTGAACCAGACGTGAGAAGCTAAGCGGTTTTCGTAAAATTCCGTGCTAATTTGGGATATATTTGGCACGCTGGTTATCCACAAAAGTTCGCCAGATTAGGGATTTATGGCCAAATTAGTACGTCAAAGAAAAGAATATAAACTGGCAGTGGCGAGTATCTTTTTGGCCATATTCGGTTTGTCGTTGCCGTCTATAATTTGCGGGCATATTTCCATCCTGGAAGTACGGAAAAACCAGCATGCAGATGCATTAACGATAAAGAGGATGGCTATTGGGGGATTAATTTTCGGCTATGTAGGGATGCTGATATGGCTTTATTTGGGCCTTTTAGGGACCGCCGTTTTCTTCAACTGGGATCTAACAACTCTGTTTCCATATGGTTTTTAAATTCGAGCCTTCGATTAAAATCGCCTTCGGCGAACAAGCCAATGGAGCAGACCAGTCTTCACTGAAAAAAAGCTTCCGTCTTCGTTAAAACTACGACGGGACACGTCGCCTCGGCACAGCGGCGTGGTGACCGCGGTTTTACGTGAAGGCCTTGCAAAATTGGAATTTTTTGGGGCCGCTGCTCACCTGCGGTTAGTCTATATATTAATGAACCCTCACGAAGAAATACTTTCTTTTTTAGAAGATCGCTCTGATATCCAGATAGATGAATCTTCCGATTCAATTACGGTACTATCGCCCGATTTCAGTGGCTTTGACGTCCATTTCAGGGAATGGGAAACTGTTTATGAAATCTCTTTCGGAGAGTGGCACGAGTATCTGCCAAAAACTAAAAAAGGTGCAAAAATCGCTCTCGGTTTGTTTAAATTCGGTCTCTCTGACTCTTGTAGGTTGAAAATATATAGAAAAGGTAATGTAGATTTTAAGTGCGAACTTGAATACAAAGATCAAGACTTAGGTCATTGGAATAGTGTGGCAACACAGTCAGCAATTTTTTATCCATTCTGGGAAAAGGAACAAATTTATTGTTTGCATAACAGTTTTATAACCGTTGATTTTTTTCTTGAACTATTTAAAGGAGAAGACTTCGAGAAGGTTATCACCGAAATCAAGTACACACGCAAGCATGCAAAGTATGCTATAGCGTACAGCTCAATATGGCTTGCCATATTTTTAACATTAAACAAATTTGATTATTCAAATATTTTTGTTTCGTTTATTCTATTTTCACCTGCTATTTTTGTGACATTGTTATTGCCTTTATTGGCGATGCGAAATTGGTTTGATGATAGAAAATATGGAAAGCCAAAAAGGGTGATACTAAGCAAAAATAAAAAAAATTTCCTGTTTTTCTGGATATCGATCTGGTTTTTAGGCTTTCTAATTGTTTATGCCTTATGGGGAATAGAGAATTTAATTACAATTTTCATTATGCTTTTCCCTTTTTTATTAATTGCATTCTGTATTCCGGTATTCATAGTTACACAGAAAAAGTAGCAATGTAAGAAGGCGAGTATTGGACTGGGTAATAGGGGTCTCAGATGACTGGGATGATATGCCACTGAGTACCTAAATGGATGAACCATCGAGATGGAGCTGGCCGGTCTTCACGTAAATAAGCTTCCGTCTTCGTTGAAACTACGATGGGACAAGTCCGGCTTCGTTAAAACTACGCCGGGACAAGTCGCCGAGGAACGGCCAGTCTTCGCTGAAAAAAAGCTTCGCCCCGGCACGCCAGTCTTCGCTGAAAAAAAGCTTCGCCACGGCACAGCAGGAAAAGCCGGGCGGTTTTTCGTAAAATGCCGTGCTAGCTTGGATAGCCACTGGCCTGCAGCTCATCCCCAGGCGTTAGGAGTAGAGAGGCGTATGGGCACAAGAATAAGAGGAGCCACAATCAAGAGCGTTTCGTTGCTACTCGTACTGGTATGCGTTTGCAGTTGTAGCGACAAAAAAATTGAAGAAAGACTGAAGTCGCTTTCCGGAAACGAATACTTAAAGTTAAGTCAGGAAGAAAAAAGCGATATTGTCAAAAAATCGCTGCATCGTTATACGACTTGGAAGTTTTGGGATCGGCCGGATTTATGCGATTACGTTTTAAATGAGAAATCGCTAACTTCACTGTATCAAAAAGCAGCGGAGAATGCTAAAGAGAATTTAATGGTCTATTCATTTGTCGTGTATGCAAACGAAGAATGCATTAAGCAAGGTCAATTTTCGAAGTAGTCAAAATGAACGTGGTGCCCAACAAAGGCATGAAGATGGATGGGCTATATCGTGGGGTGTTGGCGAATTTTAGCTGGCTTTGCTTGCGGAGCTCATTTATGCCTTCCAAGGCGTTAACCGCACGCCACTTATGCCCGGTGAAACAAGCATGGACGTCCTAAGGTAATGCGAATCACCGGAGCAATTTTTAGAGAGTCATGATTTTCAGAATCTAGGACATGGGAATTAGGAGTGGTTTGGTCATGAAAGATTTTTGCGTAGAACAGAATACCAATCTGGAGAATCCGGCTCTGATTGGTGAAATATTGGGTGCTGCAGACGTTAATATTGAAGGCCTCTGCCTAACCACATGTGAAGAACTGACTGTCATTCATTTGGCAGTGGAAGATGCAGAGACTGCCAGACGGGTTCTCGAGAATTCAGGGGTCAAGATTAGGGGAGTGTCTGAAGTCTTTGTTTTCAGCAAAGATGGAAAACGGGTCACCGGTAAGCCGGGTTCCTTCGAAGAAATATGCAGGATGCTTGCGGATCATGGAGTCAAAATCGATTTTGGGTATCCAGCCGAGAATAACAGGTATGTTTTTAGAGTTGATGATGTAGCAAAGGTTCGTGAATTGTTGGAGTAGCAACTAGGACATATTAGATTGACAATTTGTTTCATTACCAAAGGCGTGGAACAGACCCGTCTTCGCCAAAAAGGCTACGCCGAGGCACGCCAGTCTTCGCTTAGTTAAGCTTCCGTCTTCGTTAGAACTACGACGGGACAAGTCCGAATTTGCTTAAACTTCGACGCGACAGGTCCGACTTCGTTGAAACTTCGACGCGACAGGTCCGACTTCGTTGAAACTTCGACGCGACAGGTCAGAATTCGCTAAAACCACGACGCGACAAGTCGCCACGGCACACCCGTCTTCGCCAACAAGGCTTCGCCGAGGCACGGCAGGAAAAGCCGGGCGACTGCCATAAAGTTCTTGGTTCACGAAGTATGATGGCCTGCAGCTCATCTCCGGTCTTTATTTGCGGCAATAATAAACATTACGAATTACTAGACCCAATGAATCGTACGTTTGCAATCTTTCTTTTTCTTCTACCCTTTTGCGGCATCGTCATTTCGTTGTTTATAAATGAACCGGTGAAGTACAAATGGTACCATTTCGCTATATTGGGAGCAGGTCTATTTGTTACAATTATCAATGTTTACACGTCCTGGATAAGACCAATAATTTATAAGATTAGATATGGCAGTTATGATGGTTATAAATTTGTATCGGGCTTTCCAATAGTGGGCACGGTAATAGGTATCGCCGCGCTCGTCCTATGTGGTAGTAACTGGCTAACTATATTTGCTGTATTGGTTATCTTTACTCTGGACACGGGCGGATTGCCGTGGTCCATTTTTTCAACATGGAACGATAGGTCACTATGGACAAGGGCAAACCGGTTGCACAACCAGGCCAATGAGCCAGAGGTGAAAAGCTGAAATGAATATGAGCCAGAGGACTACCTTTTATTCAAACCTGGTCTTGCGCATTTCTGCGAAGTACTCTATTGCAGATGGCGGCAGCAGGTTGATTTCCTCACCGGTCGCCAGTGCCTGACAATAGATCTGAGCAACATGCTCCAGCAATTCGGCATTTTTCATGGCCCGCTTCATGCTGGCTCCAAAGCACAAGGCGCCATGATTTTGGATGAGATAGCAATGGCAGGCATTGCCCAATTTTGCAATCACGTTGGACACGAGCTCCGCAGAGCCGGAATAGGCATACGGCACGATGGCAACTTCGTGTCCGATCTCAACCGTAATCTCGTCGAAAAGCGCCGGAATCGGTTTGTTTATGATAGCCAGAGTATTGGCGTACGGCTGATGGGTGTGGACAATGGCATTGACGTCTGTCCGGCTTTTGTAGATCCCGATATGCACGCCGGATTCAATGGAGGGGGCCAGACTGCCCTGGATCGGTTGTAAATCCAAATCGATCACACAGATATCATCGGGTTCCAACGAAAAGTATGATCGGCCTGAAGGCGTAATGGCAACGACATCCTCACCCGGCAATCTCACCGAAATGTTTCCACCGCTGGTCAATTCTCCCAGATATCCATGCTCGGCCAGCCAGATGCCGCTGTCCAAAACTTCACGCTTTACCTCATCATATTTACTCATCTTCTAACTCCGTCTACTTCGTTTTATCTACATACTGCGATTTAGGCTCTGGACTTTTTGCCGACCAGCCGCCGTCGACGATCAGCGTCTGTCCGGTAATGTGGTCGGCCCCGGGGGAAAGAAAAAAAAGGACCGTATTGGCAATATCGCTCGGATAGGCCGGACGGCCGGTGGGGATGACCTGCGACCAGATCGGCTCGTAGTCGGGAACGACTTTAAGCGTGCGCGGGGTCACGGTCGCACCCGGTGCGATTACATTCACGGTAATGCCAAGCGGGGACAACTCGGACACCAGGCTGCGTGCCAGCATTTCCAGACCTTTTTTGGTCATGGCATAGACCGATGAAGTGGCAATTGACTGGTTGCCCGCAACCGATGACATCAAAATAATGCGGCCGCCGGTGCCTTGCTGCTGCATCTGTCGGGCGGCCGCCTGGGACAGAAAAAACGATCCTCCTAAATTTACCGTGAGCACCCGGTTAAAGTCTTCAGGTTTGAAATCAAGGAAATCATCCCAAAGGGTCAACCCGGCATTGGCAACAGCAATGTTCAGCCGGCCGAATTCGGCAACCGCCCGGTCAACGAGGCCCCGCACGATCCGGTGATCTCCGACATCTCCGTCTACACCGATGCAGACGCCTCCTTCACTGCTTATTTCTTGAGCCGCTTTGGCAGCAAGTTCTCCGTCAATATCATTGAGCAAAACAGCGGCACCCTGCAAAGTGAGTTGTCGGGCAATCTCATAGCCGATGCCCTCTCCCGCACCGGAAACAATTGCAACCTGATCTTTAAATGCCTGCTCGTTCATATTTGATTCTCTCCGTAAATTGGTAACATCGACAGACAGAATTGGAAGCCCATTGGCAACGACCCGGTAAACAGCAACTGAATTTTTAACACTGAATATCAACGGAGTCAATCATCAGGATTCGGTTATTTGCTTTGCGGAACGCGAAGCCGAATGCTTCAATAGTTCGTCCGGAAACAGCAATTTCTGGAATTAACTGCATGGCATTTCGGTTGACGATTTGCTCCAGACATTCCCGAAGACGTGAATCGGCCAGGTCCTGGAGAAGTCCATCTATGCTGACGCCTGTTTCTTCTTTATCCTGACTGAACTCAAACGTATTGAAGTTCCTGCCCGCCAAATGCCAGACAAGGGCGCAAAGCTTCATCCATTTTAGGCGGTTGCCTATGCTCAATATTTTCATTGCATCAAAGCCGTTTTTGAATTCAATAGTCGACAAGAACCGCACAAATATGTCGTTCACCGGTTCCGTGCTCCTGGTCACATCCTTGAAATGCGTTTCAACTTCTTTATCCAGGAAGAGAATTTCCCGGTGAGCTTTCCGGCGCTTAGCAGGAGTCTGGTCCGGCCGGGCCCTGACAATCAGGTCCCGAATCGTTCGGCGCTGAATCATATACAGCAAGCGATCGGCATATTCCATTGACTTGGCCAACTGATAAGTTTGCCTTTCCTTTTTTTCAGGATACAAGGCATGCAGCAGGAAATGGCAGAAGTCGTCCAGATAAAGCCACGCCTCCAGGATCTCATGTGAGGTCATGTCATTGGTTTCGGTGAAGTTTTCACCCAGGAATTCACCGGCATCGTTTACGTGGATGTTCGGATTTCGATTCGGCCAGCTCAATTGATTGCCCCGATCACCGGACAGGCGGACGGATTGCGTTAACGCCATATTGGTGCCGGGGTAAGGTATTGCAATCGCGACCGATGCATGCCGGGTGATCCGGTTATATGGCGGATGATCCTTTATGAAAAGAGCGGATTGCAAAATACTTTGCCATCCCTGCCCGGGAAGACCCACCAGCAGGTAGACGGCCGTATTGATTTCCAATTCACGGCACCAGTCCAGCAGGCGAACGACCCGGCCAAGATCAATGCGTTTGCCAAGCTGTTTCAGCAGCGCCGGGTCGCCGGATTCAACGCCAATCTGGATAAAGCGCAGCCCGGCGGCCTGCATGTACTCGAGCTGCTCCCGGGACAGCTGGTCAGCTCTGGCCTCGGCAGTCCATTCGACTTCAAGGCCGGCTGCCGTGATCAATCGGCAAAACTCGGCAACTCTTCTGTCCCGGTTCAAAAAGGTTTCCTGGACAAAGGCAAATTTATGAAAGCCCCTGTTCACCAGTCCGCCGATCTCCTCGAATATGTTTTCGGCACTGCGCTCCCGGATCTTTTTGCCGTGAATGGCACGCTGGGCGCAGAATATGCAATCATGCGGGCAGCCGTAGCCGGACAGGATGTAGACGATGTGGTGCCGGTTATTCCCGTCATCTGCCGTAAGGTCGCCAAATAGGTCCAGGCTGTCGGTTGGAAACGGATAGTCATCGAGGTGCAGCAAGGGCTCGCGTAACGGGTTTTTGTGAATATGGCCGCAGGCGTCCTTAAAAACAATACCCGCAACAGATCCAAAATCGACTTCTCGACTATTTGCCAGCCGCAGGGCAATTTCAGTCAGTGTCTCAACCCCTTCTCCGACGCAGGCCACCTGGAACTGAGATTGATTCAGGTAATCAGCCGCGGCAACCGAAACATGGGCACCGCCGATGACTCTAATGGAAGCCGGTGTAACCTCGCTGGAAGCCCGGGCAATTTCAGCAGCTTCATCCAACTGAGCCGAAGTTGCCGTCATACCAACCATGAGGGGTGTTTCGCCAAATCCAGCCGCAAAATCGGCAAAACAGTCAAATAACGACTGCCGATCGGGTTTTTCTGAAAGATTTAATATGCGGACATCAAATTGGGGGAAGCTTGTAGCGTAATTAAATACGGATCTATGCCTGTCCAGCTCCAAAGCAAATCGTTTCAGAAAGGATCTGTTTCTGAGAGCGCTGGCCAGTGTGCCGAGAGTAAGATAGCTCCTCAGCCTGTCTTCGTTTCGATATGCCGGCGTTCCGAGAGATGGGTTTACGAATAATATGGCGGGAGTTTCAGAGCTCAATAATGTCACCCGGGCGAGTCCAATTTTGGTGGCGGCGAAGCTGGGAGGCTGGGAAGCCGGAAATTAAGAAGTCGAGAAGATCAGAAGGTCAGAAGTTTGGAAGGGTAGCCGAATCCAAAACCTAACACTTTCCCCTCTTCCCAACCTCCCAGCCTCCCAGCTTTCCAGCCTCCACGCCTCCGGGCTTTCTGGCCTACCAGCTTCCTGCCCGCCCAGCCTCCTTAAAACCAAAGCCCGCTGATCCGATGACCGGCGGGCTCAAGAATTCAAATAAGTTCAAATACCGTGCATCAATTTGCACGGGCTTTTTCAATTGCACCTCTGAGAGTCTTGGCCGACTCTTTGACCAGCCAGGTGTAGAATTCGTCTGAAAGGACGCCGCTGCCGTGATCCTCAATAAACTTCAATTGGTCCGCGGTCAATTCCGCTTCTGCTTCGGCTTGAGCATTCTTGTAAGGGTTGGCCGGAGTCCGATCGAGGGGTGCCACGAATTCAACCGTCAGGGCATCGTTGTAACCCGCCGCCTTCAGGGTCGTAATCAGGCGAACCCAATCATAATCTCCCATGCCGGGAGCCATGCGGTTGTTGTCGGCCACATGAAATGCCACCAATTTGTCGCCGGTGTTCAGTATGGCCTGGAACAGATCAGCCTCTTCGATGTTGATATGAAAACAATCCAGGGCTACACCGCAATTCGGCCCGACCGCTTCGGCCAGCAACAGTGCCTGATCGTGGCGGTTTAGAAAATTGGTCTCGAAGCGATTCAAAGGCTCCAGGCCGATCACCACCCCTTCTTTTTCCGAATGGTCATAGACTTCTTTAAGCCCTTCTACCGCCCAGGCCCATTCCTGCTCGGGTGTATCCATGGCATTCACTTTTCCAACCTGGGAAGGAACAATCGTCATTTCGCGGCCTTCCATCTCCTTTACCATGGTGATGCAATCTTTAAGATATTTGACGGTACCGGATCGGACCGCTTCGTCCGCATGAATCAGATCGCGTCCTTCGAACATCAGGCTGACTGAGCCAAAACAGACAATGCCATTTTCCTTCAACAGTTCACGAACTTCCTTGGTGTCATATTTCTCAGGCTCGCCCTCAATTTCAATGGCGTCGTAACCGCATTGCGCCAATCGACGAATGGTGGTTCCAATCTGCTCCGCCCGCATCCAATTGTGCATAGATAAAAACATTTGATTTACCCCCTTTCGCACTGGTTTATTTATATGGCAGCTTCACGTTAAAAGAAATGATTCAGACTGTCAAATAAAATTCAACGATTTGGTGTATTTGATTTATAGTAAAAATTAAAGATGATCGGAATTTATGCATATTAATAAATTTCCGGGAGGTTGTGAAATTCATTTCTTGCGATTATATTTTAAATATTTTCATATATATACTACATTGGCTATACAATGTCACCTGGCCCGGTGACCTTTAGAAATTCCTTGACAAATTAATTTTTTATTGTAAAAAAATTCATTCAATGAACTAATACATCCGATCAAGCTGAATTTGAAGGAAGTTTTCCCTGGCGTTGTTGTGAAATAAACAACTCATTTCTCCTTATCCGGGCATTTCAAATTTGAAGAACAAAGGAGATCTCCGTCAAACCATTGACCCTGCTCACTAATCCAAACCCATGTAGAAAGGAGAGTGTATCATGCTAAAAAAAAGTAGTATATTCGTTATCGGATTCTTTTTTTGCCTTTCAGTTAGCGGTGCAGCAATTGCCGCAGATTCATTGAGTATTTTCTGGGCCGAGTGGGATCCGGCAACTTACCTTCAGGAACTGGTGCTGGATTTCGAGGAGGAAACCGGCATTAAAGTAACCGTGGAAACAACGCCCTGGGGTGATTTTCAAACCAAAACATTTCGAGAATTTGCCGCCAAAGGCGATTCCTGGGACATTGTTGTGGGTGACTCCCAATGGCTGGGCGCCGGCGCAACCCAGGGACACTATGTCGAGTTGACGGACTGGTTTGTCAAAAACGGTGTCGACAAGTCCATGGCACCGGCAACCGTCGTCGGATATGCCGAATATCCCAAGGGCAGCAAGAAATACTGGGCAGTGCCGCTCGAAGGTGATGCCAACGGCTGGGCCTATCGCAAAGACTGGTTCGAAGATCCCAAGGAAAAGGCTGCTTTTAAAGAGAAATATAATTATGAACTGGGTGTTCCCAAAACCTGGGGCCAATTGAAAGATATCGCCGAATTTTTTCATCGCCCCAAAGAAAATCGATATGGTGTCGCCATTTATACCCAGAAGGATTATGACGCCATCACCATGGGCGTTCAAAATGTTATATTTGCCTGGGGTGCGGACCTGGGCGACCCTAAAACCTACCGCGTCAATGGCGTTCTGAACACACCGGGTGGAGTCGAAGCCCTGAAATTTTACAAAGAGCTCTATAAATACACCCCCCCGGACTGGGGCAATGTATTTTTCCAGGGCAACAACCAGGCCATCACCGAGGGGCTGGCAGCCATGAGTATGAATTACTTTGCCTTTTTTCCGGCGCTAATCAATCCTTCCGTCAATAAATATGCGAAAGTCACCGGATTTTTCTCGAATCCTTCCGGGCCGGGCGGCCGCTACGCCTCTCTGGGGGGGCAGGGTGCTTCAATTATCAGCTACTCCAAGAAGCAGGATCTGGCCTACAAATTCCTGGAATGGTTTATCCGGGATGACGTACAGAAAAAGTGGGCATCCCTGGGCGGTTACACCTGCAATGCCAACGTGCTCAAATCCAAAGCATTTCTGCAGGACACGCCCTATAACCAGGCATTTTATGAGACCATGTTCATGGTCAAAGATTTCTGGGCCGTTCCGGAATATGCCGAACTATTGGAAATTTGCCAGAGAAACTGGCACCAGTTCGTGGTTGGGGGCAAGGGCACAGCAAAAGAAGCCATGGACACGATTGCCAATGACTGGGAAAAAATATTCCGACGGGAAGGACGCCTGAAATAAAATAACCTGATCACGACCGACAAGGGAAGGCTAACACCTTCCCTTTGTTTATCCCCAAATCGTTTAAAATCCTATTACAAAGAGCCCGGCTTTGACTTAAGCCCAGAGGGCATGATTTAAACCAAGATGTTCGAAAAATCCGAAATTCGAATATCGAAATTCGAAACAAATTCAAATATCAAAGGCTCTAATGACAAAAACAACCTCCACATCGCAATATTGGGTAGATCTTTTGTTTGGATCATTTTAATTGGGGTCATTTAATATTGTTTCGTATTTCGGATTTCGTGCTTCGGATTTAAATACTTTTATTTAATATGGCAAAGCCGATCACCTCTGACTTGGCCTTCGACAACCCGGTTTACAATGATGACTATAAGAATAAATAGACGGTTTACACAATGGATACTGCAGTTGCCACCGCAAGAAGGGGGTTGAGCGATCTGACGATTCGCAATCTGTTCATCATCCCCACGATTGCTTTTCTTATATTGATCAATATTTTTCCGCTGTTTTATTCCCTGATTCTCTCTTTTGCGGACTACAGCGCCGTCTCCGGGGATCCGCCGGATTGGATCGGCATTCAGAATTACCGGGAGCTTCTGCACGATCCGCATGTCTGGGAAAGCCTTTACCTGACCATGAAGTATGTCCTGATTTCCGTTTCCGGACAGCTGGTGGTCGGTTTCGGAATCGCCCTGCTGTTAAATCGCAAGATCCCGGCCAAAGGCCTGATTACGACGCTCCTGCTGCTTCCGATGATGATGTCGATGGCAATCGTCGGACTTTTTTGGAAATTATTGTACGGGCCTTCCTGGGGAATCATTAACTACCTTCTGGGCCTGGGCAAATTTGTCTGGTTATCGAACGCGGATATGGCGTTGTTCGCGATTGCCATAACGGACATCTGGATGTGGTCGCCCTTCGTCATGCTCCTTTCTCTGGCGGGTTTATCGGCAATACCGCAACACCTGTACGAAGCGGCCGCCATCGACCGGGCATCCCGCTGGTTCACGTTCAGCCGGATTACCCTTCCCCTGGTCACGCCGTTGCTCCTGATTGCCGTTATATTCAGAACATTGGAGGCATTCAAGACATTCGATCTGGCGTTCATCATGACCGGTGGCGGTCCCGGCACCTCCACTGAGTTAATCGCGATCAAACTCTACAATATGGCATTCCCCCAATGGCAAACCGGTAAATCATGCGCACTGGCTTATATACTGTTGATCATGATTATTGGCATCAGCAACATTTACATCAAATATCTGAACAAGGCAAAGGAACGTTAAGATGGCTGTCGTTGAAACAGCAAGATCCAAATTCTTTAACAAAATTGCCGTGGCGTTGGTCCTTCTGGCAACCATCGTATATCTAATTCCGCTTTACTGGATTGCCTCTACCGCCTTCAAACCCAGGGCAGCGGCGACCACAGTCCCACCAACCGTATTTTTCGAGCCGGAAGTCACCGGTTTCGTCAAACTGTTTACCAAAAGAGTTCAGCTGCGCAAAGCCGTACCCGAAGAGAAATACAACAATGCCAAGTGGTATGAAAAACTCGTTTATGATGCCGGCGAGCGGATTATCACGAGCTCACCTTTTTTGAACCGGTTCTGGAACAGCATTATCATTGCCGTTACCAGCACCTTTCTGGCCGTGACCCTGGGCACATTTACTGCTTATGGTTTTTCGCGATTCAGGGTGGCGGGCGAAAATGACTGGCTGTTTTTTATCCTCAGCACCCGCATGTTGCCCCCGGTGGTCGTGGCGATCCCGATTTTTCTGATGTTTCGCACCGTCGGCCTGGTGGATTCCCACATCGGCTTGATTCTGCTGTACACGGCGGTCAACCTGTCATTCTGCGTCTGGCTGATGAAAGGGTTTATGGATGAAATACCCATCGAATACGAGGAAGCCGCGCTGGTCGACGGGTACACACGGTTTGAGACATTCTGGAAAATCGTATTACCGCAATCCGCCACGGGAATTGCCGCAACATCGGTATTCTCATTCATCATCGCCTGGAATGAATACGCGCTCGCATTGATGATGACCAATCGCAAGGCACAGACTGCACCGCCGTTTATCCCCTCTCAATTGGGGTCCGGCATGATTGACTGGACCACGATAGCGGCCGGCACGTTTCTATTTCTGTTTCCGGTTGCGGTATTTACATTTTTCCTGCGCAAGCATCTGTTGAGGGGCGTTACCTTTGGCGCCATCAGGAAGTGAGGAGCAGAGCATGTTTCGACAGTTGAGTGCAAAATATTTTGAGCCCATTTCGATGTGGGTGATCATTTTCGGTATTTTCAGCCTGTGCCAGCCCTGGATCTTGATCCTTCATGTGTATGGATTCAGTATTATTTTGATCGGGTTGGTCGGGTTTATCGTATTTTCGCATATCAAGCCCCTGCCGGAAGAGGAAGAGTAAATGGCAGATATCCAGTTAATCGATATTGAAAAATACTTCGGCAAAAATTATGTCATCCGCAAGTTGAACCTTGAAATTGAAGATCGCGAATTTCTCGTGCTGCTCGGCCCTTCCGGCTGCGGCAAAACCACCACCCTGAGGGCTATTGCCGGATTGGAAACCATCGATTCCGGCGATATCCTGATAGATGGCCAGCCGGTTCAAGACCTCAAAGCCAGCGACCGTAACATCGCTTTTGTTTTTCAGCTCTACGCCCTTTATCCACACCTGAATGCGTTTGACAACATCGCGTTTCCGCTGAAAGCGACCAAAAAAAGCAAAGATACGATAGACCAGCGCGTCAGCGAGGTTGCCAAGGTGCTCGGGATCGAATCCATCCTCAGCAAAAAGCCATCAGAGCTCAGCAGCGGCGACATGCAGCGGGTGGCCGTGGGTCGAGCCATGGTTCGCAGACCCAAAGCGATTTTGATGGATGAGCCGATTGGCTCACTGGATGCCAAATTGAGGGAAAATATGCGCACCGAGTTGAAGCGGCTGCATATCGAGATAAAGGCAACGACGCTTTACGTCACCCACGATCAGGTCGAGGCCATGTCCATGGCGGATAAAGTGGCGATCATGGAAGACGGTGTCCTCCAGCAGGTCGGAACACCATCGGAAGTATATGACCATCCGGCCAACCTGTTCGTTGCGCAATTCGTCGGCAGCCCGATCATGAACATACTGGATTGCCAGATTAACCCGGATGAAACCTGCACCCAATGTTTTCTGGGCGATGACACCCAGGCGCTGCCACTTTCCAAATCCCTGTATCGCAAAATCGAATCAAAGGGCGTGCCTCTCGGACAGCTGGCCTTGGGTGTCCGACCGGAGGCCGTGCGCCTTGCCAGAGAGGAGACGGAAGACTACATCAAAGCTGAGGTGCACGTCATCGAGCCGCTGGGTCCTTTTGATATTCTCGATATCAAAGTCGACAATCAGATCGTTCGTGCCAAGGCCGCTTCGCGCTTTGTGGAAAAGCAGGGCGAAAGCGTGTGGATTCAACTAGACGAACAAAGAACGCATTTCTTCGATAAAAACACGGGGAAGTCGTTGGGATTAAAGATTGAAAATTGAAGAGGGGTAA
>JASJCE010000065.1 GCA_030066155.1 Desulfobacterales bacterium | reverse complement strand
CTTTAAACACTTTTCAGATATTCGCGGATCAGGAGGGCAGCTGTGCTGCCTTCTCCGGCCGCACTGACGACCTGTTTGGTGCTGGTGTCGCGAACGTCGCCGGCTGCGAATACACCGGGGACACTTGTTTCCAGTAAATACGGATCGCGATTTTCAAATCCATGCGTGCGCTGATCGCCATGCAGCAGGGCGTGACCGGTAGTAATGAATCCCCACTGGTCCAACTTGATGTTACTTCCGGCAAGAAATGCCGTATTGGGATCCAAACCGATGAATATAAAGGCGCCATCAATCGGAAGATTTTCGCTACCGCCCGTTTGGTTATTGGCCAACTTCAAATCGGTAAGCTTTGAATCCCGACCGATAAATTCCTTTACCTCCGTATTCCACAGGACTTTTATCTGCGGATGCGACATGACTTTCTCCCGGATGACGGCACTGGCTTTGAATTCATTGCTGCGGGCTATTATGGTCACATGGCTGGCAAATTTAGTCAGCAGCAGGCTTTCCTCCGTTGCGCTGTTGCCGCCGCCGACCACGGCAACCCGCTTGCCCCTGTAAAACGGACCGTCGCATGTGGCGCAAAAATGAACGCCGGCCCCCAGGTAATCCGATTCGCCGGGTACATTGAGCCGTCGATATCTGCTCCCGGTTGCGAGAAGCAGCGCATCCGCACTGTATTCACTGCCGTCATTGGTTCTAACGCCATGCCAGTTGTCGCGGTGAAAAAGGCCGGTAACCTCCTGGGCCTGCAAGAGCTCGACCCCAAAGCGTTCCGACTGTTGTCGTAACCGCTGTGAAAAATCGATTCCCGCCACGCCATCCGGAAAACCGGGCATGTTGTCCAATTTTTCCGTGCCCGCCGCCTGGCCGCCAAAAGCGGCACGCTCGATGACCAGTGTATCAATTGCCTCGCGTGCGGTGTAAAGCGCTGCGGTCAGTCCGGCCGGGCCGCCTCCCAGCACAATCAAATCATAGTGATTGCGGCTGGCTTTGGTTTTCAGCCCCAGTTTTTCGGCCAGTTCAGCATTGCTTGGTTCAACAAGAAAAGAGCCATCTGCAAACACAATGGTCGGTATGATTCGTTTGCCTTCATTTTTCTCGATAACAAATTTTTCCGCTTCCGGATCCGCTTCAATATCGACCCAATTGTAGGGAATCTGGTGTTCGCCCAAAAACTGTTTGCTGCGACGACAATCGGGACACCAATGCGCCCCGTATACTGTGATGTCTGTGTTGTTCATTCAAATTTTTCCTTGTATGATGTTTTCAAATTAATTCGAACTTAAAGTTGGTTTGTTTATATGTCTCCGGATAAGAAGCTTCCCCACGCCACGAAATGAACTGCAATCTTATCAATGAGAAGAGGATGCTAAAATTGTCGGCTTTTATCGATTACTCTGAATACAATAGATAGAGCAAAGCGATTCAATAATTCGACAATCGTCATTCGTCAATCGACATTCCAGATTTAGCTGGTGATCTCTACCCGGTGGAATGCTTCTGCCAGTTCGAAAACCTCATCTTCGGCGATTTCCTGACAGCGCTTGCGCAGCCAGTTTTCGGGATTCGGATTCTTTAAATTCTGCATTTGACTCTCATGACACCTCAAGGCTTTGACTTTCAGGTCGAAAGTGCCCGTTATGTCAGAGCGATGATTGACTTCTTCAGCAGCCCAGAACCATACTTCCCGGACCTTGTGCGGCTGCAGGCCTTCTTCCAGGAGATCGGGATAGGCAAGATGATCCCGGGCATACGGGAATACAGCATCCAGTGTCACCTGACCGGTTATGCGATGATCACGGTGCCAGATATAGTGGCGATAGGGATCGGCCGTCACCACCGTATAGGGTTGATACATTCTGAACAGACGTACCAACATTTTTCTAAATTCCGGTGTGTCTTCCAAACCCTGATCCGGCAGGCCGAGAAAAATAACGTCACTGACACCGAGAATATCGGCAGCAGCCTGCTGCTCTTTTTTTCGAATTTCAGCCAGAACTTCCGGTTTCATGTGGATGTCCGAGGTCCCCTTATCGCCATTGGTACAAATAACGTACACGACACGCTTGCCCTCTTTCACCCATCGGGCCACTGTTCCGGCCACTCCAAACTCGGCATCATCCGGATGCGGAGATACCACCAATACATCGGCTTTATCTGTCACACGAGCTCTCCTGTCCGCTTTAAACACTGCCAATCTAGCGACGAGCAATAGGTTTTTGCATTATAAAGTGTTAATGTAATATCAAAAATGAAAAATGGAAGACTACCGAAAACTATCGAACCGGCGTAAGTTGAAATGATCTCCATTGGTAATTACCTTGACAGTTCCGCAATGGAAGATACCTTTATTCTGGCGTAAACCAACTGGATTGTAAAATAAGCTTTGATGGATAAAAACAAACGGATCATACGGAACTACCGGTCGACCGATTTCGATCAATATGTACAATTGCGAAATGAGACGATTCAGCGGGATCGCCCCGATGACTACATTTCAAAAGAACTATTGGCCGAGGCTCTCGGGCATCCAAGTTTTAGCCCTGAAGACGACCTATTCGTGGCCGAAAAAAGTTCGGACCCGCAGCTGATTGGTTATGTCAGCGTATTCCGGGAGCCGGGTATCGGGCGGAGCCTGCTTGACGGTTCGGTGCATCCCTTAAACCGCAGAATGGGAGTTGGCACCGAATTGTTTGAACACGCCGTGGAATATTCCCGGGTGACGGGTTTGCGCAAAGTGCAGGTCTGTGTGTCGGAGACCAATCTGCCGGCCATTAGGATGCTATCCGGCTTGGGTCTGAAATTTTTTCGGCATTTTTGGGGATACCGCTTGGATCTTGCTGAATATCAGGTGCCCGAGGTCAAGACCGGCCAGTTTACCTTTCGCAGTCTCGAACCTGATGAAGTGGTCGATTTAACGGTAATTCAAAACCGCTCGTTTGCTGATACCTGGGGCTTTAATGCCAATACAAATGAGGAGATTTTCTACCGTATTAATTCCATGAGCAGCCGACCGGAAAATGTTATCATGGTATATCAGGGACGCAGACCCGTTGCCTATTGCTGGACAAGAATTCACCCATCCGATACGGCAGCCGGCAGAAAGGGCGAAATTCATATGCTGGGGGTCGATCCGGATTTTCGAGGGCAGTCAATTGGTCGCAAAGTCCTAATAGCGGGATTGTCCTATCTGAAGTTGAAGAAAGTTGGGGTGGTCGAATTAATGGCTGACAGTGAAATGCCGGCAGCTATGGCGCTATATGAATCTGCCGGATTCAGAAAGCACCTGCGGATGGAGTGGTATGAGATGATGCTATAGAAGATAGCAGGTTTCAGGTTTCAGTGTTCAGCCCGCCCTGGTGCGATAATGGAAACATTTGCAGTTAAAAGATCGAGCGAAGCAAAACCTAAATTTTAGGCATTTTAGGCAATTTAGTGCATTTTAGACATTCTCGGCCTATGATGGACCCTGGTGGATGAGGCATTGGAAGTTCGGCCGGTATTTAGCAGGATCGCTATGTCAGCTCAATTCTGCAGCTGTAAAGCGGTACTTCCTGACCGCCCAAACGGTATTTATATACTTCAGATCCTTTCAAGAAATCATATTTTCTCCGGCCGCGTTGAATGGCATCTTTGATGCTAAGAACCTTGCACAATAATCCAACACTCAAAGCGCGGTACCGGGGATCAAAACCGCTGTTATACAGGTAGAGCGTGTTATTGAAATCAAAACACAGCGACATCGCGACCGGTGATGCATTCAGCTCCAGAACATAAAGCCTTAATAGGCCTGCATTCGCCATTGTCCTGGTCAACTCACGAAAAAAAGACCGCATTTGATCTGTCATAAAAGTCGCTTTTTCTTCACTGCTTAAATTAAATAACTCAAAAAAAGTCGGCAACTGGTTGCGAATATCATCGGTATCTATGGCAACCCGCAATCTAGCGTCACCGGCTTCGTCCAATCTTCTAAGTTTGCGTTTGACTTCGTGGCGTTGTTTGCCCTTCAGTTGACCCAGGTATTCATCCCAGGTGACCGGCAGGCCGAGTTCCAGAGCGATATCCTCGGATTGGGTGGTTATCTTGCAGCCCTGAGCTTGAGCTACTTTGAGAAGATTCAAAAGCACGGTCGAGTCAGGTCGCAACAGCCCGAGATCCAGATACTTTGTGTTCTCTTGAACTAAATAGTCAAACAGTATCTCGAAGAATTCGGTTTCCTTGCCGGCCGCTACAATAAAGTCGAGGTAGTCGCAAACATCCGTATTGCCGATAAACGATACGCGATTATTTTTTTTCTGCAGTGGGGCCAAACCGAGTAGCGTCTCTTTTTTTCTGATGGAAATCAGGTGGGGTTTGGCGCCATTGTTAAATTCGGTCCACCAGACCTTCAACCACTCCGGCAAAACGAAAAGGCAGTCCCAATTCAACCTGTTTCCCGAATTCTGCCTTATAAAAATCAGAGATTCGAATTCCTCTGGTTTGACGATATAGTTAGTGATTGCCGTCGCCAGATCAATATCCTCCTTCTATTTTGAAGGCGCAGCATAAGATAACGGGATTGGCGTGTCAAGGGCGTGTTTTACAATTGCTGGATAGCCAACATGGTGATGTCATCAGACGGAGGAGCATCATGAACGTGAGTGGATAGGTTGGCTTTGATGCGTTCGATCAGATCTGATGCGGAAGAGGGCTGCTGCTCTAAAATCGACAACAGGCGCTCCCGGGTGAAGAATTCGCCATTCGGGGCTAGGGCTTCATTTACCCCGTCCGTATAGCCGATCAGGATGTCCTCGGCATTGATCTGGATTTGCTGAATCTCAAATTTCATTTCCGGCAGCATGCCGACTGCCGGACCCGTCGGATCGAGGCGCTTTCTGACACCGGTCGAATTGACGATAAACAGCGGCTCATGGCCACCATTGATGTATGCCAGAACGCCGGATAGCGGATTTATGACGCCGAAGAACAGGGTTGCGAACCCTTCGGCTTAATCGCTTCTATATAAGCCGATACAACATAATCCCCTGCATTTTTGGTTTCTCCAGGAACCCACTTGGAAATCAATTCGCGGCTTTCATCTTTGGCCGTGATCCGGATATTGTTAAAGCCGGCCTCCTGCAGCATGATCGTTGTCTCATCAACCGTTGCTGCACCACCGACGCAGGCGGACACCAGGGCCAGGTTTTGTTGAACATCGGCAGGCAATGGGGCAGTCGCGACGACATCCGAAATGGCCAGCCGCCCGCCGGGCTTTAGAATGCGAAAGGCTTCGTGATACACCTGCAGCTTGTCGGGTGAAAGATTGATAACGCAATTGGACATGATAATGTCAGCCGTATTGTCGGCCACCGGCAGATGCTCTATTTCGCCCAGGCGAAACTCGACGTTGGCTGTTTTCATTTTTTCCGCATTCATGCGGGCCCGGCTAAGCATGTCGGGCGTCATGTCCACGCCGATAACGCGGCCGTTCTCTCCGACCTGTTTGGCAGCCAGAAAGCAGTCAAAGCCGCCTCCGCTGCCCAGATCGACTACGACCTCACCGGATTTGAGCGATGCCAGGGCAACCGGGTTTCCGCAGCCCAGGCCCAGGTTGGCCCCGTCCACGACACTGCTTAAATCCGCTTTTGAATATCCCATGAGTGCGGACATTTGTTGCGGGGTAACTTGCGGTCCATCACAGCAGGATGTTGCCGGTTTTGGTAAAGTGGAATTTTCAGATTGCCCGCAGCAGGATGTCGCCGGTTGCAGGCCGGTAGATTCCGAAACCGATTTTACGATATTGCCATACCGTTCCCGAACAGCTTGTCGAATCACTTCTTTTTCTTTGTTTTCCATTTTCCCTCCTTTGGATCATCTTATTTTATTGAAGCGGCGCCTCTGGCCATAAAAAACGGCCGGTCTGATCGAAAAAGAAACTTTAAGAATTCACCGCAGAGTTCGCTGAGAACGCTGAGAAAAAGTATTTTAAATAATCTCTGCGTCGCTCTGCGACCTCTGCGGTGAAAAATTACAATGATGAAGTTTAACACGAGCCAATAATAAAATTGTGCGAAAATCTTGCAAAAACTTTTATATTTCGACAACTATCGAATGTTTTTCACAAAAAAAACCGCGATCGGCTGACCCCTAAAAGAAGTTCCTCAAAGCGGTCAGCGTCTTTGGATCAATCCAGCACTCCATTTTTTGCCCTCGCCGTTCCATGCGAATAAGGCCTGCCTGGCGCAGTTCTTTTATGTGATGAGAAATTGTTGAGGCCACAATCCCCAAATCACGTCCGAGCTCGCCGACACAGGCACATCCCGCTTCACCGGTGCTATTATTGATGCTGGCAACGGTTCCCGGCTCGCAGCAGGAAATCAATTTCATAAATATTTTCAGGCGGTTCGGATTTGAGAGCGCCTTGAACATTTCGGCGTAGCGATCAATGTTTTTATTACGATAGTTCGACATGTTTCGAAATATAATTGTTCTGCACTTTAATGTCAAGAAAATTCCTTATTCATCCCCCAGAAAATGTCTCCCTGTTTGAAATACATGATCTACCTCCTATGGCGAAGGATTGATGGATTGACGGATGGATCAGGTGGCAAGTGATCGGATTGAGATTTATTTCACTAAAACCACCCGATCCCAGCAATTATTGTAACCAACTTAAGCTTCGTGGTAGACGGGCTCTCCAATTTCTTTGAGCGAAAAATTATAAAACACATGGTGCCCATCATAATCGAGGACTCTAAGATCATCCGTTTGATTTAAATCTCCCAGGATAACATTATATTGCTGACCATAACGTTCTTTTACTTTCTCCTCAGGCACTTCGTACGCGATGTACTTTTTGATTCCTTTGGTTGCTAGTTTTTCCACCAGATTGGGATTCGACAGCTCGTTATAGGACGTTAAAATGAGAATCGGTCCCGTACCTGTAAAAAGGATACCGGCTTTCATCGTACACCTCCTTTGCTGGATTGTTGAATGGTAGACTGGTTGAGTAGCTGGTTTCTGAATCCGGCAATTATGATCAATTCCTTATTCCAGCCAATTCACGGTCAACTTGGTGAATCAAGCCCGGCAAATTGGAGTATCCATGGGCACTCTAGCGCAATTCGTCAACATCTGTTCTGTGAGCGGCACAGCTTCGCGAGAATTTTATCGGTCGTTAAAGCTTTTAAAGGAGAAGTAGCAGTGAAGGGCCAAATCGATAATCAATTCAGAAGAGATGTATTATCGATGCGGTCTAAGATCAGAGAAGTAGCGATTACAAAGATGAATATCTGTCAATCAAGTCAGCGTAAGATGGCTATCTAACCAGTCTAAAGCTTTATAACAAGAAAGTAATGTTGCAGCATTTAAAGTCAAGATCTACTCATTATTTTGAGCGTTAATGAAGGTTAGGATATCCTTAGTTTCGTGTCCTCCCGAAAAAGGACAATATATCAACGACAGCGATCGGCTTTCATGCCCCTCCAACCTCTTTGCTGCAATGCTTGCATACCTTAGCCCGTTTTTTAATGATTTCAGCGCAAAACGGACATTCACGGGTGAAGTTTTTGGCATGAATTTTTGATATGGCCGCATCAACTTCTTTTTGGACCAAATTATTCCCGAATCTGGCATTTCGCAGCGGTTCGACGGCTTCGACATCGCCGATGTCGCCGATCATTTCGGCTGCTTTTTGTCTGACCCGGTTTGGATGAGAGGGATCCAACAGGATGGTCAGGACAGACGGACCATCTTGTCTGGCAAAACAGTCTGCCAGCATGGCAAACCCGTTTTTGACGGCTTCCTTAATGGCTTCCTGTTCGGCTACTATCTGCTCGTCGATAATCTGGCCCCGGCCGCCCTGGTCGCTAAAAACAGGAATCAGTTCGAACTGCTCGGTGCCGGGATAATTCATACAACGATAGGAAGCGTTATGGGCATAATTTTCTTTCAAGTTATCCCAGCCCTGCTTAAACAATGAACAGTCGTCATTAAAGCACAGGTATAGAAAGGGTGAGCCCCAACCGAGGCCGTCCCCCATTGTGATTGGCGGAACCTCCCACAATTTCATTTCATCGCCGCAATGCGGGCATTGGGGTTTCGTCTGCTCGAGGATACGTTCCAAAACTTGTTCGCGGGTTTCAAACATGATGCTCTCCAATTCTGTTCGCCGATAGTCGACAACTAAGTGCTTTATTTTTCGGATAACCTAAGGATATACACGAACATTGTCAACAACAAGCCCTGCCGTAGTTCTTGACATCGGTTTCGATCTCAGCAATACTTGGCGCCCGGAAAGTCGGATAGCGCAGCTAGGAAGAAGATCAAACTGGATGAGGCTTTAATGGTGCCAGATCAGATGCTAATTTAATGGTTAATGATTTGATGGAAAAAGCGGGCCAGGATCTGTTGGATTTTGCCGTTGATCGGGAAGACGTCAACTGGCTGATGGCGCGACTGCCCCAAGAGGCTGAAATCAAACGCGTCACCGTGGAATATGAGCTGCATATATTGAAAATTATAGCGGTTGGCTGGAGTCTGTCATATTACCTGGAAAACAGTCCGCGGAAAACGGAGCTCCTGGAGTTTTACTGGAATTCCGTTAATGAGTTTTCCCGGGGCATATCCACGACCACCGAGTATATGATCGGTCAAAAGATCGATTATTTCGAGATCCTGAAAGAGCGTCTGGAGATGTATGTTGCGGCCCTGGAAAAACATTCCGATGCCGCAGAACCAGCCCTGGTGATCGGACCGGAGTTTGCCAGGATCTGCGGCAACGTCGATGATATTTTCACCTTTATGACCGGCTCCAAGATGTTTATTTCAACATTGAACAGAGTCAAGGAATATCTTGAAGTGATAAAGTTGAGATAATTAATCCGCCCTGAAAAATAAAGTACGCTTGTAAAAATTCGATGTTATGTCATATTGATCTAATGAACCGGGTGTAGTATTTTACCTGGCGGATTAATTTTGAGGCACCCATGAATCAGTTTACATCCAGGCAATACAGTAAAGATGAGGTCGATCGAATCATACGGTGTGCCTTGAAATTAAAAAAAGAGGATTCAATCAGTCACGAGGAATTGATTGATACGGCCCGGGAATTCGGGATCGATCGCCAGACCCTGGAAGAGGCAATCGAGGAGGATAAAAAGACATTCGAAAAAGAAAAAGCGCGCACAAAAAAGTTATTGCGTCGGAGGGCCCACTTCCATCGCCATTTGTGGAGTTATATCATTGTTATTGGCGGTCTGCTAATAATTAACGTGATGATGGGCAGTCCCTGGTGGTTTCAGTGGCCGGCATTCGGCTGGGGGATTGGACTGGCATTCAACTTCAAAGCCGCCTACTTTCCCATGTCTAAAGATACACCGCATGAAAACAGTATTGTTATACCGTAGTACCTGAAAGATTCACGCAGAAACCCGAAGTTAAGTGATGGTTGGATAAAGTTCAAGCAAACGATTTCCCAGCATTTCAGCCAGGCGTTTGAAAAGCAGGGCTTCATTGTGGGCATTTTTTTGCAGAATATTCATAAATCTTTCTCGATCGAATTGGACCAGTTTAACCGGATCCAGACACCGCGCCGATGCCGAAAACGAATTCCGGCCGACCAGACTTGACCAGCCAATAACCTCTCCCGGATGCTTTGCGATGTATACCACCGGTCCCGTATTTCCCAGACTGAGCTCAACCCGTCCTTTTACCAGAACATAGAAATGGTTGGCCGGATCTCCCGCATCAAACAGTGCCTCCCCTTCATCAAAGGTGAGTTTTTTCGAGATATCCATTGTCTCAAGTGCAAATTCTTTCCCCATACCCAGGATAAAGTCACCCATTTTGAATACCATGGTCATCACCTCCTTAGGCCCTTAACGGGCTTTTTCGGACAACATGTTGTCAGAAACAAAAGGTTTCAGGTTTCAGTGTTCAGGATTCAGGAATTCGCTATACTTTCTTAGTATGAAACTTCAGATAACCGGATCACAGAAAAAAAATGAACATCGAATTTTTCCATTTAAAGTAGTACTGAATCGGAAAATGTCGAACCGCGTTCCCCGAGCGTATTTTCTTAGTGGACGTCCAACGTCGAATGAAGGAATTCTGTCTGCTTAAAATGAAAGAGCGAAGCCTCCGGCTCGTAGGGGTTTGAGCGCCTACGCCTCGGAGAGCGACTTCCATCATTCGTCAATCTTCAATCTTCCTTCGTCATTCCAGGTGGTTTGGTAGATAAAATTTGAGTGGACCATGCTCCCATGAAGCGAATGTTTTGGCGGGACTTCATGTACCGGCAAAGTTTGGTTTGGATCCGAGCCAATTTGTCCGGTTTCGAGCTTGGCCCACTCAGGGGAAATTTAGTGGGCGATTTTATTGACCAGCCACGGCGTCGACCATGCTGTCTTTGGTTGTGGTAAACGCTGGTTTTGCGTTTTTGCCTGGTTTGATTTATTCGGGTTCAAATTCCTTTAATTGGATGTTGGTCTTCTGATCTGCATAATAGATGCCAGAAATAGGGTGGAGTAGAATTTTGGCCATAAAGCATTCTAATAAATCGTAATCATTGTATTTAATTGTGCTAGTGGGCTGGGATGGTCTTTGCCGGAGATAAGATAAGTTGAGTGCCGACTGTAAAGCTGGTCGGCACTCGTGCGATGTCACTGTCTAATTAATTGACAATATCAACGTGTTAACGGGATTGCGATACCGGTAATATCCGCCACGCGGTCCAGTAATACTTGCCCCAGTCGTGTGGATCAATCGTGAAAATCGTGACCCACCGAGGATATTTTCATTAATCAGGCTCCTATCTTTCGATTTAAACCGAGGTCGATATCCGCTTTCTCAAGGTATGTTTAGTCCGCCTACGTATTCAACTTTAGCCCAAATAGAGGTCCTTCTATTCTGAAAAGCGTGTGAACATAACTCGGCATTATAAATAGTATATATAATAATTTTAAATGTTTAAGAAAAATATCTTGTAAAATATCGTCATTTGTAATAATATACCTACCGTTAGGTAGATTTTTATTGACAGCCATATTTGTCTAATATAGTTAATCCGCCTGGATTAACATCAAAGGTTTTATTCCAAAACAACTTAATATATTGCCCCTGATTTTGTCGCATCAGGGGCGGAGTAACTATGCAAAATACAAATGGTAGGGGTTCCCTGGAGAATAATTCCAGGGAGCGGCTGCTGGAAACCGCAACCGAACTCTTTGCCGAAAAAGGATATGCGGCCACGTCGGTTCGGGAAATTGTCGAAAGAGCCGGGGTAAGCAAACCGGTTCTTTACTATTATTTTAAAAGCAAAGAAGGACTGTTCTATGCCATCCTGGAATGGGCAGCCGAGGTTCAACAGGACATTTTAAACGAAATATTTGAAGCCCCGGGAACGGTCAAGGATCGCTTCATTTTTCTTTATCGCCGGGTGCAAGAGGGCATACGGGAATATCAGAGCCTGTACATCATGATTCATGGCCTGATCTTCGGCCCGCCGCAAGGGGTGCCTGAATATGATTTTGCCAGTTATCAACGCCATATGTTGGATGCCGTTAAGCGAATTTACGCTGATGGGGTCTCATCCGGAGAAATTCGTCATATCGACGCCGATGAAGTCGCTTTCCTGGTACTCGCTCTGCTGGATTTCAGTTTAAACATGGATGTGGTTCTACCCGAACTGGCAGATCCGCAGCGTCCCGAAAGGCTTCTGCAGCTGGCCTTTCAAGGATTAAACAAGAGATAGGCGCACGAAATGAAACTCGAATATGCGATTCGGATAACGGTTTGGGCGGCAGCACTGTCAATGCTATTGGCCCTGACAGGTTGCAAGGATAGGGAAAGTATCGCCAAAACGAATAGCAATTCCGGCGGACCGCCGGCGATTTCTGTATCAGTGATCAAGGTTAAACCGGTTGACCTGCGCGATGTCGTGTTCCTGCCCGGTGAAACTGAGGCATACGAGGATGTTAAAGTGGCAGCCAATACCAGCGGTCGAGTGGAGTGGATCGGACCGCGCGAGGGGCAAACTGTCACAAAAGGCGAACGGTTGGCGGAAATAGATGTTGCCGCCCTCAAAGCTTCCCTGGAGCATGCCCGGGCGGCCTACAAGCTCGCCTATGAGTTGTGCGAAAGACGCCGCCGGCTTTATGAAAACAAGATTATTGCCAAAGAAGAACTGGATCAGAGCGAAACGCAGCTCAAGCTGGCCGCGGCCGACTTGGAGCAGGTCAAAGCTCGGTATAACCGGGGTTTCCCTAAATCCCCTATCAGCGGCAACATCGACCATTTATATGTTGATGTGGGGGAATTTGCAGACACCGGCAAGCCGATTGCAGACATCGTTAATATCGATAAAATCAAGATCAACGTCCGGGTGCCGGAGCTCGATGTTCGTTATGTCAAAGAAGGCCAGCAGACGCCTGTTAAAATCGATGCATTTCCTGACCGTAACTTCATGGGAATCGTTGAATTCGTGGCTTTCAAAGCGGATTCTGCAACCAAAACCTTTCACGTTAGATCCGTCATCGACAACCCCGATCATGCCATTCGCCCGGGAATGATCGGCCGGGTGGCATTTTTGCGGCGGCATATACCCGATGCCATTGCCGCGCCCCTGTTTGCCATAGTTGACAAGGGCGGGGAGCGGATTGTTTTTGTGGAAAAGGACGGCGTCGCCGAGTCACGGGCTATATCGATCGGCGTGATTGAAGCCGATCGGGTGCAAATTACCAGAGGCCTTGATATCGGCGATCACCTGATCGTCAAAGGACATACTGAAGTTGAAGACGGTATGAAGGTGATCGTAAAATGATACTGAATCAGACGGCGCTTAAACGACAGGCTACCGTCCTGGCCATGCTGGTGATCATTGTAATTGCCGGAATTTACTGTTACGCCACTTTACCTCGGGAATCCTTTCCGGACATCACCATACCCTATGTCTTTGTCACGACCACCTACGAGGGTGTGGCGCCTGAAGACATGGAGCAGCTGATCACGATCCCCATTGAACGCAAGCTCAAAGGCATTGATAATGTTGAAGAAATCCGCTCTACTTCGGCCGAAGGCATCTCCACGGTTGCCATCAAATTTCTACCGAAGGTGGATTTAGACGATGCCGTTCAGAAAGTCAGGGATAAGGTCGATCAGGCCAAAAATGACTTGCCAGCTGACCTACCGGATGAGCCTGCCATACAGGAGGTCAACTTCTCGGATATGCCGGTCATCCGGGTGGTCCTATCCGGCCCCTTCAGCCTGCGCAGGCTTCAGAATCTGGCCGAAGATCTGCAGGATCAGATCGAGTCCATCACCGGTGTTTTGGAAGCACGCATTAGCGGTGGATTGGAGCGGGAGATTCATGTGGAATTCGATCTGGATCGGGTGGGAGCGTATAATGTGCCCTTTTCGAGCATTATCAACTCGGTAACACGCGGCAACGTTAATATGCCCGGCGGCAGCATGGACATCGGTGAAGGCAAATACCTGGTGCGGGTTCCGGAAGACTTTAAACACCCTTCCGAGATTTTTTCTATTGTAGCCTTTGTGCGGGATGGCAAACCCGTGTACTTGCGGGATATCGCCTTCATCAAGGATTCCCACAAAGATCCACTGACCCGCAGCCGGATCAACGGGGACAAAAGCGTTACCATTGCTGTGTCCAAGCGCAGCGGCGAGAATATTGTGCGGGTTACCGATGAGGTCAAGCGGATCGTGGACGCCATGCGTCCCCAGCTGCCGCAAACGCTGAAAATCGATCTGACCGCCGACATGTCCAACGATGTGCGGCTCATGGTGGCGGATCTGGAAAACAATATTATTTCGGGGCTAATCCTGGTCCTGATTGTGATTTTTGCCTTTATCGGAGGCCAATCGGCTATTTTTGTCGCTCTGGCGATCCCCTACTCCATGTTTATCACCTTCGCC
This sequence comes from Desulfobacterales bacterium, assembly GCA_030066155.1. Lineage (GTDB taxonomy): Bacteria > Desulfobacterota > Desulfobacteria > Desulfobacterales > JAFDCJ01 > JAFDCJ01. Next base: position 2,164 of record JASJCE010000065.1, on the reverse strand, counting down.
CTGCTGACCGGCTTTGATGTGACCCTGAACATGGTAGTGCTGTTTTCGCTGATTCTGGCTCTGGGTATGCTGGTGGACAACGGCATTGTGATTGTGGAAAATATTTACCGGCACATGCAGCAGGGAAAAAACCGTCAGGAAGCGGCGCGGGTCGGCGCCGACCAGGTCGCCTGGCCGGTGATTACATCCACCCTAACGACTCTTGGCGCTTTTTCACCGATGATGTTCTGGCCGGGTATTATGGGCGAGTTTATGGGCTATCTGCCTATGACCCTGATAATGGCCCTGAGTGCGTCCCTGTTTGTGGCCTTAATCATCAATCCGGTTCTTTCCGCCCGCTACCAGAAAGTCAAGCCGCTTACAGCGAAAAAAGGCAATCCGCAATTCAAAGATCCCCTGGTCAAGCGGTTTTACCTGTTTATTCTAAAATGGTGCCTGCGCCATCGACTGCTGGTGGTGCTGGTCAGCTTTGTTGCGCTCATTGCCGCTATAATGGCTTTCAGTATGTTCGGGAAGGGAACGGAATTCTTTCCGGAAACAGAACCCAAAAGGGCCTATATCAATATCAAAGCCCCGGAAGGGACCAATTTGGATACCTCCGACAAACTGGTGGCCCAGGCCGAAAAAATTGTTTCCGAATACGAAGACATTCGATACATCATATCCAACATCGGCACTATGGGTGGAGATCCCTTCTCCCAGGGCGGCACCGGCACCCATATCAGCCGAGTCGTTCTGGACTTTAAAGACTTCCACGATCGCTCGCGCCTGTCATCCGGGATCGTTGATGAAGTGCGGCAGAAGATTCTGAACACTATCAAAGGCGCCGAAGTGCAGGTCGAAAAGGAGGAGGAGGGCCCGCCAACCGGCATGCCCATCAGCATTGAAATTACGGGTGATGACATCCTCCAGCTAGGCGAATTGGCCGGCAAGGTGCACAAAATTATCAGAGATATACCCGGACTGGTGGATTTAAAGGATAACTTCGTCAAAGGAAAACCCGAAATCCAGGTCAGGGTAGATAAGGAAAAATCGGCTCTCATGGGGTTGGACACCTACACTATCGCCTACACCGTCAAAGCCGCCATCAACGGGGCCAAGGCTGGAGTTTATCGGGAAGGCAAAGATGAATACGATATTATCGCCCGCTTGCCGGAGCGTGACCGCCGATCGATAGAAAGTCTCAAGCGCATTACAGTTTCCGGAGCCCGGGGAGAACCCATCCCGCTGACCTCCCTGGCCCAGGTTGAACTCGGCAGCGGTGTCGGCGCCATTATGCGCCTGAACCAGAAGCGGGTGGTGACCATCACCGGGGACGTATCCGGTCGCCTGGCCAATGATATCATCAAGGAGATCGATGCCCGTTTACAGCAGCATATGACATGGCCCCGCGGCTACACCTACCGTTTCAGCGGCGAGCAAGAAGAGCAGGCCAAGGCCCAGGCCTTCTTGAGCAAGGCATTTTTTGCCTGCATCGCCATCATTCTGCTAATATTGCTGACCCAATTTAACTCGTTCATCACACCTTTTATCATTCTGACATCGGTCATCCTGTCACTGGTCGGTGTATTTATCGGCCTGCTGGTGACCGGTACCGCATTCGGCATCATCATGACCGGTATCGGCGTCATCAGCCTGGCCGGGGTTGTGGTCAACAACGCCATTGTTTTAATTGATTACTACAATCAGCTATTAGACAAGGGGCTCAAATCTTATGATGCGCTGATTCGGGCCGGATCGGTGCGATTTCGTCCAGTCATGCTGACCGCCATAACAACTATTTTAGGGCTGTTGCCGATGGCCACCGGGATCAGTTTCAACTTCCGCAAAATGGCTCTGGATATTGGCGGCGAGTCGTCTCAATGGTGGGGGCCGATGGCCGTGGCAGTGATCTTCGGGCTGGGATTTGCGACGCTATTGACCCTGATTGTCGTGCCGGTACTCTGCTCGCTCGTTCACAGTGTCAAAACCCGGAAAGTAAGGGTCCGGCAAAAACACCGGAAACTCGAGACCGCCTGATTGTTGACGATGTGAAGAATTTTATAGAGACGAGCACAATTCAATAAACCGATCATTTCCTTCCTGCTAATCTTGAATATCATCTAAATTTTACATCGTCTTTTAGCCATAATCATCTCTAAAGCTAGCCCTCTAATTAATTACT
>JASJCE010000064.1 GCA_030066155.1 Desulfobacterales bacterium | reverse complement strand
AGGAAATTAAAGCAGGAACAAAAGCGACAACGTAAATTGGAGAAAAGTTCGATCAGGTCAGAGGCTGAGATGGATGAGACTTCTGAAGAAGATAAGAATATTTCATCATAAGGGATGGCAGAAAATTGAATCCTGAACAGGATTACGTCGATTATTTTTACGAAAAATATGAGGGCCGGATTGCTATTGGAGTCGGTTATGATCAGAGCCTATCTGAAATATATCCGTTTGTGTTTGAAGAAACCACCGGTAGAGCGATTGGAATTGTCGCCTTGAGTGTTTATACCCATGAAAATATACCGCAAGTCCACATTTACCATATGGGTTCTTTTAAAAGCCATCGCGGCAATGGTACTAAAATTCTTGAAGAACTTTGCCTGCAGGCAGACAAGCATCAAATCGTCCTGAGCCTCAGCCCCATATTCATGCCCAACGGAAAGAGCATACCAATGAGTGATGAGTGCCTGCGCGAATGGTATGGTCGATTTGGATTTCAGGGCACTTCGCAATTCAAAAGAAATCCCGTTAAAATGTAACAAGACTCTTCCGGACACTTCCCTCAAGTATTTGGAATAAATGCCGAAAGAATGATTGTGGCCCATCTTAAAACGAAGGGAGACAATTACAGATGACGACCATTGTAATCATCCTCGGCATAGCAGCTGTCATATCCAATCTTTTTATGTTTTGGTATGCGAAAAAAGTTAAAAGCGCTGAAACAGCGGCGGGGTCCTTGGATTGCGATAATCATTCTGATCTGCAGAACCGGTTGCGCAGCGAAGACGCCGATCGATTGACGGCATCGGTGACGGCAGAGCTGCAAAACTCGGTGCAGGAACAGAACCGGTCGCAGATTGAAAAGGTTGCCGGATCTCCAAATGATGCAAATACAAGCCTATCGTGAATTAATTTGAGACGGTTTTTTCAACCGTGATTTTCAGGATCAGCGATTCAGGCAATTTTACGTGATGTCGTTCTTGGAGTTTATGTTGGAATACAGCTTCTTAGCGCAGTCCGGGCATATGCTGTGAGAGAATCGTATATCCGAGTGTTTCCGAAAATAATTTTCAAGGTTTTCCCATACGTTATCATCTCTTTTAATCTTCTTGCATTCAGCACAGATGGGCAGCAACTTCTTCAAATCCGTCAATTCAGTGATATCATCAATGGTCAATAAGGCCAACTGTTCATCGTGATGCCCAAGAGGTGCCGATGATATTAACATATAAACCTTTTCAAGCCTTTTGCCCCTTTGGATTTTCATTTCGTATTTCTGCCGAAAAACGCTCTTCCCACGAATGGCCGTATTAACAGAAGTTCGAATAGCGCAATCCGGACAGTGCGCGGTTGTGCCGCAGCCTGCCTCTGAATTCCGTTCATTCAGGCAGTGAAGAACTTTTCCGCACAGTCTTTTTAAAATGGCCTCTGAATCTGCACCGTAGGTTTGTGATGCCGCTTGATTAACGTAAAAAACTTGCAGGTTATGGTTCACAATGAAGATTGCAAATGGAATAGCATCGATGATGGTTCTCAAATTCGGGTCCCGTTTCATTCTTCTCGAATTCCAGCTCAGCATATTGAATTCAGCGTCAACCTTGGCACAACGTGTACGAGAATCTATCATATAAAAAAATTTTGTGATTTATTCAAGCAATTTGTAGTCCCGCAGATGGTTTCGATCGAAATGGTTTCTGACTGCTCAAATTCCGGTGACGATATTCGAAAGACGCCCGGTCCGGACCCTCCCGGTGAGCTTGACATACTGAAAACAGACAACAGTATAATTTTAATACTAAAAAAAAAGAAATTTAACAGCAGCACATCGTGACAATTTGTCCAACTGTTGTGCGTTGGCCGCACTGGTATCGGAGGCGGCAAGATCCAATCCTGAGTTTCGCAGTGCATATGAGGCCGAATTGCATAAATCGATCGTCGCCATATAACGCAATGAATAGTATAGCCGGCAAGGAGAGCTAAAATGCCTAATGTGTTAATTACCAATGTAAAGCATTATGCGGGTCCCGGAACGTTACCTGTCCTTCTTCGCGATGGAATCCATCCCATTTGTCACGATTCGAGCTTTAAAAATGGGAACATAGCTCGTTCTTTTGAGAAGGACTATCCAGGTACAACGGCACTTGGAGCCCAAACGCCGGGATCCTTACTCTCGGAATTGAACGAAAGACAGGTGGATATTGATGCAGTCGTATCCAATGACGTCTTTCCGAACACACCATGCCCCATAGAGGAGGTTGCCGTTGAAACGCTTCGAGATAGTTTTGAGGCACTGTTAATGTTCCCTTTCAAGTTAACCCAGTTGCTTCTGCCCCCCATGAAACAGAAAAAAAAGGGTTGTTTTGTTTTCGTAACCTCAGCTCGATATTTACAACCTGAATTTGGATTCTCGGTGGCCACTTCAATCAGAGCCGGTACGACATCTTTTGCGCTGGCACTGGCCAAAGAAGTTGCGCCTTTCGGAATTCAGGTCAATGTTCTGGCCCCCAATTATCTATACAGCGAGGCCTATTACCCTCGATCCCGTTTTATCGACGATCCGAAAGGAAGAGAGAAGATCGCCGCTATCGTACCCATGGGGCGCTTGGGTGAGCCTGAAGAAGCGGGTGAATTGGTCGCGTTTCTTGTATCAGGGAGATCAACGTTCATGACTGGGCAGATCTTGAATTTTACAGGCGGTTGGCCTTGAAAATCGTTGATACCGGCCCCCCAGCTGCCCAAGGATCCCGTGAAAAAATAACGGGACGTAGGGGACCAAAAAAACTTGTGAAAAACTACATTAAAAGCGAACCGCAGAATGTCGAAGTGTGGTTTCGCTTTGCTCAGTCTTTTTAATAAAATAGATAGAATGCCTTACTTCGTCATTCGAAATTCATTATTCGATATTCGATATTCGCTTTTCAAAGTTTTTTTTCCGATCAGACTGGCCGTTTTTTTGGCCAGCGGGCCCAGCTCGTGTGAAACTACAAATAGATGAAGGGAAGTGGAATGGATTCGATTTTAATTTTTTTTTAGACAGGATTAACAGGATTATCAGGAATTCTTTCGCCTGCGGCGAGGGGCCTTTCGGCCGAAGGCCGCATTATCCTAATTATCCTGTTGATCCTGTCCAGCTATTTTATTTTAAGATAAGAATCCATTCCTCTTTTTCATTCAAAAATTAGAGTTTCTTGATTGATGTGTGGGGGTTCAGTCAAGGCAAGATTAAGGTACTAAATCCAGATCCCAATTATCAACATTGACACCAACGCCTGCTTTCGTTATCAGGATGGGTATCGCTTTGACGATTGACAGAGGTTTCCCTTGGTATGATACGATCGATCATCACCAGAATTCCGGTTCGGATTTCGATGCCGTTTGTCCTGACGCTCCCCGTATTGGGTGTCGTGCTGGTGCTTTCTTTTCTTGCTTTCGTTCAAGGAAGAACTGCCGTAAATGATCTGATGGCGCAAAACCTGGATCAAATTCATCTGCAGATTACGAAGCAGCTTGACGACCTGTTGACGGTACCGAGCCGAATCAACCGGGTCAATGCCCACATGATATCTCGACACAAGCTCGATCTTTCGAATATTCGTGAATGGCGGCATACATTTTTCGAGCAAATGCAGGCGTTTGATATGCTGAGTTCGATTGCATGGGGGGGCGCCAACGGCGAAGCCGTATGGATCGTTCGGAACCCTGATGAAACCGGTCACGTGTTTGCGATCAAAGATGGTTCAACCGGTGATGAGGTTTACGAATATCAGCTTGATCCGACGGGAAATATCAGTGGTAAACGCACCGGAGCGTATAAATACGATCCCCGCATCCGGCCCTGGTACCAATCAGCCATCACAGCCGGAAAGCCGGGCTGGAGCAAAATTTACGCCTGGATGAGCAAGGATGGGACCGAATCGACTCTGGGCATTGGATTTGTTCAGCCCATTCGAGATAATGCTGGACAGACCGTGGGAGTCATCGACGCTGAAATAAGTCTCTACGACATTTCAAAATTTCTGGATAAGCTGCAGGTGGGAAAGACCGGCCTGGCATTTGTTATGAATCGCGAGGGGCAATTGATTGCCACATCTACAAGTGTACCGGTTACAGATCTGGAGCATAAACTGCTTTCGGCGTCAGCATCCACCAACAGCGTCATTTCCGCGGCAGGTGTATATCTGAACCAGGAGTTCACATCGCTTGCGAACATTACCATCCCGTATCAAATCAGCCTGGATATTGAAGAGAACTCTTATCTCTTCATGGTATCCCCGTTTGAGCATACGACCGGCCTGAGCTGGCTCATCGCAACCATGTTTCCGGCAACTGATTATATGACCGCAATCAAAGCTGCTCGCCAGCGAAACATGTTAATCGGAACTGTGGCGGTGGGCATTACGGTGATACTGGGCCTGGTCTTTGCGTACATCGGCGTCCGGGCAATTTTGGATTTGGTCGGGCACGTGCGACGGATCGGTAAAGGCGATCTTGAACATGAATTGCAGCTTCGGTATTCACCCGAATTTGCAAAGCTTTCCGACGAAATCAATGCGATGACTGCGGACCTGCGGGACCGTATGCGGCTTCGCCATTCCCTGGCACTAGCAATGGAGGTGCAGCAGAGTCTGCTCCCGTCTGACGCCCCGGATATCGAAGGACTTGACATCGCCGGCCACAGCGCCTACTGCGATGAAACCGGGGGAGACTATTATGATTTCCTCGATATTGCCGGAATTTCCAAAACCACAGCTGCAATTGCAGTGGGGGATGTTGTCGGACATGGCGTCGCTGCCGCCATGCTCATGGCGACTGCCCGGGGTATACTCCGCTGCCGATGCCAGGAATCCGGTTCGCTTGCCGACCTCCTCAATAATATGAACGATCTCTTGGTTGAAGACACCGGTGGTGAGCGGTTCATGACCATGCTGTTAATGACCATTGACGCGTTAGATGGCCGGCTTCGATGGGCCACTGCCGGGCATGAACCGCCTTTTGCATATGATCAGGGTCCTGACCGCTTTATCGAACTTGAGGGAAGTGGATACCCTCTCGGTCTCATGTCAGGCGTAAACTACGATGAGTACAGCTTCGATTCAGTGAAGACAGGCCAGGTCTACGTGGCATCAACAGATGGAATTTGGGAGACCATGGGGCCGCAAGGTGAAATGTTTGGCATTAACCGCTTTCGCGAGCTCATCCGGCGTTACGCCCATTTGCCTGCGGCGCAAATTAGCAAAAGCATCAGTAAAGATTTGGAACAGTTCCGGGGCAGCTCCAAGCAAAGTGACGACATTGCTTTTGTCGTCATAAAAGTGCTGTAAAAAGAAATAGTTTAGTATAAAAAATATTAAAATCTTTTACTTTTTGGAAAACAAATCGTTATTATGACAATGCCAACCGCCTGTTTCTTCATGTTGAAATGACTTGAGGTAGGGGTATAAAGTCGATGCTATCTCTTAAATCTGGTTTCCCCCGAAGTCCGTGAAAACTATTTTCACATTTATCTTGACAACAAATGGCGGTTTCTGTATCAGCAATCTATTTGTTTGCAACAATCGGCAACCCAAAAGAGAGGAGGAAAGAATGAAGAATTGTTTTCTAATTTTTTTGGTCGCAGTCATTGGACTTTCGTTTACAGGGGTCGCTCCCGCTGCCGACAGAGACGCCATAAAGGCCCAAGTCGATGAAATCGCTGTGGCCATCGAGGGCGGCAAACCGGCAACGGATTTTGCGGAGGCTGCCAACCGAAAACCTTACTATATTTACATAATGGAAGAAAATGGGAACATGCTTGTTCATCCCACGCTGACTGGAGAAAATCTCAAGGTAAAGGCTGCACCGGCATTTGACGCCGTGGTCCAGGCGACGATGGAAGGTACCTGGGTGAAGTACCAATGGAAAGGTGCTGAGAAAAACGCCTATGTTAGAAAAACTAAGACCGGGGTCATTGTCGGCAGCGGCTATTAGTCGGACAATAACGACTGCAGACTTAGAGTGATCGACGGGACCTGATGATAAAGGGTTTCAATGGCTGTAATTACAGCTGCTGGAACCCTTTTTACTTTCTAACCATCCGCCACATTGTTGGCCAGACGAATCGCTCTTTTATCTGATTTGGAAGTTTATTCTTTTCAGTAATTTGCCTTCAGCCGATGTTACATCCACCCTCCAATGGCCGATATATCGCATACTTGAAACCGTTTTGTAACTCCAGGTCCGCCACTGGGAGGAACGGACACTCAACACCACATCATTTACTTTTCTACCATTGAAATAATAAATGTGCCTGATCGATGATGGCGGTTTTTCGCACACAATGCGGCTCCAGATGTATATTCTATCCGTTGACCAATCAAACGTATCTCCAATGCCCTGAGGAACTCGGTTTTTTATGCCTGTGCCCGCAGTAACCTCAATAGCCGTTAGATTATCCTCTATTATCGTTCTATCGATCTCCGCACCGGGCAAGTCGTTGAATATCGAAACTTCATTGATCGGCGTATCGGTAGCGGCTTCATTTGACTTCGTTTCTGGTTTCAGACTTGTCAGCGAAACCGGATTCTGAGATACGCCATTATTATGATTTTCTCTGACTTCTCCATTTTCAATTTTTTCATCGAAATCGGTTTGTCTTTCGTGTGAAAAATAATTGTTATCCGGATTATTTTGTGGAACTTCAATTTTTGGTGTTGAATTCACGACTGTTTGCAAGGGTTTATCTTTTTCCCCGGGACTGATTTTGGCCTTGGTTTCGGTTTGATTCTGAAAAAACAAGTAGTAGGTCCCTGTAGACACGATACTTAAAATACAAAAAACAAAAACGAGCCGCAATTTCTTGCCAATTCGCGGGTATGGCTTTAGCGCGTTTTTTTGATTTTGCAATATCTCAGCGTTATTTACGTCTATATCGTCGCCTTCTTTCTGAAAAGAATGATACAGTTCGAGAGCTTCATTTTCGTCTATTCCTACGAACGAAGCGTAAGATGATATATATCCCTTAACATACGGCTTTGCCGGGATTTTGGTATATTCATCCTTTTCAAGACAGTCTAAATACACTTTTGAGATCTTTGTATAATCAGCCACATCCTTGAGACTGATATTTTGAGCTTCTCTACTATTTTTGAGATAAACACCTAAAGTTAGCATTGTTGAATTCCAAAGGAAGCGATTATTTACTTAAAATAACTCAGTCATGGCGAATTATTTTGCCAGTATCTGGACACCTACCAGATAATGTCCTTTATATCTTCCCTCTTCATTTTTCGTGATATGTGCAATCTTCGATTCAAAATAGCCATTGAGGTCCGGGTGGGAGTTCGCATGAAATTTAATTTGCAGGTGCTGTCCGACTTCAAGGTGATTGATCATCGCAGAATTTTCCTTTATCAGAATACTTGCGCCATTATCGGATATATCTTTGAGTTTAAACTGATACAGCGGCACACCCGTTAATTTAATTTCCGCACCGTGAAATCCCGTTGGCAAGGCCCTTTTTGATGATCTTTTTTCCATCTGAGAATGCTATAATAAAAAAAAATTTATTGATAAAAACTAAATAACACTGACAGCCCACCGGTCTTTTTTGTTATCGAATCATATGAACTATAATCATACGTTTATGTCAAGCATTAGTTCCCTGTCCGGTTTTATATGAATTGCCCAGGTACCGATTGGCCTTCAAATTACCCCCCGATTCCGCCTTTTCATGCCCGTAATCTTGAACCGGTAAACCGGTCCAAAACACTATATATAGTATTATTCTATGTTTGGCAACCACATTTTGTCGTAGTAGATACCCTCTGATCGACCGTTTTCTTGCCGATGACTGGAACGGTTGCAGGAACCATGAAATCAATCTCCCGTGTAAGGATCCTTGACGATCCTCAAATGTTTCGTTCCAGGTTTATGGATTTGGACGGGCTAAATCGGTTCGAGCTGAAGAAATGTATCAGTTTGGAATCATTCCAATCGACCAGAGTGTTTATTTTTTGTACACCGAGTGTTTTTAAATGATCCAAGAATTCATCAATCAACAGTTTACCGATACCCTTATGCTGGTGATCGGGATCAACGCCGATGGTATCCAGAGTGGCTTCCTCCCGGAAAATACCATATTCGCCCATATAGAGTTCCCCCATGATAAACCCCACCACTGCTCCATTTTCATCCTCTGCCACGAGCGATGTGGGTAAGAAATCTTTGGATTTGAAGAGCTTATCAAACTTCATTTCATAGTACTCCGGCCGGGAGGCCTTGAGAACTTTCTCGTCAATCCTAACCAAAGCGTCAAAATCTTCCGGTTTCATGAGTCTTATTTTAATGGTGCTTTCGGTCATGGGGTCTCCTTTCTTCAGTAGTCACAGAAGCGCTTAAAATCGCAATGAACCATTTTGGGGGACGGATTTGTCAAACGATAGCCTAGGCTTGCCGGATTTTGCAACCCTTCATAACTGATTTTTGGGAGATTTCTCTTGACAGATTTCGGAGAACCACCTAAAACTATATTATAGCTAATTTGTAGTTAATTTATAGCTTAAAATGCGCTGCCCCCGCCTTCCGGATTGGCGCGGATCTTGAGAAGAATCATACCAAATTTATTCGCTTAACAGGATCCTTCTCCCGTAATCGGAAATTTGGCCGGTGCCATCTGGCATTTCCGAGGATGTCGGCCAAAGGGAAATAAAACGTGTTTCCCCCATAATGGAGGAGTATATGGTCGCTTTGAAAAGAGATTCGGACCATAAAGAGATCAGCGCAAGGCCTAAAACACAACGCCAATCCGCCAAAATCAAGTTCGGGGTCTTCGGAAAAGAGTTGATCGAAAAAGAAGTTAAAAAATCCGGGAACAGCGGCCGCGTATACCTGCCTTGGGATTGGGTGGGCAAGCACGTTAAAATCATTCGAATCGATTGATACGGGAGGCGGAACGGGACGTTTTGAGGTAAGTCCCTGCAATCCAAAATCCTTTCCGAATCCGCTTTCAGCCTACCGGGTAAACTCCACGAGTCCGCGTCAATGCCATAGGCTTATCGGTCGATGTGGTGGCCGAAAACAGATTTTGTACCCCAATTGAAAAAAAACCAATTGGGCCAATATGACAGCGTTTCAACATTCCATTTGGGGCTCCTTCCAGCGGCCTTCCTGAAACCCTCAGTTCTGCTGATGGTCGCGGGATGGCAGTTTGCAACGAATTCAGCCAACTTAGAAGGTATACGAAATGAGGTATGCAGAAACAGGGATCAATTTGGAAGTTGATTTAACCCGGGGTAACATTGAAAGGGTGCAGACGGGTCCAGCAGACACGGAGCTTTATCTGGGGGGCCTGGGTACCGCCACCAAGATATTGTGGGATAGGGTTCCACCCGAAGTCGAGCCTTTTTCCCCTGAAAATTTACTGATATTCAGCGCCGGTCTTTTATGCGGTACACCAGCTGTCGGATGTAATCGTGCCATTGTTTCGACCATTTCGCCCCAGACTCAATTAGGGGCATTTTCCATGATGGGCGGATTCTGGGCCCCGGAGTTGAAGTATGCCGGTTATGACAAAGTGATCATTCGCGGCAAATCCCCTGACCTGGTTTATTTGTGGATCAATAATGACAAGGTGGAAATCCGTGATGCCTCCCATTTGCAGGGCAAAGGCGTCAATGAAACAGCGGAGATGATTCGGCAGGAGCTAAAGGAGCCCAAAGCTCAGGTGTCGGCAATCGGTCTGGCCGGCGAGAACCGGGTCTTTTTTGCCTCCATCGAGCAGGGCCGCTCCAGTGCCAGCCGGGGTGGCATCGGGGCGGTGATGGGGGACAAAGGGCTCAAGGCGATTGTCGTTCGGGGAACCAATGACATTAATGTGGCCCGTCCGGTTGAATTCCTGGAGCTGTGCAACGAGGTGATGGAATACATCAAATGGCGCGAAGACAATCCCATTCCCGGCGTTATACCGATTTTAGCCGTGCTGGGATCACCGCAGGAGATGGCCATCCATGATGAGAAATGGCACACCGAAAATTTTTCCTGGGGCAATGCCCGCCATCGCAGAAAAGATTTTTGGACCGAGGATATCGCCAGGGAATGGACCCGGACCATGGAAACCATGCGGACCCGGTTAATCAGCTGCTACAACTGTCCGATGAAATGCGGGGCCACAATTACGCCGCCGGGTCAGCCAACCTATATGATGAAATGCTTTTCGAAACTGACCTATACCATGGCAGCCATGTCGGACCTGGATTTTGGATTGAGAATTGCGCAGAAGGCCACGGAGTACGGCGTGGACGGATACTCGGCCCCGCAGGTGATGGCCTTCGCCCTCGAACTTTACGAGGACGGCATTCTAACGGACAGTGATATGTCGGGGATGCCGTCCGATAATAACGGGAGATTTTACTGGCTGCTGGACCGAATCGTTCGGCGGGAGGGCATCGGCGATGTTCTGGCCGATGGCACTTACTGGGCCGCCAAAAAAATTGGTAAGGGCGCGGATGCATACGCTCACAACAACATTAAAAAACATGAACAGCTGCCGCTCAAACTTGGCATGCTGAATCCCATATATTTTCTCATGTATTGCACCGGCGAGAAGATGAACATTACCCAGATCGAAGGGCAGTTTCCCCAGGCGCCGTTTCCCAAGAGAGAGCATCGCGAAAAGTTTGTCAAGGATTGGTTCCAGGTTCCTGACGACCGGTTCAAGCAATATTTTCTGGACTGGGAGCCGCGCGGCGAAAACTCCATGCCCTTTTACCCGACGGTCGATATGACGTGCGATATTGTCGACTGGCAGGAGCGCATGCATTACATCGATGACGCGCTTGGCATGTGCACCGGTTTGTCGTCATTTCACCTCAAGCCGCCTTATCACATCCACAATATCCCGAAATTTTTCGCGGCGGGTGCCGGGATCGATATGGATGAAGACAAATTGTCCCGGGCGGCCAAAAGATACCGAACTTTGGTCAGGGCGTTTAATATCAGAAGGGGCATGCGCAGAAAAGACGAGCAGCCGCCGGCGGATCACTGGAAGAGAAGATTTCCCGAACTTGAAAAGGAACTGTTAGACACGTACTACAAATTCAAGGGGTGGAATAACGAGGGCATCCCGACAACGGAGTCCCTGCATGAGCTGGGGTTGGATTATGTCAGCGATGACTTCTTGCAGAGAGGGATTTTGACTGATCGCAAGGAAGCGCCTTCCGACGAGATCCCGGTGGAATCGGAGCAGAAGTAAAACGAAAGGTAAATCAACCGTGAAGGATGAGAAACTGAAAAAGGTCGTAAAAACCATAAAAATCGACGTCGATAAATGCAACGGCTGCCGGGCCTGCGAGGTGATCTGCTCGGCAATTCATGCGGCACCGAAATATAGCAGCAATAATCCGGCGCGGGCGCGCATCCGGGTGATTCGTGCACCCCTGTCGGACATTTATGTTCCGGTGTACTCGGGGGATTACGCCCCGGCCGAATGTGCCGGCCGGGACAAGTACACGATTGACGGCAAGGAATACGACGAGTGTGCCTTCTGCCGGGCCTCCTGCCCGTCCAGAGACGAGTTCAAAGAACCTGATTCCGGTCTCCCGCTAAAGTGCGATATGTGTGAAGGCGAAGAAGAACCGCAGTGTGTGAAGTGGTGTTTGGCTGAAGCCCTGGTTTTAGAAGAAAGGGAAGAGGAGGTTGAAGAGGGGCAGGAGCAGGAGGAACTGGAGATCGGATTGGAAGCGTTAGCGCGAAAATTCGGGCTGCAGAACGTCATTGACAGCATTGACCGCATGTCCATGGCGAAGAAGGAGGAGTAAGACAGTGGAAACAGTCGCCCCCATAAATGAGATCATTGACGTCATCAAAGAATCCGGCGGAGATGCCTTCAAATTTTGTTACCAATGCGGATTATGCGACACGGTTTGTCCATGGAACCGCGTCAGAGACTTTAGCATGCGCAAGATCATCCGGGAGGCTACCTTTGGTTTGACCGAGATCGAAAGTGAGGAGATGTGGCGCTGCACGACCTGCGGCAACTGCCCGCGGCAGTGCCCCAGGGGAGTTGAAATAATCGAAGCCGGGGTCTCTTTGCGCCGGATATCCACGGAATACGGGGTTTTTCCGAGTCCTGTTACTCCCGTCCGCGGCGTCAGTGCCAGCCTGCTCGGTAAAGGAAATCCCCTGGGTGAAGATCGAGAGAAGCGGGCCGATTGGGCCAACGGGTTGTCCGTCAAAACGTTCACCGCGGGGATGGAGATTTTATATTTTCCCGGCTGCTATCTGTGCTATGACCCGCGATTAAAAAAAGTAGCCAGGGCCACAGTCGATATCCTTAACCGGGCGGGGGTGGATTTCGGGATTCTGGGTACCCGGGAGAATTGCTGTGGCGAAAGCATCCGCAAAACAGGTGACGAGGAATTATTTAAACGCCTGGCCAAGGAAAACATTAAAACATTTGTCGAAAATGAGGTGAACCGAATCCTTGTCTCATCCCCGCATTGCTACCACACCTTTAAAAACGAGTATTCCGAATTTAGGGTGAATTTTGAAGTGGTTCATATCTCTCAATATTTATTCGAACTGATTGATGAGGGCCGGCTGGAACTCAGCGGGGAGTATGGAAAGAAAGTGACCTATCATGATCCCTGTTACCTGGGGCGGCACAACGGCCTCTATGACGAGCCCCGGGAAATCCTGAAAAAGATACCCGGATTGGAGCTGACCGAGATGGTTGATGCGCTGGAAGACAGTTTTTGCTGCGGCGGCGGAGGCGGCCGGATTTGGATGGAGACGGTGAAGGGCGAAAGATTCTCCGACCTCAGAATAAGACAGGCGCTTGACGTTGGGGCCGAGGTACTGGCGACGTCCTGCCCATATTGCATCACTCATTTTGAAGAAAGCCGGCTGGCCCTGGAAGATGGTGAGGCCACAGAGATTAAGGACATCACGGAGATACTTCAGGAAGTGATTTAGCCAATCATTGAAACTGATCAAGGTGTAGGAAAATGGAGAACGCACAACGGGCACATCCCGGTAACCATCACACTGACCGCAATTTCGGAGATGTAATGGTTGTCGGTGGCGGAATTAGCGGAATGCAGGCTTCACTCGATCTTGCCGATTCAGGCTTTAAAGTATATCTGGTTGAGAAAGCACCGGCCATTGGCGGCCACATGGCTCAGCTTGATAAAACCTATCCCACGAATGACTGTTCCATGTGAATCCTCTCACCCAAACTGGTCGAGGTCGGCCGGCATCCGAATATCGAGGTTCTGACCTGTACTGAAGTTGACCGTATCGCAGGGGAAGCCGGAAACTTCAAGGTCACCTTAAACAAAAATCCCAGGTACATTATCGAGGACAAATGCACGGGTTGTGCAACCTGCGTGGAGTACTGCCCGGTGGAGATACCGGATCCGTACAATCAGGATTTATCGTCAAATAAAGCCGTCCATATATACTTTTCGCAAGCGGTTCCTCTTATCACGTATATCGATGAGAGCTGCCTTTACCTCAAAGAGAAGAAATGTCTGATTTGCGAAGGCGTCTGTAAGAATGAAGCCATAAATTTCCATCAAGACGTGGAGCCGGCGGACGTGAACGTGGGGGCAATCGTTCTGTCTCCCGGCTATGAGATATTTGACCCGAAGTTAAGGGGTGATTTTGGCTACGGCAAGATGGAAAACGTGGTAACCAGTCTTGACTTTGAACGGCTGTTATGTGCCACCGGACCCCACGAGGGTGAGGTACTGCGCCCTTCCGATAAGCAGCATCCCCATAAAATCGCCTGGATTCAATGCGTCGGATCCAGGCAGGTTGTCCGGGGCGGCAACAGCTATTGTTCCGCCGTCTGCTGCACCTATACCCAGAAGCAGGTGATTTTGACCAAAGATCACACTCCGGACGCCGAGTGTACCATATTTCACAACGATATTCGCTCCTACAGCAAAGATTTCGAACGATTCTACCAGAGAGCAGAGAACCTTCCCGGGATTCGATTTATCAGAAGCTACGCATCCATCGGCAAAGAGATCCCGGAAAGCAAGAATGTAACCATTCGATATTCGACGGCCGGGGACGGCGTAAGGGAGGAGGAGTTCGATCTGGTGGTATTGTCCGTTGGCTTGAACCCGCCTGCCGACACGGAGAAATTGGCCGAGCTGTATGGCATCGAGCTCAATTCCCACGGATTCTGCAAAACCAATCCCGCCAATCCGATTGAGACCTCCCGCCCGGGAATATTCGTCAGCGGCGCCTTCCAGGGGCCCATGGATATTCCCGAGTCGGTTTTCTCTGCCAGCGGCGCCGGCTCCCGGTGTGGTGAGTTCCTGGACCACATGCGGGGCAAGCTTTCCAAAGACAGGATTTATCCACCGGAAAAGGATGTCTCGGATGAAGCGGCCAGAATCGGCGTTTTTGTGTGTCATTGCGGCGCGAATATCGGAAGAGTGGTCGATGTTCCCGCTACGGTTGAATATGCCTCAACTTTACCCAATGTCGTTTACGCCGAGGAGCAGCTATTCTCATGTGCGACTGATTCGGCCGAATCGATAACCGAGACCATTCGTGAAAAGGGGCTCAATCGAGTGGTTGTCGCCGCCTGCTCCCCCAGGACCCTCGAACCGTTATTCCGGGATACACTGCGGGAGGCGGGCATCAATCAATATTACTTCGAAATGGCCAATATCCGGGAACATTGCTCCTGGGTCCACACGCGCGAAAAGGAAGATGCCACTGAAAAAGCCAAGGATATAACCCGGATGTCGGTTGCGCGAGCCTGCCATTTGCAGCCCTTGCAGGAAATCGATCTGCCGGTCAACAGGACGGCCCTGGTGGTTGGCGGCGGTATCGCCGGCATGACCTGTGCGCTTTCCATTGCCAACCAGGGCCATGAGGTTTACCTGCTTGAGAAGGATACCGACCTGGGGGGAACGGCAAGGAGAATTCATTCCACCCTGGAAGGGATGGATGTTCAGGCCTATTTGGGTGATCTCGTGCGCAAGGTCTATCAGCACCAATTCATACATATCTACACCGATGCGACCATTTTAGAGGCCACCGGATATGTTGGAAATTTCGTAACCCGGGTCAAGTCTGATATCGGGGTGACAGAGGTAAAGCATGGTGCAACCGTCATCGCGACCGGAGCCGGCGAATATAGACCCACTGAATACCTTTATGGCAAGGATGACCGGGTCTTGACGCAGCTGGAGCTGGGCGAACAGATCGCCAGGGGAGAAGAAAACCTGATCAACTCCCGCCGTATCGTCATGATCCAATGTGTTGGCTGCCGGCAAGCGGACCGCAATTACTGCGCCCGGGTATGCTGCAGCCATGCCATCAAAAACGCCCTGAAGCTGAAATCGATAAATCCCGAGATGGATATCACCATTGTCTTTCGGGATATGAGAACCTACGGGTTCAGCGAGGATTATTACCGTGAAGCGGCCAATCAAGACGTAAAGTTCATCCGTTACCAACCGGAGGATAAACCTCAGGTAGAAGCCGCCGAGCAGGACGGGCGGCCGGTTTTAAGGGTTACCCTGCCGGATTATATCCTGGGGAAGAAGCTCGCATTGGATGCCGATTATCTCGTGCTGGCCGCTGCTGTGATTCCGCCCGAGGAGAACCGTGAAATTTCTCAATTATTTAAAATCTCTCTCGGGCCTGATGATTTTTTCAAAGAAGCCCATGTCAAATTGAGGCCGGTTGAGTTTGGCACGGAAGGCGTTTATCTGTGTGGATTGGCGCACTATCCCAAGCATATCCCGGAAGTGATTAACCAGGCTTATGGCGCTGCAAGTCGGGCCTTGACCCTTCTCTCACATGACATCGTGACCGTCTCGGGTTCGGTTTGCGAGGTAAATGAGAACGATTGTGTATCGTGTGGTGCGTGCATCACGGCTTGTACGTACGGCGCCATCGAATTTCGTGAAACCCGGCAGGGCAGAAAGGCCTGGGTGAATCCGGTTCTCTGTAAAGGGGATGGACTGTGTTGCGCGAAGTGTCCAACCAATGCCATTTTTTTAAAGCACTTTACCGATGAAGACCTGTTGAGCCAGATTGACGCGGCGTTTGCAGATGGGTAGGGCTCAACCGGCTAACCTGGCTCGGCCGGCCCAAACGGACTCAACGGGCTCAACCGAATAACCTGACAACGGAGATCATAACGAATGTCGACAAGATTTAAACCCAAAGTACTTGGCTTCGTGTGCCATTGGTGAGCATACGGCGCGGCTGA
>JASJCE010000063.1 GCA_030066155.1 Desulfobacterales bacterium | reverse complement strand
TGGAGCCGGGTTTGATTTGGTGTTTGATTCCGTTGGTGGGGCAAACATGGCCAACTCATTCGAAGCGGCTGCACTTAATGGTCAAATTGCCTCTACAGTCGCGTTATGTGAGCTTGACTTATCTGTGGCCCACTTTAAGGGATTGTCATTGCATGTCGTATTTATGCTGATTCCCATGCTGCATAACTTCAAACGAGAAAAACATGCTGAGTTTTTACGCAAATTGACTCAGATTGTTGAGTCTGGCGGACTAAAACCTGTACTTGATGAAAAACGCTTTTCACTTGAAGAAGTTGGACAAGCTCACGCTCGCTTAGAGAGTGGACAAGCTATTGGCAAGGTGGTTGTTGAAAATTTCGAGCCGTCGTAAAGGAACAGGATAAGGGCAAAGGAGCCTCATTATGCAAAAGACTATTCTCATTAACGGAGCGACAGATGGCATAGGTTTGGAAACTTCCAAAGCGCTTGTCGGCTTGGGGCACAAGCTTTTGCTCCACGGACGTAATCCTGCAAAACTGGAAGCCGTGTCCAAAGCTTTTTTCTCGCTCACAGCCGGTGCCGACACCGGATATTATGCCGCGGACTTTTCAGATATGGCCGAAGTCGAGGCACTGGCCAAAGCGGTTGCAGAAAAGTACGAGGCGCTCGATGTGCCGATCAACAACGCTGGTGTTTATCGCTCCGCCGAGCTTGTCACGCAGGACGGACTTGATATACGGTTTGCGGTCGATACGATTGCACTCTATCTGCTGACGAAACGGCTTTTGCCGCTGATTGAATCCTCTGGACGGGTAATCAACCTGTCCTCCGCAGAAAAAATAGGAAATAGATATGTATTACGAAGGAAAAGTATACCGGCCCTGGCCGGAGGCCAACAGCCTGCTGATACAGACAACCCTGGGCTGTAC
Source organism: Desulfobacterales bacterium (assembly GCA_030066155.1). Taxonomy (GTDB): domain Bacteria; phylum Desulfobacterota; class Desulfobacteria; order Desulfobacterales; family JAFDCJ01; genus JAFDCJ01. The sequence continues at coordinate 15,314 of JASJCE010000063.1, read as the reverse complement.
CCATAATGAATGCACTTTCTGCGACATGTTCAGGGAAAAGAGATTTCGCATCAGGAAGATCGATGAGATTTTCAAGGATATCGACGAAGCAAGGAGCACGTTTCGTCATGTCGGATCAATCTTCCTCATTGACGGAAACGTACTGGCCCTGAAAACGAAGTTTCTCTTAAAAATTCTCGCAAAAATCTATTTTCTAAATTTTCTTTAAACCAGTGTAGAAACGGTCAGGATCTGTTAAGGATTGAATAATATAAACGTAAAAGAATTTGGTAATATCCCTTCCATGATCGATAATCGATTTGGCAGGAAAAATCAAATATGATGGCGTGGCGAGTCGTAGCTGAAGCGAATGATGTGCCAGTAATATCGATTTGGTCCGTCTTCGCCTTCGGCATCACCGCGAAAGTCTTCGCATGCTGCTAGGCTGAAGCTGTATTTGGCTGGCGTGGCGAGTCGTAGCTGAAGCGAATGATGCGCCAGTAATATCGATTTGGTCCGTCTTCGCCTTCGGCATCACCGCGAAAGTCTTCGCGTGCTGCTAGGCTGAAGCTGTGTTTGGCTGGCGTGCCGAGTCGTAGCAGAAGCGAAAATTATTAGTTGTATCGTTCAGGTGGCCCGTCTTCACCCTTGGTTACGCCGCGGCAGTCTTCGCTTGTCGCTTCGCTGAAGCGAAGACTGGTGGAGGCGGCGGGAGTTGAATGCGCCCGAGGCGCACAAGCCCGCCGCCTGTCTGGTTTTGTTGGTTGGTAATTTACTTGACCTCTTCGTACTCGGCGTCCACGACTTCATCGTTGTTGGAAGCTGATGCAGGTCCATTTGCGTCGCCTGCGCCGGCCTGTGGACCGGTCGTGGGGCCGGTTTGCTGATACATGGCCTGGGCCATGGCATGCGAAGCATGGGTCAGGGTTTCCGTCAGTCGTTTGATGTCATCGACGTTGTCGCCCTTCATGGACTGCTTCAGATCGTTCACCGCGTTTTCAACCTGGGACCGGGTCGCCGGGTCGATCTTATCTCCCAGATCGGCCAGGGATTTCTCGGTGGTGTAGACCAGACCATCTGCCGCATTGCGGGCATCGATCAGTTCTTTTTTGCGGCGGTCATCAGCCGAATGCAGCTCGGCATCCTTAACCAGGCGGTCGATTTCCTCCTGGGTCAGTCCGGATGAATGGGTAATCCGGATTGACTGCTGCTTTCCGGTGGCCTGATCTTTGGCCGATACTTCCACAATCCCGTTGGCATCGATATCAAAGGTGACTTCTACCTTCGGCATGCCGCGGGGCGCCGGAGCGATGCCGGTCAGCTCAAAGCGACCCAGGGTTTTGTTGCCGCCTGCCATTTCGCGCTCGCCCTGCAGCACGTGAACCGATACAGCGGGCTGGTTGTCTTCGGCCGTGGTGAAGACCTCGCTCTTTTTGGCCGGGATGGTGGTGTTTTTCTCAATCAGCTTGGTCATCACCCCACCCAGGGTTTCGATTCCCAGGGACAGTGGGGTGACGTCGAGCAGCAGCACATCCTGCACGTCACCCTTCAAGACGCCGCCCTGAATTGCCGCTCCCATAGCGACGACTTCATCCGGGTTGACGCCCTTATTGGGCTCCTTGCCGAATATTTTTTTGACCCGCTCCTGAACCGCCGGCATACGGGTCATGCCGCCCACCAGAATGACTTCATCGATATCACCGGCGGAAAGACCGGCATCTGCCAAGGCCGTCCGGCAGGGGGCTTCCAGCTTGTCCAGCAAACCACCAACAAGGCTCTCCAGCCGGGATCTGGAAATCTTTATGGCCAGGTGTTTGGGTCCGTTGGCATCGGCTGTAATGAAGGGCAGGTTGACTTCCGTCTCCATTGACGAGGAGAGCTCGATTTTCGCTTTTTCGGCGGCTTCCTTAAGACGCTGCAACGCCATTTTGTCGGTTCTGAGATCAATCCCCTGTTCTTTCTTAAACTCGTCGGCCAGGTAATCGATCAGAATCAAATCGAAGTCCTCACCGCCCAGATGGGTGTCACCATTTGTGGCCTTGACTTCAAAAATCCCGTCCCCGATTTCCAGAACGGAGACATCAAACGTGCCGCCGCCCAGGTCGAAGACGATGATCTTTTCGTCATTTTTCTTGTCCAGACCGTAAGCCAGTGAAGCCGCCGTGGGCTCATTGATGATTCTCAATACATTCAATCCGGCGATTTTCCCGGCATCCTTGGTGGCCTGGCGCTGACTGTCGCTAAAATAGGCCGGCACGGTGATGACGGCATCGGTCACTTTTTCGCCGAGGTACTCTTCGGCCGACTTTTTGATGGCGGCTAGTATAAAGGATGATATTTCAGCCGGACTGTATTGTTTTGACCGCAGGTTGATGCGGACATCGCCGTTGGAGGCCTTTTCAATTTTAAAAGGCAACACCTTGATATCGTCCTGCACCTCTTTTGAATCCCATTTGCGGCCGATGAGACGCTTGACACCGAACACCGTGTTCTCGGGATTCGTTACGGCCTGCCGTTTGGCAATTTGACCCACCAGCCGCTCCTGGCTGTCTGAGATGGCCACCATGGACGGAGTGGTGCGCCCGCCTTCGGGATTGGTGATTACGTTTGCATCACCGCCTTCCATAATCGCCACACAAGAATTTGTGGTTCCAAGATCAATTCCAATAATTTTGCTCATTTTGTTTTCCTCCCTGTTGTAAAATGATTCGTTTTAATCTTTAAAGCATTGAATTTACATAAATAATAACTCAATTCGGCCTCCCATCACATAACATTACTAAATAATATAACCTAAAATTAGTAATGCAACAAAAATAATAAAAAATAATATTGACAAAAAATAAAATTGGATTAAATTTTAGATCACAACACTTAACGACTTGAGCCGAAAGATGAAAATCAACATTTATCACAGAACAGAAAAAATCAAACGAACAGGAGGTAAAAATGATGAACTTAGTTAAATGGAATCCTTGGAGAGAGATGCCGACATTGCAAAACCGGATCAACAGGATGTTTGACGATCCTTTTTTCCGGATCGGTCGATTCACCGATGATGACAGCCTGGGAATGTGGAATCCTGCAGTGGATCTTTACGAGAAAGACGATCACTTTGTGATCAAAGCCGAGCTTCCCGGAGTCGACAAAAATGACATTAAGGTGGATTTAAAAGACCGGGTTTTGACCCTTTCCGGAGAGCGGACCTATGACAATGAGGTGAAAGAGGAAAATTACTACCGCAAGGAGCGGTCCTACGGCAAGTTCCAGCGGGCTTTCAGGCTGCCGGCAGACGTGGATTCGGATAAGATCAAGGCCGAATTCAAGGATGGTGTACTCCAGGTTGAAGTACCCAAACCGGAGCAGATCAAAGCTAAAGAGGTCACAATCCACTAAAAACAGGAGTTGCAAGTTCTTAATTACTAAACCATCGGGGGTGGCATTTATAAATGCCACCCCTTTTATTTATGGGTTTCTGACATATCTTTGGTCAAGGTTCAGGGTTCAAGGTTCAGAGGTTCTGGGTTCAGAGTTGATGAATTCATGGTTTCAGTGTTCAGTGTTCAGTGTTCAGGGATTCAGGGTTCAGAAATAGAGATTCAAAGGTTCAAGGTTTAGGGTTCAGGGCATTTGGAATGTCGATTGTCGATTGTCGATTGAAGAATGTCGGATTAAGGCATTCTGTCAATTACTATTTGTAGAAATGACAGGATACCTTCATCATTCAATTATCAATTTTCAGTATTCATTTGGTTTTGGGGTTCGACATTATGAAAAAGTTATTTAAAGGCATTGGTTACGTAATCAGCGGCTTTTGGCGGGGATTGACGGTTTGCCGGGTTATTCTGGGCAACCTGATTTTCCTGGTGCTGATCATTATTGTGCTTTCGATATTCTTCCATGATCCTGAAGAAAGCTTTCCCGACAAGGCTGCACTCGTTTTATCACTGCGGGGCGATATTGTCGAGCAAAAGACCCAGACCATGTTGGCCAATCGTCTGTTTGGCGAGGCCGCCCGCGAAGAGATTTTGCTGAAAGACATTATCGATGTTGTCGACCATGCCGCGGATGATCCTCGGGTACAGGCCGTGGTTCTCGACCTGCGCGACCTGGGCCGGGTCGGTATCAGCAAGATGCTGGATATCGGCGATGCATTGAAACGCTTTAAGGCCGGCAAGAAGCCGGTATACGCATACGGTGAATTCTTCGATCAGCGGCGCTATTTTCTGGCCGCTTATGCCGACCAGATAAACATGCATCCCATGGGCGCGGTGTTTTTGACCGGATTTGGGATTTACCGCAATTACTATAAAACGGCCCTGGAAAAACTGATGGTGCAATTGCATGTGTTCAGGGTGGGAACGTATAAATCGGCGCTGGAGCCGTTTCTGCGTGACGACATGTCCGACTATGCCAGGGAGGCCAACCTATCCTGGTTAACCGTTTTATGGGACGCGTACAAAGCCAAAGTTGCTAACCTGCGTAATTTATCACCGGAGGATATTGACGCGTATATCAATAACGGACCGGCCCTGTTGGCACGTACCGAAGGGGATGACACACAGCTTGCTTTGGATTATGGTCTGGTAGATGCGATCAAAACCAGGGATGAAATGAGAGACGACCTGATCCAGTTGGTGGGTGAAGATGATGAAGAAAAGACATTTAACCAAATCCAGTTCAATGAATATCTGGCTGCGGTTAAGCCGGAACTCGAACCGGCCCGTCCGAATCAGTCGAAGGTCGCGGTAATCGTCGCCCAGGGAATAATTTTAGGGGGCGATCAGCCAACGGGTCGGATCGGCGGAGATTCCCTGACCGAATTGATTCGAAAGGCACGTCGCGATGATAAAATCAGGGCCATTGTATTGCGCATCGACAGCCCGGGAGGCAACGCAATGGCGTCGGATATTATCCGTCGAGAGCTTGAAGTCACCCGGGAAGCCGGGATACCGGTGGTTGTGTCGATGGGTTCGGTTGCGGCATCCGGCGGATACTGGATTGCTTCAGTGGCTGACAAAATCTGGGCCTCGCCAACCACCATCACCGGGTCAATCGGCATTTACAGCGCGTTTCCAACATTGGACAAAAGCCTCGGCTATCTGGGCATTCATAATGATGGCGTCGGAACAACCCGCCTGTCCGACGCGTTTAATGCCGCCCGTCCGCTCAATCCAATTCTGGCGGATCTAATGGAACAAACTATCCAGAACAGCTACGCGCGTTTTATAAAAAAGGTATCTGAAGGCCGCAACATGGCTCCCCAGGAAGTGGAGAAAATTGCTCAGGGACGTGTCTGGGTCGGAATCACTGCCAAAGAACTCGGATTGGTCGATGGCATTGGCAATCTGCAGGATGCCGTTGGGTCTGCAGCCGAACTGGCCAATTTGAAGGATTATGAAATCGTCTACGTCAGACAGCCCCTGACTGCCCGGGAGAAGATGATCAGGCGGTTGAATCGATTTCTGGCGGGAGTTTTCGACGATATCCGGGGAAGCTCTATATTACCGGCGGTTCAGATGTATGAAAAGCTCGGCGCCGGGTTTGGCCAGGTTATGGAGCTGAACGATCCTAAAGGAGTCTATGCTTATTGTCTGACGTGTGATGTAAGATAGAGGTTTCAAAATAAAAAATCCCGGGGGTTTCCCGGGATTTTTTATTTATTATGCAGCCGGAGTTAGATCAGGTTATTTCAGCCCCTCGTTAATCAAACCTTCCCTGATCATCTTGCCGGCGATTTCATCGGCACTTCTCTCATAGGTTCCGTCTTCAATTTGCTTTTTGAGTTGCGCAACCTTTTCCTCATCCACATCCGGAACGGCATCTAATTGACTTCGGACCTCCTGTATGCGCTTGGCAGCATCAGAAATCACAACCGTATCTGTCTTGGCTGCTGCTTTATTGGAATTATTCTCGGAAGAATCAACTTTATTTTTATCTTGAACCTGGTTCACATAAGCGTCGATTTGAACGCCCTGGTTTTTTTCTATTTCCATTGTTGTACTCCTTGAATTCGAACATCTGTTATAAGCTTAACTCAGTATCGAATGCGTGTCAAATTAGTTCGCAACTATATTATCGGCTAATGAATTCCAAACTTTAGCTTTTTTTCCCGGATGCGCCATCCGCCAGGCTTTAAAGGAAAAGGAGAAAGATGCTGGATGCTGGATGCCGAATACTGGATGCTGGATACTGGATGCCGGATGTCAGATTTCGTAACTGTACAGCTTTCGGCATTCGGCCTTAGTTATTCTGAATAATCGATCCAAAATCCAAAATCCGCAATTACAGCCGCCTTCTCTTGACATTTCACAAAGTGGTATATAAAATCATAGGGTAATCGAGTGTCTGGCAAAATCTCTTTTCATCCGGCTTTCTTAAATTTCTACCGATCGCTTCCGATAATTTGTACACTTTCGAGGCAGACTGTAGCCCTCTTCAAGAATGTGTGCTTCCTGCTCTAGTTATCGCCAGATTCATTCGACAAGTTCTGGGAGGTGATAATTATGCAAATTGAGCGAAGACAGCAAACTCGTTACCAGGTAAACGATGATGCGTTTGCCATTATTAATCCTGAACCGGTTAAGCTGGTTCCGATTCTTGACATTGCCATGGACGGGATCGGCGTTTATGTCAACAACCAAGATAAATGGTTGAAGAATGCCACAAAGATTGAAATCATGGTGGCGGACTGCAGCTTTTATCTGGAAAATATTCCTTTCAAACCGATCTCCGATTCTAAAGCATTGCCAACGAATGCCACTAACCTTCTAGATGGTCGGCGCTGCAGTTTGAAGTTTGGGAGATTGACGCCCAGCCAGAAATCAGAACTGAAATACTTTATTCGCAATTATACCCAGGGGGGAGCATTCTGGCAGATTCGACAGAAAATCAGCAAATTGCTGCAGCCATTCAGTGACGGTAAACATTCAGCCCCGAGCTGCAATACCGGTATGTGGCAAAATCTGCAACGGCCGACAGTGTGAATTCAAAACTGCTTCAATTTCCGCTCTTTTCTCCTCAATTCCGCGCTCCCAGAATATCGGTTGTATCAGCAGGTATAAGGTACAAGGAATAAAGCTTAAATTAAAAGGCTTGATTATAATATGACCGAACTGTTATCTTGTCCTTTACCGGGCAAGAACTAAAAAGAGCCCTATACCTTAAACCTTGTACCCTGTGCCCTTATTCCTGCTCAATGCTTACCCCGGAAGAAGAAAACTATATACTGGCAAATGCATATGTTCCCGAACATGTGGTCAGTTTGATAACCAGTTTATCCGCAGGCGAACCCTTCCTGATCAATGACTACTTTTGCTGCTGTAAAGAAGATTGGATCATTTTTATCGGCTATCCGCTTCAGAGCCGATTTGATTCAGATCATATGGAAATAGTCCTGAAAGAAATAAGGCAGCAGTTCAAACCGCGCAGAATCTCGCTCATCGCACCATCCTTGTCTCATGGCCTGCGCACAGGCTGCCGGGAACGGGACAGCGACTTTTATTTTACTCTGGAAACCGGGGCTGCGGTCATTCGCAGCCCGCTGAGGCGAAATTTGAGAAAAGCTGCCCGACAATTGACCCTCGAGCGTACAACCAGTATGGGTGCGGCTCATCTTGAATTGATGCAAGAATTTATTCAGAATGTAAATCCTCCCCTGCGGGTCAAAAATCTGCTATTTGAAATGCCAAACTATGTCGGGGCGACACCGCACTCCTTTGTCTTGAATGCCTGGCGTGCCGAAAATCAGCTGGCTGCGTTTTACGTCGTCGATTTTGCCGCTCAGGATTTTGCCAATTATATTATCGGATGTCACTCCAAAGTGAACTATGTTCTCGGTGCATCTGACCTGTTAATGTTGAAGTTAATCGAACTGAGCGCGGAATATAACAAAGCCTATATCCACTTAGGCCTTGGGATTAATCGGGGTATTCGACGGTTTAAAGAGAAATGGGGAGCCAGGCCCGGCCGAAGATACGAGATGTGTGAATTGGTCTTTAAAAAGCGGTTGATATGGGAAGCCCTTCGATCTTTGACCGAAAAGACAATAACAACAGGGTAGTTTATGTTTTTCAGGCGATCGAAAGAAAGAGAGCTGAAGATGATCTGGGAGGTGGTCAAAGACGGCAACATATCTCATTTGATCGGAACGGCCCACTTCTTTCCTTACAGCTTCAAAACATCTCTATCAAATTGCCTCGAATCTTCCCGGGTTGTCGTTTTTGAAGGTCCGCTGGATGCGGACAATATGGCACGGGTTGTCAATCGTGGCATCGACTGTCAAAGCACGTACCATATATTCAATGATCTTGACCGAAAGACCATTGATAGAATCACGCATAAAGTTGCACCGAAATGTCGAGACAAAGATAAGTTTATGATTTTCAATCTTCGCAAATTCAGCATTGAAAATCCGGTTTACGAAATGGTGCGCGGTATGAAGCCCTGGCTGGCTTTCTTCACGATCTGGTCCAATTATCTGCAAAAAAATGGCTGGAAATATTCGGTCGATCTGGAGGGGCACAAAATTGCCGGACAGTTATCGAAAAAAATCGTGTATCTGGAAACTATCGAGGAACAAATCCAAGTTCTCGAGAATTTGTCCCGCGATCGCATCATCGAATTCTTAAAGCAGGTCGAACATTGGCAGGAATTGGCCCGGGAGTATGCTGAATGCTATCTGGCGGCCGATCTCGAAAACTTGAAATCCAAAGGACTTCGCTTCCCCAGCCGCCATTACTCGGTCATTGACCACCGTGATCGGATTTTTTATGAGAGAATGCTTGAACACGTAAATAATGGCAATGCCGCTATTTTTGTCGGAGCGCCTCATGTGCTGGGTATCAGTAAATACCTGCGCCGGGACGGATTTGGCATTATTGGACCGCCGATACCGGATGACCCCCCTTCGCCATAAAGGCTTACGACTTCGCTCTACGAGCTACGACGGGACAAGACGGAGGGCAAGCAGAGGACAGACTATTGGGAATGCAGAAGTGGGAAAGATTTGATTGCGGAATTCCTGGATTTTGGATTTTAGAATTCGGATTTTTGATTTGACGCAAGGATTTCGTCTATTATTAATTCTTTTACGGACGATGGGGGCCTGATACTGAAAGCCCTTCAACACGGGCATCCGGCATCCAGCATCAAGTATCCAGTATCCAGCATCCAGGATCCAGCATCTTTTTCCTTTGACCTTAAACCCTAAACCCTGTGCCTTACGCCTTTAACATAAACCAGTGACCAGTCAAAAGAAACCAGAGATCGATCCGAAACTTGAGCTTCCCGGAACCGATTATCAGAGAGCTTTGAATTCGGCCTTGCGCATCCTGACCGGCCGGGATCACTCACGGTACGAGCTCGTTCAAAAACTCAAGCAGCGGGGATTTCCACCGGATATTATCGAAAAAGTGGTTTTAGAGTGTGAGCGTTTGGACTATGTTGATGACAATCGCACATCCCGGGTTTACATCAGGAAACTGATGCGAAAAGGTTATGGAGCAAAGCGGATTCGAGTTGAGCTGGAAAGAAAGGGGTTGAGCGAACGGCCAGATCAGGGTGTTATATCTCAAATGATTTCGGACATTGATGAACTGGAAGTCGCCGGGCGAATTATCAAAAAGAATATCAAACGATTTGAACGGGAAATCGATCCCCGAAAACGGAAAAATAAAATCTACCGGTTCCTTCTCGCAAGAGGTTTTTCCGCCGAAACAATCGGGAATCTTCTCAAGTCCGAATAGAGCGGTTGTCAAAATATAGACAGCGTCATAGTAAACTGCGCATACTTAATCTGATTTTATTTCTTTTTCACACTTGTCGTAACTAATCCCTTAGAACGCTGTGTATGTATGAGAATTGAATTTATTCGCCCTGAAATTTGATTTTTGTGCTTTTTGCGCCTTTTTGCGGCTATATCAATATTCGGACCTTAGCAACTCGTAATCTCATACACCTTTTCTTCTTTCTCCGTAAAAGACCTTAATATCTGAAGATGCTTTTGATTCTTCCGATTGAACTGTATGCCGGCACCCTGGTCCTTTGTCCATACAACCTTTCCGGATATAATTAATCGTTCCCGCGTGTTCGGCGCTGAAAACATCACCTTTGCCGGTTGTCCGACGACGATCCCGTCGTCCGTATCGATAAAGGCGCCAAATGGACTGATGTCCAGAATAAAGCAGTTTAGAATTCGATCCGATACGCTGATTTTGGCATTGATTAGGCAATCTTTACGGGGGCAATCTCTTCTATCGTAAGTGTCCGCCTTCGATGTAATCTGCTCCAAATGTTTCATCAAAACCAGCCGCTGATTTTCTGAAAGGTCGATTACCTGTTTGAATAAAAAGTCCACCAACCTATCGCGAATCAATAATTTTAGCAGGCTCAGCTTCTGTTCGTCACTCAATTTTTGCAACAATTGATACAGCCTGGCAATAATTTCATGCTTCTTGGATTCCCGGGAAGATGGGGATAAATCAGCATCTAATTTATGATTTAAGAACTGATGTAGTGTCGAAAACATAATATAATTGGCCCTTCGTATACGGAAAATAGAAATTTCGGATGCGATCGAAGAACTGCGTTCTGCAATTTCCATGCAAATACGACGTGTTAGTAGGAAACAATAAAAAATATAGGGATGTTAGGGAATCGTTGATCGATATTGCGGGATGCCTTTGAGAATACCGTTAACACAAAACTGGGTAAAATTTTTCATACCTTAAAAGGTTAGAAAGCAAGGCGGTAATCATAAATAGGTGATAAATTTTTGAACATTTTGCCTGTAGCCTTATACCTACTTTCAGTTCTATACTGATTAGCCCCCAAAAATCGTACTGAGTGCATTGTAGATTTGGTTTATGTCTGAAACAATTTGATAGATTGAAATGGCGACTATTGATCAAAAAGAGGAAGATATGAAATCATTGAAATCAAATTATATTCTGAATAATTTCAACATATTTAAGATTATTGGCATCTTCTTGACGATAATTCTGCTGGCGGTCGGATGCAGTTCAAAGTATGGCCGTCTACGGCATGACGTTGAAGTTCAGAGCGCGTTTGAAACTAACCGGGTCCCAAGGGACTACCAGTATTATTACTATGGAGATTCGGAGCCATACGTTATTTTTGGAATAGAGCCGAAATATGAAATGAATTCTAGATTGTGGCGGGATGTGTCTCCGGACACGGAAGAATTCAGGGAAATGATCCGTTTTCTCTGGGAGGACTACAATTACTACAAGTTCGGTGCCGATATTCTGGACCCGAGTGGAGAGAAAGTTGGCATTATGTACACAGCCATCTGGGAGACGACGGTCAAGTTTGGCGCCGATAACCAGGTCGAGGTGATGCCCAATAAACCGTTCCTGTGGGGTCCAGAAGCCGGCGGCGGTGGTGGTATCAGATTGAGGTAGTCGGTTCCCATGCGCAAATGAGATTAAATCGCGACGAGCGTCAGCCTGGATGTATTCGTTTTCCAAATCAGCTGTCAGTTTCATTTTTTCTTTTTAAACAAATTGTTGAGCAGGTTTTGAACCCCCTGTTCCACATTCTTCTGCAAAACCTGCTGCATCAAGTCACTTGTCGCACTCTGCAGGGCTGTTTGGTTGATTCTGGGCTTGGAAGCCGTACCCCCAATCGGGACCCGGATGGTTGTTCCTTTGAGAACGCGATATGCATCCTTGCCCACCATCCTGGGCGTTACCGGGACCCGGGCGATGAAGTCTATGGTTTCATCGAAACCGATCGATCCCTTGAGGGACATTTTATACTCTCCAGCGCTCAATGTAAGCGGCGTACATGATACCCGACCTTTGCGGCCTTCGAAATCGATACTCTGATCGTTGATAATCAGTTCGCGTTCCTTAATGCCCATAACGGCTAGCAACTGAGACAACAGCGGCGTAGAGTTGATTCGAATGTCGTTAAGATTCAGGGTCCCGGCGAATGATGCTTTATTTTTACCCTTCTCTGACAGGGGCCAATTGAAATTTTTCAGGTTCAGACCCAGAATACCCTCCGGCATCACGGCGTTTTTGAATAACGGATGCAGAACTGCCAGTAGGCCGTCTATCAACCCCTCGGTTACCTTAACCTCTTTTAAGATATCAATATTTTTTTTGAATGACAGAACATAGGGTTCCCGGCGCATGTCGATTATCGGCTGCAATGCCAGCGAACCGCCGTTGGCCGGCGACTCCAGGTTCGCATTGGCGGATGCATTGACCAGTCTGATCGGTACATCCTTTGGTGTCAGGCTGAGGCCGTACGCATCAATAGAATCGACATACAGACCTCCTTCAAAATTCAGATGTTTGAGTGGATCTTCCCACTGATCTCCTTTTGACACCATTTTAATTGAAAACGGCGTCGCCCTGTTTCCGGCAATTTTGATTGGGGTCTTCACGGTTTTATTCAGGTATTCGGATACCAGTTTCAGATCCGGTGCTATCGACCCCCGGGCCTCAAAGATTTTGTTTCGACCGGATTGATCCAGTCGCCCGTCAGCAGTCAGCTTCAAGGCATTAGCGTTCAACTTTAGATTTTCCAGAGTTAGGTGTCGACCGTCGGGATTGCGCTTGACCTCTGCTACTATGGCTACCTTTTTCTCCGAGATGTTCGGCAGTGTTTTTGATGTCAGTTTGAACGGCGAAACCTGACCTTGAAGCTTTAAATGTTGGGTTTTCGGACTGGAAAAATCGAGATCCACATTGAATTTACCCGATCCGGATATCTGTGTTCTTTCCGGCAGCTGGATGAAGTCACCGTATGACTTTGTCAGCGTCGCCAGATTTAGATCAGCCGTGGCCTGGGTTCGCATATCTTTTTGCGCATCGGTCCAGTCGGCGATTTTCAGCTCCGGTATCTGAAGAACACCGGCTTGCCCTTTTATATCGACAGGAGCCAGGTAAACGGATCGGGAATTAAAATCCAAGTTGCCCTTCGTGGCCAGTACCAGGCGTTTTTCTTTTAACATTTGTTTTTTTTTGCGGTAAATGAAATTGCGGATTTCAATTGTTGTCAGGTCCAATTCCAGCTGACCCTTGTTCAGCGTACCGCTCGATTGAATTGAGCTCTCACCAGATAGAGACGTATCCGGTGTCAGCGTTTTGAGATTTCGCAAAACAGATGAAAGCTGCTTTAAATTCAGTTTTGTGTTCAATTTAAGGCCGGACGCCTCCGGCAGTCCGCCTGCGTCATTCCAGGTGACGCGAGCGGCGGTAACTTTTCCGCTCGCAATTGAAGACGCGATTGCCAGGTCAGGTTGATTGAGTATCGTGGCATCGGGTGTTTGGCCGATATTTACGTCGGTCTTAAGATTAACCTGGATATCCTGCCGAGGTAAAATGCGGTCGCCGTCGCGGATCAGAAAAAAGTTTTTAAAACCGGCACTTAATGTCGCATGGCTGATGTTTTTCGTTTTTTCTTTCAGGTCAAGGTTGAGCTTCAGATTTCCGCTTCCGTCCCACTTTTCCAGTTCTATAAATTTCCTGAATTCCTTCAGAGCAGCGTTGATGTCAGCCGCCAGCCTGACCGTCATGTTTTCAAGATTTCCTTGACCGTCGGCATTTAAAAAGGCGGATCGCAGCGACAGGTTTTCCAGTTGCATCCCGTCGGATCGCAATTCCCCCTTGGCATTCGCTGTAATCGGTTTGTTCCAGGATACTTTCTTTTTCTTACGGATTCCTTGAATCCGGTCAATGCGCGCGCTGCCCTCGAATGTAGCGTAATCCCCGGCCATATTAAGTTTTGCTGAAAGGTTCATTCTGCCATTTGTGATTTCAGTGCCTTTTCGCAGTTCGATGGTACCGGGGACCTGCCGTGATATTTCAGCGAGATCCAGATCAACCCTACCCGAGAGGCGGAGATTACCACCGGTGCCAAAGGTTCCTTTGGCTGATCCGCCGGCCAGGGATGAGATGAATGTCAAATCATTTACCGATACAGCCTCGGGAGTGCCGGCGGCTTCCAGCTTGACGGAAATGTTGCCGACAACCGGGGTGTCGGAATCAAAGGGGCCACCGTACATTTCGAGTTTGGGTATCGACAGATCCCCAATCAGGAGCAGGCGTTCGTCAGCCTTGCCGTTCAGCGACAAATTTGCATTCAAGCGTCCGATCACAGCAGGTAGCAACGACCCGGAATCGAATGTCTTCAGTATTTCCTCAATCGGCCAACTATCAATAATCAATTTAGAATCGGATTTGGTTCGATGTAGGACACGCGGATGACCCGGCGCAAACGAGAGGTTTCCTTCCGCGGTCAGCCTGCCGCTGCCGTCACCGGAGTTGACTCCAAATTGATACGTCAGCGGATCGTCGGGGCTCGGGGCACTCAGGTCGGCTTTCAAATTTTTTGCGATTAAGATGTCTTCTCCATCCTCTGAAACGGCGGTGATCGATCCATTAACGATTTTGAGTTCACCAAAGATGCCAGGTATTCCGGCTGCATGGTCTGGCTGTGATTCAGCCGGTGGTGTTTGCGGAGCGGGAATGCCGTTTTTGGACTCCAGGGGTTTAGGTTGTGGGGTGACATAATAAGTCAAATGCGGCTCAACAACCTCGACAGTGCCCAAATTGTCAGATCTCGAGATCAGATCAAACAAGCCGCTGCTGGTATTGAGATCGGCTATTCTCGCGCTGAGATTATTCTGCCGATCATCATAGGCAATTCCTTTGATTTGGATTTTCCCGAACCATCGCAATGACCAGGTCTCGACCTGCAACTGCCCGGGGATCCGCTGATTGACTATTTGCAGTACATGGGGTCTGATCGTGTCGCTGGAGACAATCGCCGGCAGCATCGCGATCAGAATCAGCAGGGCTGCGATGACGCCCGCCACACCAATCAATAATCCTATTTTTTTCATAATGCCTTTACCAATTTTCCTGCTTCCCAATCCTATTTGCGGGACGCGGGTAAACACGGATATCACCCATAATTGCGCCAATATTTGACAAAGAATATTTTATCAGTGCGAATCTGTGTCCAAAATTATTTTTCCGGGATGATCTCCACCCGGCAGCTATTGCACGCAAAAGCACCTCCGGGCGACATGGCGTCTTTGGTCAGCACATTGACGCAGCCGCCCTCATCGATTCCCTTTTCATCCGGCCGAAACCAGGCTCCGGCATCAAGGCTGGCCACGCCCGGCATGATGCGGTCGGTGACTTTTACCGTTGTACGCAATTTACCGCGATCATTGTAAACGATCACCACATCATTGCTGGAAATAGCGCGTTGCTCCGCATCAGCCGAATTAATCCAGATCCTGTCGTCGCCTTTTTGCTTCAATTTTTTTATGTTGTCGAACATCGAGTTCGACC
>JASJCE010000007.1 GCA_030066155.1 Desulfobacterales bacterium | reverse complement strand
TGATACCCTCCGCCGACTGATAGAAAACCAGATCCCACTGCCACGTTGCCGTTTTATGCCGAATAATATAGGTTGCATCATCGTTGCCGATGATTTTGAAATAGCGATGATCAGGCGCCAGCCACCGATCCACAATGTCTTTTATTTCTATTTCATATGTGGCCATTCGAATTTTTCGGGGCGTTTCCTCGCCCCGGTACCCGGCATAGCATTCAACTTCGATCTGCACAAAAAATCTCCCGCAAAATTACCGATTGAATTAGAGTGTATATCGTAATAGGCTGATATTTCGTCTCCCGCGACCATCAAAAATTGAGGGATGACAGGCAACCTAAATCAACGAGCCGCGAATATCAAGTAACTAATAATAACCAATACAAAATTATCAAGCACCAATAGCCGGGTAATTACGATGATTCGATATCTGCAACTGATGCTTTTCGGAGTCCTCGTGGCGATAAGCGGAGCAGTTCATGCCGTGCAGCCGGCAGTGCTGCAAACGGAAAATGTCACGATTGTTTTCGAACCGTCCCTGCAGACGGTGGCAGATGACGTCGTCCGTTTGTATCCGAAACTACGTCGTGAGCTGGAGGGATTCCTCGGATGGAACTTTGACATCAATCCCCGGGTGGTATTGATTTCTCAACATCGGAGATTTCAGGAACTGTCCGGCCATAAAAATTTTGTTGCCTATGCGATCCCTCAAAAAAACCTGGTCGTGATTGATCATACCCGGATGAACATGCGTCCATTTACCCTTGAAATAACGCTGAAGCATGAGCTTTGCCATCTGTTTCTGCACCGATACGTCAACAACCGTAATCTGCCCAAATGGCTGGATGAGGGTGTCTGTCAGTGGGTCAGTGACGGCATTGGCGAACTCTACGTTGACAAAAACTGGTCCGGTTTAGATGCCGCCGTCATGGCCGGTCGTGTCATTCCTTTCAGGCGGTTGGGCGACTATTTTCCCCGGGACCGGGCATCTTTGACCCTGGCATATGAACAGAGCAAAAGTTTCATCAATTACATCGACCGACAATATGGATACGGCGCGCTTCTGGAAATATTGGCATTTTTGAAAAATGGTGAATCGATTGACTATGCCGTTATGGGGAGTCTCGACGTTTCCCTCGAACAGCTGGAAAAAGAGTGGCTGGCGCAACTCGATACGACCCCCCGCTGGCTGATTTTTCTGGCCAGTCACATCTACGCCATTCTCTTTTTTCTGGCCGCCATCATGACCATGTTCGGATTTATCCGCCTCCTGATAAAACGTCGAAGAATTTACCGGGAATGGGAGGAAGAGGACGACTAAAAAGGCGAATATTGAATGTCGGGTGTAAGGTGCAGGGGGTAAGGTATACGGTGTAAGGTTTAGGGTATAGGGTAGAAGGTATACAGTATGGGCTTTCGGTGTTCGGCTTTCGGCGTTCGGCAAATGATAGGGGTAGGGGTTTAGGGTATAGGGGATGGGCGTTCGGTGTTCGGCTTTCGGCATTCGGCAAATGACAGGGGTAGGGGTTTAGGGTATAGGGGATGGGCCTTCGGTGTTCGGCTTTCGGCGTTCGGCAAATGACAGGGGTAGGGGGTTTAGGGTATAGGGGATGGGCGTTCGGTATTCGGCTTTCGGTGTTCGGTTTTCGGCATTCGGACGGAGGGAATTAGGATATAGGACTAACTGACAATCAGAGCAGGATTTAATTCCATAAAGGGGGAATCGAGACATGGGTAATTTTCAGGATTTGAAGGTTTGGCAAAGGGCAAAAGATTTGGCTGTTCATATCTATCGTATTACTGGTAAGGGGGAGTTCAATAAAGATTTTTCTTTAAAAGATCAAATTCGAAGAGCCTCTGTCTCTATACCCAGCAATATCGCAGAAGGCAATGATCTGAGAACCGATAAGCAGTCTGTAAATTACTTTTATATTGCTCGCGGGTCGTCGGCCGAAGTTCTGACTCAGGCAATTATATCGTTTGAAATCAATTACATCGACGAAGTAAAATTCAAACACATTGAAAATGAATGCAGAGCCATATCATCAATGCTGACGCGCTTAATCAACGTCCGCACCAACAAATAAATTGTCATAACGCGCTTCATTCATCAAAAAATGCCGAAAACCGAATGCCTTTTCTTTATTCCGTACACGCCCCATCCATCATCTAATGCCGAAAGCCGAAAACCGAATGCCGTTTCTTTATTCCGTACATGCCTCATCCATCATCTAATGCCGAAAGCCGAAAACCGAATGCCGTTTCCCCGCACCGCAAGCGCCGCAATTCCGTATGCAATGATCCCCGCAGCAGCGACGTGGGCGATACCCCAGCTGATCGCTACCTGGGCGGCGGCAATGGCGGTTAGCACCGAGGCACATCCGTTGACCGACCAGGCGTAGGCGCGTTGAACCGGCAGGTTGACCAGATCGCGCATGGCGAGTGGAAATGGAATTCCCATCAGAAAGCCGCTCGGAAGTAAAAGCAACAGGATCGTTGTATATCTGACCACAGCCGGTGTTTTAAGAAGACCGGGTAAAACCAGCTCGAAAATTACGGCCTCCAATATCAATACGGCGATCAGGATCATGATGACCCGTTGGGTCCCGGGACGCGATTTGCCGTGAAGCCATATTCCGCCGAGACTGGAGAAGAACAACAATCCGGCTATAACCAGTGTAAAACTGATGACCGGGTCACCGATCAGAATAATGAAACGCTTGATAAAGTAAATTTCGACAAACATAAAGCCGGCACCCACGGCAAAAAAATAGACAAGAGCTGACATATGCGGTTTTGGTGCGCTCCGCGTCCCCACTAATAACGGGAAGACAAGCAGGATAGTCGCCACCAGGAGCGCTTCGAGGAAGACTATGACAACGACGATTTCACCGGACATGAGTAGGTTATAGAAGCGATTGCCCGTACTGTGATATAGCTTTACAACCTGTGACCATTTCAAAAATCTGGCCGGAAAGGGTCGCAAATCGGATTGGGGAGCCACATCCAGGACATACTGCCGGAAAAAATCCGACTGCCGTTGGCTTTGGTACATCTTTGTCAACCGATCGATTGTGCCGTGGTGATAGGGCTCATCAAAAACATGAAATCGATTGGCCTCCTGCGGATCCATACCCTGCAGGAAGACCAGATCGAAATTCAACGATTCGGCGAAATCTCTGACGCGTTGATCATGGAATTGTTTCTTGGACATGATCAACGTAAAGGTGTCGAAATTGCGGAGCATTGCCAGATGTCTTGCAGGTTGCGCGATTCCGGTCGCCATCAGGGCCTCGTGAGCCGCGCTCCACAGACGCACCGTATCCGAAGGGGGCAGCAGCAGTTTGCGTGAAATGACCACCACACCGGATGACGTCAGGTGGTTCCAGTATTCGGTCAATGCTTCGATGGTAAGCATATGCTCCTGGTTGAGTACCGCAACGCCGGGGATGGATGCCCCCCAATTTTCAATATGGACAACGTCGTAGAGCTGGTCGTCACGTGCCAGAAATGGGCGCTGATGCCGGTTGACAACGTGATAGGGGTAATGTCGCCGCAACATATCGGCGATGTGGGCCGAGTCCTCCAGAATGGTGACGCTCCTGGCACCGGAAGCTGCGGCACAGGCAACGGACGAACCGCCGCCGGCAAGAACGAGCAGCACCCGTTCGGGATTGCCCTGCAGAAAATACCCGACGTATGACAGCAGACGTTTCGCAAATCGAGTGTTCCGCGGGCCGCCGACCAGATCATACAATACCAGTTGATTGTCTCCGTCCGTATAAACTGCATCCTGAGCGGGCAGACGGTCGGTGTGCCGGAGGCTCAAACCCGGAGCAAAACGAATGTAAGGGGTCGTAATGCGGTCAATACGCCCCCTGATACTGCTATGCCGGGCTGTGATTTGAGTCGAGGGAAATTTTAAAACTTGAGGCAGCCCCTTGTAGGGGGACGGCACAACGTCGGTTATCGTTTCACCCGCCGGTGTCAGCAAATAAATTGCCAATGCCGCCAGAGCCGGAGCCGGGACCGTTGCCAATGCCGGATAGCGCTTCTTTTTCGCCGATCCGGCATGTTGTGGCGACTGGCCTTTCATAATCGGCCTTAAAGCCGGAATTAAAGCAACCAGGGCGGATATGATGATCAGTCGGCCCTCATCCAGCAATAGAAGCAGCGGGAACGGCATGGCCGCCCCCACTGCCGAGCCGAACATGGCGGCAAAGTAGATCAATCCGGTTTTTTCAGGAGAAGAAACATACGCGATAGAAATAATCAAGCCGGAGAAGAAGAAGGGCAGGGCCAGAAGCAGATAGGCGGCGACCAGCAAAACTGCCTGAAACGGATCGACGGGCAGTCTGAAATAATCCAATGGCAGGCGGTTAACGGTCAGAAACGACAATATCATTGTCAGTGAGAGCAGAACGACAATCGCATGTTGCCCGTTTTCGGATCGCAATTTTTGGCTCCAGTCTTTTTTGCGGATTTCAGCAAAAGAGAGAAAGGTTCCGCTGGCGCCAAATCCGAACAGTGCGATGCTGATCACCATAAAGGAAAGATGGTTCCATTGGCTAATGGAGAAAACCCGGGTTAAGAGCACCTCGAAGGCGAGGGTTGAACAGGATGCGAAGAAGACCGATATTAGAAGCATTAATTTGATTGTTGTCCGGCGAGTTTTGCCTGTTGTTTGTGAAATATCAGCATACAGATAAATCTCAAATCACAAGCACCAAATCCCAAATAAATCTCAAGTTCCAATTTTTAAATGACCCAAACCTCACTGATGGTCATAAGAAAATCAGCTTCGGCTATGTGGATTAATACTTTTTCCGAAATTAATTTTTTGCTGTATCATGTTGTTTCGAATTTTGGATTTTGGTTATTGGAATTTGTTTGATATTTGATATTTGTGATTTGAGATTTTACACGCGTATCATTAGAACTAAATATACCTGTTTGCACAGCATCATCAAAAATCTACTGCCTACTTTTCTAAAGCATGCCCGGTCATCGGAACGAACAGCACACCGGTTATCTGGCGGGTTTTATAGCTTTCCCCAGTCTTGGTGACCAGAGTTAGATTCTGATAAGAGAATGGATTCCCAAGTGGCAGGATGAGCCGACCCCCGAGTTTGAGTTGCTTCAGCAGGGGCGGTGGAATGTGGTTGACGGCGGCGGTAATCATGATTGCATCAAAGGGTGCGGCTTCCTCCCAGCCATAGTACCCATCGCCATGACGGGAAACAATATTGTGATATCCAAGGACGTCGATGAGCTGCCGTGAGCGGTTGTGCAATTTTTCCTTGATTTCGATTGAATAAACCTCTTTGACAATCTCTGCCAGGACAGCCGCCTGGTAACCTGAACCGGTGCCGATCTCCAGAACGCGGTGTGCAGGCTCCAGCTTCAGGCTGGCGGTCATCAGAGCAACCACGTAAGGTTGGGATATGGTCTGGCCTTCTCCGATGGGAAGCGCCGTGTCGGCATAGGCCGATGATTTAATTCGTTTCGGCACGAATCGATGGCGCGGCACGGAACGCATCGCCGCCAGGACGTTGGGATCGGAGATACCCTTGCGCTCTATATGGTATTTTACCAGGTTGTCTCTGGCAGTTTTGAATTTCCGACTCTCGTCAATCGCATCGGCATTCGGGTTGCTGAAGAGGATAGCGATAGCGCATAGATAGAGGATGAGTCTGGAATGTGATCCCACCATGGTATACTCCCGGTTTGGATCTACTGGTGTGATTTGAGATACGCCAATCCACGTCACAAACTTATACCACAAATCCCGCATTTTCTATAAATTTTTTTACTTTTTTCGATTTTTCCGATATGATTGAATACATAACATCTTGTATTTCGCATGTAAAATTAAGAAGACCTCTCTTTATCCGCTTTTGGAGGACTCAGGCAAAATTCAAAAAACGTACTGATTAATCCGTCCGATTCGGCGTCATCGGTTTCCACAGCAGCCAAAGATGAATTCGAGTTTTTTGCACCTGAAAGCGGTGTTTCATGACGGCGTAATCATTTTAAAACCAACTCAGAGAAGGAGTGGATGAATGGCAATATTTGGTAAAAAGGAACCAGAGGTAAAGGGTACCGGCAGTCAGGCAACGCAGCCGGTCAATCGCAATACCCCCAAGGAACCGAAAAAAACACCTTCCAAACCCATCACAAGCGCTAAAGCTTCCGATGCAGGTAACGACACGACCTATTTAGGGAAAAATCTAAAAATAAACGGCACCGTTTCCGGTCAAGGCAATCTGATTATACTGGGTACCTTCGATGGTGATTTCGATCTAAAGGGTCAACTAAAAGTTGCCCAGGGTGCCGTCATCAAAGGCAATATCAATGCAACCGGCGTGTCGATCAACGGCAATGTGGATGGAACCATCGTTGCCAAGGAACGGATTTTACTCGATACGGCGGCCTCGATGAAAGGGCGTCTGGAAACCCCCAAGATTTCAATCCAGGACGGTGCTGTATTTGACGGTGAACTGCAGATGAGCGCAAAATCGGGCCCGGCCCAGACCCAGTCCCCTAAACCGGCAGCTCCCGAAGTCAAACCAGCGCCAAAGCAATCGGCAGTTTCCGAAATTAAGTAAATATAAGGTTCAAGGTTCAGCCCAGCCGTTGGCCCAAAAAACGGCCGGTCTGATCAGAAAAGAAACTTAAGAAAATTAATCTCTCACAGAGTCCCCAGAGTTCTCAGAGAACAATCAAAAAAGCGCTGTGTGCTCAGCGGGCTCTGCGAGATATTTAGTTGAAGTTCATTTGAGTTGTCAGGATGTATCAATCAGATGATCAAGGGATTATTGGATCGTTGAGAACACACAGAAAGCGAACAGATACGCATATAAATTTCCTGCAAAAATTCCTCACTATTGCCTTTCTGGCAGTTTCTATCTTTATTTTCGGATTAAACATTGATCCGGTTGGTGCACAGAATACAGCCGGCGAAAAAAAGCCGGGTGAGGTTTCGCTGGAATTTGCGCCGGCGGAGCAGGCCTGGCTGGAAAAACAACCGATCATGCGGCTGGGAATCGATCCGAGCTGGGCACCAGTGGAATATTTTGATGCGGATGGCAAGCCTGCCGGGATCACCTCCGACTATATCCGAATCCTGTCGGAAAAAATGGGTACCCGCTTCGAGGTGGTTGGGGATCTTTCCTGGAGTGAGGTTCTGGAAAAAATCCTCACCTCCATTACCCCGCGTGAAAAACAGATCATTAAAGAGAAATGGGTCAATATCCGTTTTCAAAGACAAATCGACTGGCAGATGGTCAGCGGAATCAGTCTGGCAATCGTCCTGATTGCCGGCAGCATCGTTACAATAATTCTGATATGGAACCGGCGACTGGCGCGGGAGGTGGTTAAGCGTCAACTGGCCGAGGAGGCCGTAAAGGCCGTCAACCGGGAGCTGACCTTTACCAAGTTTGCCTTTGATAATGCACCGGATGCCATCCAGTGGCTGCACTCCGAGAGCGCCGACATGGTCTATGTAAACAAGTTGGCCGGTATAACGCTCGGCTACAGCCAGGACGAGCTGATGAAGCTCTCGGTTTTCGATTTTGACCCGGTCATTCATCAAAACGCCTGGCCGGGCTTCTGCAAGGAGCTGCGGCAAAAGGGGCAGATGACCTTTGAATCGGTATGGCAGCGCAAAGACCAGGTCCAATTCCCGGTGGAGATTTCCGCCAGGTCGCTGACTTATGAAGGGACGGATTATTTTCTGGCCTTTATCCGGGATATCAGTGAAAAAAAACATGCCGAAGAGGCGCTACGGCACAGCAGAGCGGCCGCGCGGGGGCTGCTGGATGCCACCCGGGAGTCGCTTCTGCTGTTGGATGGCGATGGCAATGTTGTCGCGGTCAATCAAACCGCCGCGAGCAGACTTAAAAAAACCACCGACGAACTCATCGGCGTCGGTATTTTCGATCTTCTGCCTCGGAATATCCGTGAGCCCCGAAAAACGCATTTCAACAATGTCCTGCAAACCGGCGTGCCGGCTGAATTTGAAGATGAGCGCGACGGAATTGTTTTTCATCACATCAATTATCCGGTATATGACAAGGACGGCACTATCGCCGGCGTGGCTATTTTCTCCCAGGACATCACTGAGCGCAAGCGTATGGAAGAAGAGCTTGTCATTGCAAAAAATATTGCCGAAGAAGCCACCCGGGCCAAAAGTGACTTTCTCGCCAACATGAGTCACGAGATTCGCACGCCCATGAATGCCGTCATTGGCATGTCGCATTTAGCGTTGAAAACCGAGTTGTCTCCCAGGCAGCGGGACTACCTGGAAAAAATTCAATCTTCGGCCAATTCTCTGCTGGGCATTATCAACGACATTTTGGATTTTTCCAAGATCGAAGCCGGCAAGCTGGAAATGGAATCGGTGGAATTTAACCTGGACACTGTTCTGGATAACCTGGCCAACCTGGTAACCGTCAAATCCCGTGAAAAAGAGGATCTCGAAGTTCTTTTCAACACAGATTGGGCGGTTCCCAGATTTCTGGTCGGCGATCCGCTCAGGCTTGGACAGATTCTAATCAATCTGGCCAATAATGCGGTTAAGTTCACTGAATCCGGGGATATCATCGTCTCCACCGAGGTGGCAGACCGAAATGAGGACCGGGTTACATTGAAGTTTTCGGTAAGCGACTCCGGCATCGGACTGACCCCGGATCAAATTGACAAACTCTTCGAGGCTTTCTCCCAGGCCGACACCTCCACCACCCGGAAATTTGGCGGAACCGGCCTGGGTTTGACCATCAGTAAACGGCTAATCGAATTGATGGGCGGAAACATTCGGGTCGAAAGCGAATCCGGCCGGGGCAGCACCTTCAGCTTCACAGCCAGTTTTGCTCTGGGCAAAGAAAAAACCGTGGACCGTTTAAGGCCCTCACCGGATCTTTATGGCATCAAGGTCCTGGTGGTGGATGACAATGTCGCCTCAAGGCAAATTCTGGAAAATATCCTGACGTCGTTCTCTTTTGAAGTGGTTCTGGCCGCCTCCGGCGAAGAGGGCCTGGCTGAGTTGGAAAACGCCCCGGATGACCGGCTTTTTGATCTGGTCATCATGGACTGGAAGATGCCGGGAATGGACGGCATCGAAGCCACGCAAAAAATTAAGCAGCACCCGACCCTGCGCAAAATCCCGCCGATTATTTTGGTCACCGGCTATGGCCGCGAAGATGTTATGCAGCAAGCCGAAAATTTGGGGCTGGAGGGTTATCTGCTGAAACCGCTGAGCCAATCGATGCTGCTTGATGCCATCATGCAGGCCATGGGCCGCGAGGTACGAAAAGTATCACCCGCTGCGCAAAAAAAAGAGGATGATCCTGAAGAATTGAGGGCCATTTATGGGGCCCGGGTGCTTTTGGTTGAAGATAATGATATCAGCCGGCAAGTCGCCAGGGAGATCCTTGAAGGGGCGGGACTCGATGTTTCGCAGGCAAAAAATGGTCAGGAGGCTGTCAGCGCCGTAAAGGAAACGGATTTTGAGGCGGTCCTGATGGACATTCAGATGCCCGTGATGGATGGATATACCGCCACGAGGCGAATTCGGAAGTGGGAAAGCGGAAGTGGGAAAGCGGAAGTCGGAGGACAACAGAATGAAGTTAAGAGGATGAGAAGGTGGGAAGGTGAGAAGAAATCTAAAATCGGAAAACAATCCTCAATCTTCAGTCCTCAGTCTTCGGACCTCGGAACTTCAAGCGCTGGGATCCAGCATCCGGCATCCAGCATCCAGCATCGAGCATCGAGTATCCAGAATCCAGCATCGAGTATCCAGAATCCAGTACCTATCATCGCCATGACGGCGCATGCCATGGTTGGTGATGCGGAAAAAAGTCTGGCGGCCGGGATGAACGACCATGTCACCAAACCCATTGATCCGGACCAGCTGTTTGCCACACTGCTAAAATGGATTCCGCCACGGGAGCATACAACCCTGGATCAAGAGCCGCAAGGAACGCTTGAGGGAACAGATTTAACCCGGTTGGGGCAGATAGAAGAAGAGCTTCCAATTACGTTGCCGGGATTTGATCTTGCAGCCGGGGTAAAACGCTTGCGGGGGAACAGGGTTCTGTACCGCAAGCTGCTGTCGGATTTTGGTGCCGATTACCAGGGGGTAACGGCTGAACTGCGTGAAGCGCTGGATACCGATAATCTGCCGGCGGCCCGCGACTTGGTGCATAATCTCAAGGGGCCGGCCGGCAATCTGGCGGCGACCGAACTGCTGATGGCTGCCATTGAAATGGAAAAACTCCTGAAAAAAGGAGATACCAATGGGGAGCCTTCGAAGAAAAAGCTGAATGAGATATACCGGAGTTTTGAAGCTGCTCTGAGTCAGGCGCTCGAATCGGCAAAATCGCTGCGGTCGTCGTCGAATGCAGGTGAAGAAAATGACAAACTACCGATGTCAGCTGTTATCGACCAGGCACCTGAAATGTCCAGGGACGAGATCGATCGCATACTGAAAGCCGCCAATAAGGGAGACATAGAGGATCTCATCGCCCTTGCAGAAGAACTGCAAAACCGTTCGGATGCCTACACACCGTTCAGTGAAAAGCTTATTGAATTGGCGGAAAATCTGGATTTTGAAGTAATTGCGGAAATGGTGAGTTGACTGGAAAAATCGGTTGGGCAGATTGGCTATGGTAATAGTAAATAGTGGAACAGTGTATATATTAAATAACAAATCTCAAATTTCAAATAAATGAATGAATATGGAATGGATTCGATTTTACTATTTCTATTTAGACAGGATTAACAGGATTACCAGGAATTTTTTCGCCTGCGGCGAGAGGCCTTTCGGCCGAAGGCCGCATTATCATAGCGATCCTGTTGATCCTGTCCAATTATTTTCTTTAAGATAGGAATCCATTCCTCTTTTCCTTTCAAAAGCTAGAGTTTTTACTTGATTAGACTGGAAGTTCGCGACTAGAGCCGGCGATCGTGTGAAACTTTATTGAATCTAAGGCAGTGTTTGGGATGCCCAATAACAACAACAAACGAGAAATCATCCTGCTGGTTGACGACAATCCAACCAATCTTCAGGTGCTTCGTCATACACTTCAAAGCATCAATTGCAAAATCCTGATCGCAAAAAATGGTGAAAGAGCGCTTGCCATAGCATTGGAGGACCATCCGGATTTAATTTTGCTGGATATCATGATGCCGGGTATCGATGGGTTTGAGGTTTGCCGCCGATTGAAATCCAATCCAAGCACTGAAGACATCCCGGTGATCTTTCTGTCTTCACTGGGAGATACTGAGGACAAGGTAAGAGGTCTGCAGTTGGGGGCGGTGGACTATGTGTCCAAACCGTTTCAGCCCGACGAGATCAATGCACGGGTGAATACCCACTTGACCATCCACCGGCTGCAAAGGGAAGTTCAGAGTCAGAGAAACCAACTCGAGCATGAACTGCAAGTCGTCTCCCAGGTTCAGCGTCGACTGTTGCCCAAAAACCTGCCGGCAATTAATGGGATTGATCTGGCCGTCTACTACGAAACTAGCCGTTATGCCGGTGGAGACTATTATGATATTGTCGAAATACCGGGTAACCGGTGGGGATTTTTAATTGCCGATGCCGAAGGCCACAGCGCTCCGGCCGCGGTACTGATGGCCATGACCTGTTCTCTGTTCCACTCATATTCCGGCGCCTTAACTGAGCCCGGTGAAGTGTTAACCTATATGAACCGTATTCTGTGTAAGTTTGCCGACCCCAGCTTCGTAACCGCTTTATATGCGGTTTTCGACGCCGATCATCGCACCCTGAGATTCGCCAGCGCCGGTCATCCGCCGCCGATGATCTATCGGCAGGGTGAAAATAGATCGCTTGCGCTTGACTGTGAGACAGTTCACCCCATGGGAATTTATCCTTACGAACATATTCCGGTGGCAGAGACAAAATTAGAATCCGGTGATCGCCTGCTGTTATATACGGACGGGATTCCCGAAAGGTTTAATATTGCTGGTGAGGTTTATGGTGAAGAGCGTTTGCTTCAACTGCTGGCCGAGAATCATTCAGATAATTCTCGGCGAATTATAGATAAGATAGTAGTGGACGTCGACCAGTTTGCCGGCAGCCGACCGCCGGACGATGATCAGGCGCTTTTTTTAGGAGTTGTAACCTAATCGAGCAAAAAGCCGCTCGATTAGGCGTTATTTGTTAATTGTAAATTAATAAGAACGAACGTCCAACATCGAACGTCCAACGTCGAACTTCGAATATGGTATTCTGTCTTTTTTAATTAATATTGAGTAAAACTTGGCGCGGACAAATGTAGCCGTCGAAAATTGCTCCTCTTCTTTGAATCTAGTGGATTTTAAATCATCATTTCATTAAAATTTGTTGGTTTTAAAATCGACTGAGCGTAGCCTCCGGCTCGTAGGGGATTTGGCGCCTACGGCTCGGAGAGCGCCATCCTTATTGGAAGTTGGACGTTCAATGTTCAATGTTGGACGTTCAATTTGTAGTAATTATGACCTCAAACAATCGAACAAAAGTAGTGGTGGCCGGGGCGGGCGGTTCCATTGGCTCCGCTGTCTGCCAGGATCTGGCCCGGGACTATGACGTTACTGCCGTTGTTGGCTCCCGGGAGCGGTTGCCGCCGGAATCGGATGCCGGCCAACCTTTCTCCTGGCGCTATTGCGAACCGTTTTCGAGAAAGGGTGCGCAGAAGGCTGTTGCCGGTTGCGATGTCCTTATTTACCTCTTCCACACCCGTATACCGACCGCCCGTCTGGACCAGGCAGAGTGTGAAAACATGGATTTGCTGATTGCGGATAATTTTGCCCGGGCCGCCCATCTCGAAGGTGTAAAACAGATCATCTACCTGGCTGACCTCCATCCCGAGGGCGAGGCTTCATTGGAATTCTGGACCCGGCGTGATGAAATTACCGAGGCCCTCTCGATCTACGGAACGCCGCTCACCGTGCTGCGAGCCGGACTGGTGGTGGCACCGGGAAGCAACACACTTCGACTGCTGGTCAACCTGGCGACCCGACTGCCGGTGGTGCTCATTCCCTCATGGGCCGACAACCGACAACAACCCATCGCCGTGGTGGACGTCGTCCGGGCTGTTCGATATTGCCTCGGCAAGCAGGAGGCCTACGGACAGGAATATGATATCGGCGGACCAGTGGTCCTGACGCTGCGGGAGCTGCTGCGTCGAGCCGCTTCTGTTTTAAAAAAGAAACAGTTTGCCATTACGGTTCCGTTTTTCCCGGAGCGTCTTTTTGCCGGGTACCTGCGTTTACTCAACCGGCGTGCTCACCCGGCCCTGATAAAGCTGGCGATCGAGGCTTTCAGCCATGACGCTGTGGTGCGGGATAATCCGCTGCAGCAGTTTATTGCCGGAAAGGCCATGCTGGCCCGCGAAGTGCTCGATCCGTACCTGAAAAAATATGGGCAGATCCCTCCCAATCCGCGCCAGCCGTTTCTCAAGAAACATATTGCCGGACTGCGCGCCAGAGGTAATGTGCGGTCAATTCAGCGTATCGTCCTGCAGCAAGGTCGCGATGCCACCTGGGTTGCCGACACGTTTTTCCAGTGGCTTCCGCACTTCGCCCGCCCATTTGTGATTTGTGAAGTGGATGACACCGGCACCTGCCGCATATTCATTCGATTTCCGCGGCTGAACCTGATAACCCTGACCTTTAAGCCGAATCACAGCTCGACCGACCGACGCATGTATTTCATTACCGGGGGACTGCTCGCCAGAGGACATGGTGACCTGACACCGCGTTTCGAGTTTCGGGATGTACTGAAAGGCCGCTTTACCATTGCCGCCATCCATGATTTCAGACCCCGTCTGCCCTGGGGATTTTACAGCCTGACCCAGGCGGTTATTCACCTGATCGCCATGCGCCGGTTTCAAAAATTGATGGCAGAGAAGGGAGAAATAGAAAATTAGCGGTCACCTGCTGGGGGAATGAGGAAGGCCGGTGGAAGGGGCTATGGCTTCGTCCTTGTGGTCTCAGATATCGAAAAAATGTGAAATAGAATCAACTTTTTTAAATCATTCGATTTATGAATTTTGAGTGAGTGGAATTCTTTTTTTGAAGGGTGGGCGATCTTTAATATCGTACGTGCAGAATCGAAAACGATGGGGTATACTGTGGAAAATCTGTTAATACTTTTCATTAATGAATCTTAACAGCCTTGCCCTAACCGAAATGTATGATTCGGATTACGGAGTTTCCCAGCGAGTCAATTTTATACTGTAACCCGCTGAGGAGGACGCGACGGGATCCCGGTCAGCATTCCGTTTGCGCTGATGTCTTCGTCGATATCAGGCCAGTGCACGCCTTGACCTTCTCCGATAAGTTCCCATTTATTCCGTTGTTCCACGGTTGCATCTGACAAACGCCACGACCAAGCTAGCGGGACGCTGATAACACGACCGTCTATCAGATGAGCCGTAATTGTATCTTCAGTTACTTCGATGTGTTTAATGCGAGGTTCAATTATATTAACCACAGTGTTCATACCAAGCCTCAATGATTTTTTCCGTGTTTGTCTGAATAATCCGACGAATTCGGTTCAATTCCCTACTGGAGAATCCATGATTTTCACTTAAAGCTATAGGTTCAAGCCAAAATTTGCAGGTCATATTTTCGCGTCGCACATGAACATGTACCGGCTCGTTGCAATCGAAACTATAAAAGAAGAATCGAAATGGGCCTGAAATATTTTGAATGGTTGGCATCCAATAACCTATTTTCTTTCAAGATATGCCGTTCCTCCAGTATAAGATGATTCTCACTATAGCACAAAATTTCGATTGATCCTAAATTTTATCTCTTAAATAAGTGCAGAAGGTAGTGAGGAAATATTGGGCATGACCATTTTAATCTATCTTTGTGCTTTTTGCGGCTATATCATTTTGATGATATGCTTAATACTTTAGGGCTCGCTCAAAAATAACTTCACATTTTAAGCGCCGATGCATCCTGCCTGGCAGCGTTGTGAAAGCTCGGAATATGCTTGATATTCCTGCTCTTTCACGCCTTGCCAGCCAGGCGCCTCAACGCTTAAAATCTGTGAATTAATTTTCTCGCGAACCCTTAGCTTGGATCGTTTTTAAAATTGAATAGGGAATTCGGTTTTTATCTCACCTTCTCACCTTCCTAGCCTCTTACCTTCTTTCCTTTGCCACTCATTCCGCATCGCCTGTTGCGGGGAACTGAATCCGGGCCAACTTTTCGGCAGGATCGTGGCTGGTATCAAAGGCCAGTTCCACTGCGGCAATATTACTGGTTTTAACACCCATCCACGAGACCTTGCCCCG
This sequence comes from Desulfobacterales bacterium, assembly GCA_030066155.1. Taxonomy (GTDB): domain Bacteria; phylum Desulfobacterota; class Desulfobacteria; order Desulfobacterales; family JAFDCJ01; genus JAFDCJ01. The sequence goes on along the minus strand of JASJCE010000007.1, from coordinate 22,888 downwards.
CGGCACGCCATCCACAAAACCATTCAGAGGACGCTTCACAGGATCCAGGGTCCGGAACTCTACCCTGGAATTGAGCGGCAAAACTGCCGGTTGCCAGAAAACAGGGAATAATACATTGGACCCGACTAACAGAAGGGCCGGTGTGCTCAGCGGCAGGGGCGCTGCGCCCATGGCGCGGGCGTACGATGCAGACCCGGCCGCCGTTGACACCAAAGCGCCATCGGCCACCATCCTTTTCAATCGGGGCCTCTCATCGACCATGACCTCGATCCATGCTGTCTGACCGGTTCCGCGTTCTACCCAGGCTTCATTGAAGGCAAGGGAAATCTTCTTCTCGCCGTCCAGACCCAGCGTCTCGACATGGAGCATGGACAGTTGTTCGACGATCAGCGATTGGCCCACAAGATCGGGAGGCCGGCCGGAATTCAGCAAGAAGCCGAGGTGGCCGGTGTTGATCCCAAAAAAGGGCAACCGTTTCCGCCAGAGTTTCCGGATTGCCCGGAGCATGGTGCCGTCGCCCCCCACAACCAGAATGATATTCGGATCATCGGTGTTCTCCTTGGGGAGCTTTTTTCGCATCTCCTGCGACTTTTTATTCCACTCATCGGCAACGATCAAGGGACGCACTTCTTCTATCCGGAAACGGGTCGTTCGGGACTGCGGCATACCGGTGTATAAAGAACGTCGGCGGATGTAAGCCTCGACTTTGGGATCGATCCAGTCGCTGATCGGTTGCTTGTGAAAGATTCGACTCCGGATTTCCTCGCTGTCCATGCCTTCTTCAATGTCGAGGAACCGATGGTGGGGTGGCAGGTCAGAGGGATCGATTTTTTCCCCGGCCTTACGTACGATCACAAACTGCTGGTCCTGCCAGAAACGCTCGTCTCGCGATCGGTGTACCCTCGACTCGCCCATGGCACCGCCTTTTATCATATCCGGCCTGAGGATGAACCAGATGTCCCCATGAAACGTAATCTTCTCCAATATATTTCTTGCCGGGGTGTACTCGGCGGACTCCAGATCCAGAAACTCGATCCGCACCTTTGGAAGGCTCTGAAAGGCGAGGTCGATCATGGTGGCACGGTAAACCGGGGGGACGTCATATTTGATGGTTTCTCCGGGCAGCCGGTGCCATGGCGCAACGATGACGTCATCAAACTCCTGGCATAGCTTCTCAGCCACCAGCCGGTGACGGCGACCCGGGGGATTAAAACTCCCGCGGTATATAGCAACCTTTTTTCCCATGAAGTGACTCCTCGTGTGAAACTACCTGGAATGGCGAATGACGATTGAAGATTGAAGAATTATGGAATGGATTCGATTTTTATTATTTTTATTTAGACAGGATTAACAGGATTATCAGGAATACTTTCGCCTGCGGCGAGGGGCCTTTCGGCCGAAGGCCGCATTATCTTAACAATCCTGTCGATCCTGTCCAGTTATTTTCTTTAAGATAAGAATCCATTCCTCTTTTTCTTTAAAAAATCTATAGTTTTTTATTTGATCAGACTGAACCCAGAAAGCAGAACCTCGAACCGTGAATAGTGACGAGTGAATAGTAACGAGTGACGAGCAATCAGTGACCCGTAGCCCGTAACCGTAACCTGAAACTCGTAACTCGTCACTTGTAACTCGTGACTCTTAATCTTTAGCCCAGAACCCAGAACCTCTGAACCCTCCGTCCCTCCTGACACCTTATTGAGGTTCCCCGTTCCAGGTTCCCGGTTCAGGGTTAACCGGAATTTTGTCTTTTATTCCTTAAAACCTATAACTAGGAAACTAGAACCTTTGAACCTATAACGCTGAATTTAGAACCTCTGAACCCTCCGTTCCTCCTGAAACCTGAACACCCTGGCCCAGACCTGGTTTTAAATTTGCTATGTAGATACGGCATTCTTCCCTATTAATAAAATGGGCCACATCAAAGGTGTATCTTCGCGCCAGGGCGGGCTGAAACCTGAAACCTCCGCCCCTCCTGAACCCTGACACCCGCAACTCGTTCCCTCTTCTGACTATTATTTTCAATCGATAGAATTCATTAATTCAACATTCGTTAATCGACATTCGTCATTCCTTAAGCCCTGAACACTGAACACTGAAACCTTCATCTAGCCTGAAACCTGAATCACTCTTTCGTCTCCCCCACCTTATCAAAATGCAGTAGTCGATTGTTCAACGGTTGGATCGGTCGATTGTTTCCGTGGAAGATGCTTCGGAAGGTCTTGATCTGATCCCTCGACAGCTCGATGGGTTCGGCATACACGAACCAGCGGACTGCCTCGCTGCAAGGCGGGGTTGTTAGTGAACCCGAATAGCGGTAGGTCGTTTTGTTTTTTGGCAGCATATCATCAATGTCGACCTGGACGTTTTCGATGTGGACTTCCTGGCCGGTCTTGTGGGGCAAATTGGACCAGATAGCATCGAACGCAGTATTGTGGCTCCCTTCTTCGATGAACACCCCGATCACCGCGATCTTTTTGTCTTGGCTGAGATGCACGAGATGCATTTCCATGGGATAGTGACGCCCCTTCACCGTATGCTCGCTGGGGGAATGGAAGTGATACTGCCGCAGTGCGTAAGTCTCGTTGCCGACCGTAAATGTCTCTCCGCTGTCATAGTTGATCTGGATCGTATGGCCGTTGTCGATGGCGTCCAGGACGTGGGTTTGATGTATAATTCTCAAATTGGCGGCCGGAAACGCCAGTTTCATTGCATCCGATTTTTTCTGCCGGGCGCCTCTAAAGTCGATCGGGGATTGGGCTTTGCCATCGGCGCACAGCGCCCAATCCCGATTGAGTTTACCCCAGCTGGCAGGTCCATTTTCCGGTTCATAGCCCCAGTGCGGTCCATGGTGTGAGGTTTCCTGCATGGCATATGCTTCATCTAACTGGACGGTGAGGCTGAGCATCAGCAATAAGATGGTGATAGCGACCGGGAGCGATTTGTGAAATCCGGTAATCTTATGGTAATTGCAGTTCATGATTGAGTACCTCCTTTGTATGCGTTCACAGGTTCAAGGTTTACCCGCCTCCGGCGGCGCCAGAGGCGACCAGGGTTCATCGTTCAGAGTTGTCTATGCTTGATATAGCCGCAAAAAGGCGCAAAAAGCGCAAAAGTCAAATTTCACACTCAATACATTCAACTTTTTCAGATATCCAAATTCGAAATTTCCGACTTCTATCGAATTCATCAATATTATGGTTATAAATTGATCGCACCCTGAGAATCCAGCGGATATAGTAAAAATCAATAACCTGGATCTCTGTATCTTGACAAATCTTAAAATAACGCATAAGATTGGTCAAGGTTGACCAATTTGGAGAATCCACAATGCCCGAATATATTTATAATCTATACGAAGCAAAAACACGCCTGTCGAATCTAATCGACCGGGCAGCAAAAGGTGAAGAAATCCTGATTGCCAAATCCGGCGTACCACTTGCCAAACTCGTTCCGCTGCCGAAACCGAAAGCCAAACGTAAACCCGGAGGCTGGGAGGGCAAGATTCGCATCTCCGATGATTTTGATGCGCCGCTTCCGGATGATATTCAGTCCCCGTTCGAAGGACAAGCTGATGAGGATAAATAAACTGCTCCTGGACACACATGTTTTCCTCTGGTGGCGGGCTAACGATCGACTATTGCAGGAGCCGGCAAGATCGGCGATTGCCGAAGCCGATGTGGTGTTTGTCAGCGCGGCGACTGCCTGGGAAGCGGCTATTAAAGCATCCCTGGGCAGACTTGACCTTCCGGATAGCATTGAGTCGGGGGTTGAAAACAGCGGTTTTGAGAAGCTGCTCATTTCCTTTTCCCATGCTGAAGCGGCGGCAGCATTGCCTTCACATCACGGTGATCCCTTCGATCGGATGCTGATCGCACAGGCGGTCTCTGAAGACCTGACCCTGGTCACCCACGATCGCAGGCTGGAAGCCTACGAGGTTTCCATTTTGTGGACCTAAAATTGACGGTCTCGTAAAAAGTCAAAATTGTCGAATTTCGACTTTGTAACTTATTGATATTACTGATAGCGAAAACCAACTTTTGCGTTTTTTGCGCCTTTTTGCGGCTATATCATCCTTTAATATCTCAATTCCTCAATTTATCAGCCTCCCAATCCCTCAATCCCTTAATCCCTGAATTCCTCAATTAATGTTTACAAACCCATCAAGCCCTTGCCCTCAGCTGCATATGGTCCGTAATGTAGGCTTTTAGCCTTTCCCGGAGAACAGAGAACGAAAAAAACTGCTTGCCGACCTCATAGTTGTGATCAACGATCTCCTGACATAATTTAGCGTCCTCTAATATCTTTTCTGTCTCCGCCACCGCGGCATGCGTGACATAACCGTCGAGCTCGACGGCCCGAAAACCTTTGGGTTTTATGTCCTGGGTGTAGATCGAATATTTATTCACCACGATCGGTTTATGAAAATAGACGGCCTCCAGAAAGGCATTGCCGAAGCCCTCGAACGTGGAGGGATAGGTGACGAGATCGCAATACGGATAGACATCTCCCAGCGTGTAAACCTTTCGACCGTCTTCAGTCTGCCCCCTATCCTCATCGATGATCTCGTCCACGAATATCGTGTCCACATTCAGAAATTCCGAATATTCTTTTAGTCGATTTTGATAATCATAACCTTCATCACCGGAGGCATGCGAGATCACCAGTTTGGCTTTTTTGCCCAACCGGCTCACCAGTTCGATCGCCATTTCAATTCCTTTGCGCGCCACCACCCGTGTCGGCTGGAGGATAAACAATTCATCATCTCCGATGCCAAGGGCCTGGCGCACATCCGTCGTATAATCATCCGGAGGAGGCGGAGGATTTTCAAAGTCCATGATGTTCGGCATCATGGTTGCGGAAACGCCTTTGCGAAGGGCCAACTGGCGTTTTGCAAACGAATTTATCGTCACATGATCGATGGTGGGCAAATCCGGCGGAAACCCCATATGCAGATAGTCCCATACGGCGTTGGTCATAAACCGATCCCGTTCCCAGTAAAAGTCGTGGTGGTGAGCGACTGTCGGCATGCCGGTTTCCATGATAACCTGGGTGATCGCAAGGCCAAGGGGAATATTCATGGGGATCGTCAAGGCATTTTGGGGAATCAGAAGATCAAGGTCGAATCTTTCGATGAACTGATAAAGATCGTCCTTTAATTTGCGGGTTATCTGATGGATCTTTTCGGTTGTCGACCGCTTCCGTACACTGACGCCAAACACGTCTTCACTGATGTCTCTGATTTCAGGGTGGGTAAAATGGGCTTCTGCTGCAAAATAGGATTTCTCCGACGGTCGATCCAGTTCACCGGCAAAATAGAAACAATTCAGGCCCACTTCTTCGAAAACCTGAGCCCATTTTGCGGTTTCCAGGGAGACCCCATCCGTTCCCGCCAGGCGAGTTGAGATGTAGCCAACATTTTTTACTTCACCAAAATATTTGACGGTTTCCATTTGTCGCTCCTTTTTTTAAGAGATCTCATTGATTTCTGTGCGCGATGTGTTCGATAGCCTGGATGCCATCTCTGATGGCTGTATAAATCAGGTCGGTGTGCTTTCGACGATGAAGCTTGCCATCCATGCCCTCATGGGCGTATGCCGGACTGATGGCGGCTCCGATGGCGTAGATGCCTTCGGTGCTGGTATGAAAACCCGGCCTCAATACGATGAGTTTCGGCCCCTCCTTCCCGGATTTCGCCGGTTTGCTTCTGATTTTATCTGCCGTGACTTGCTCAAGCCCCATTTTTTCAAACACCGCGGCCGGCCCCTGGGTTCCAATGCAGGCAATAACATTATTCATAGGAAAGCTTAACCCTTCGTGAAACCGCATGCCGTCGGCAACATCGATTTCGTGAATCCCAATGAGCAATCTCTCAATACCATCCTTGTCGATTTCTCCCAGGCGTGGGACCGCCTCCTGAAGAATTCTGATGTTTCCGCCCAGAAGAATTTCCTCCCCTAGATCGCGGGCTACCTCTTTATCCACTTTGAACTGCTCCCGCCTGTGGGCCCAGAAGACGGTGGTGTCGTCTTCTGCAGTTCTCTTGGCTCTTGAGAGTGCCGCGACAATATCAGCCGCTGCATTGCCGCCGCCGATAACCAGATTGGCCTTCCCGATGAACTGATCGGGATCATCAAGACGCCGATGGACATGCGCAGCATCTCCATAAACACCCAGTTCGGTGGGAAGGCTTCTTCCGAAGGCCAAAACAACGTTGGCACATTCGTATTCGCTTCCGCTCGTTACGACCTTGAATCCCTTCTCCATCCTGACGAGATCGTTGGCATCTTCGCCCAGCCGAACGGCTATATCATATTTCTCAACGCAACCTTTCACCTTCGTTACATACGCTTCCACCGGCTCATTGCCGGGTTCCAGATCAGGGATGAGAAATGTCTCAGGTTCCCCCTTGGGTATGGTGGGATAAACAGTTTTGCCACTCGGAAAGGAATCAATAATACCCTGGAGAATGCTTTCCCCCTTTTCCAGGATTGCATAACTTAGTCCTAATTCTTTGGCCTTGATTGAAGCGGCAAGGCCTGCGGGACCGGCTCCTACAATAACTACATCATAAGCTTCCATAATGACTCCCTATTGTCCGTCGGTTCCAAGGTGTATTAGCTCATTTCTACTGTTTATCCGGCCGGGGTAAAACGAATTGAGTTGAAGCCACCTCCGGGGGCCAGACGGTCTCGAATTTGTGTATTCTAGTCAAATAAAAAACCGACGTCTTTAGTCTTGCCGATCTGTTAAATGCGCATGGCGACACTTCCTGCAATTGTCATAAGCACATTCGCAAAGGCGTATGCCCCGACGTAACCCAGGGTGGGCAAAGTGCTTTGAGCACTTTTGTTGATCTGATGCAAAGCGCCGGAGCTGGTCAGCGACCCTGTAACGGCACCCATCAGCAGGGCGGCGTTCATTTTCAGCAGGTAACGGCCGATGAAAAAACACACCAAAACCGGAACGACTGTCACGACTGCGCCGAGTAATACCAGCTTGACACCGGCTATGAGAAACGTTTCCACAATGGTCGTGCCGGCATTGACAGCCACACCGACTATGAATAGCAGCATGCCGAGCTCCATCAATATGCTGCGGGCGGCGGTCGGCAACCTTCCCACCAAAAGGTTGTGTGAATTCAGCATGCCGAAGGCGATTCCGGACACCAGCACACCGCCTGCCGAGCCCAGTCCGATTCGGGTGCCGCCCAGGTCAAATGAGGGGAGGCCGATTAAGAGACCCAAGGCAATGCCAAAGGCAAACGTCACCAGATCGGTTTGCTGCCACCGGCTTTCTGCGAAGCCAATCCGCTCGGCCAGGATCTGTAGATGATACTTGGTTCCAGAAAAAAGGAGGACATCTCCGCGTCGAATTTTCAGGTCGGGGCGGCAGGGCAGGTCCATTCCGGCACGCGTCAGTCTCAGAAGCATGCAATTATCCTCTACCGTAAAGTTCATTTCCGCGATGGTTTTGCCTTCAAAGGTTTTTTTCGACAAAATAATACTTTTGGTTTCGATAGAGCGTTGAAGCAGCTCCTCATCAAAAATCTCAGGACCGAAAATTTCGAGAGCGTGATCATGGGCAGCCTGCGCTCCCACCAGGGCAACCAGATCCCCCAGTTGAAATTTCGGGGCGTAGTCCGGTGCGAAAACCTCGCCGTCGCGTTTGATGCGCGAGACATTGGCGTGAAGGCTATATTCCCGGTCATCCAGTTCACGATTTACCATTTCTTCGTTCTCTACGCGATATACCCTGACAGTTGGCGTCTCTACGACCTCTATTGCCTCCTCAGAAACCCGACTTGTGCGGATCCAGGCGGCCTCGCTCAGCTTCTGTGATTCTTGGTGAAGATCGATGCGGAAAATCTTCGGTATGGAGGCAATGAAAATGATCAGTCCTGCCATACCGAAAACGTATGTGATGGCGTAGCTCGCAGAGATGTTTGCAAGCACCTCCGGCGTCGTCAATCCTTCCGACAGTTTTAGCCCCTGAGCCAGCGTATCCTTGGCAGCCACCAGCGTCGGTGTGCTGGAAAGCGCTCCCGCCAGCAAACCGGGCGCGTAGCCTTGCTCGAAGTCGAATGCGCGCGCAAAGGCCAATGCCAAAGCGAGCGCAGAGACTGCCGTGACCAGAGCCAGAATCAGATAACGGCCGCCGTCCTGTTTAATCGTTCCCCAGAAACGGGGCCCGGCCTGAACGCCCACGCAATAGATAAAAAGGATAAAACCGATGTTCAGGGCAGCAGTTGGAACCGTAAACTTAAAGTGACCGGCGATCAGACCGACCAAAAGCACTCCGGTTACCGAGCCGATATCGATGTTCCCGATCTTGATTTTACCGACAACGACCCCCGCGCCTATTATAAGGAAAAGGTTAATGACCGGATGGGATTGGATAAAGTTCAGGATTTCACTTTCCATAGAACTGACATGCTTGTAATTATTGGGTTCAATCAAACACTCCCTTTTAGGGAGAAACCAGTGCCGGGCTCTCTGGACCAGGGTATTTACTTCTGATTATCCCGGCCTGGTAAAGTGAATCGAGCCGAAGCCACCTCCGGCGGCCAGATGGTCTCGAATTTGCCGTCAATGATCTGCAGCACCAGTGTGTTGACACTGTTCTGGCGCTTAAAATCTTCATAGTGATAAAACTTGACCGGTCCGAAAGGTGTCTGCATGTAGGTCTGATCCAGTGCTTCCCGAATAGCCTTCGGTTTATAAGACTTCGCTCGATTGAGAGCATCCGCGGCAACCATCAAAGCCGAATAGGCTTCGGCACCGTGATAACTCGGCTTGCTGCCGTAGCGTTCGGCATACTGCTTGTGATAGGCCATGGCGCCGGAGTAGGGGACATTCGGTGACCATAACGCCGCTGTTATGAGATAATTGGCTGCTTTGCCAGCCAGTTTGACAAATTCCTCGAGTGTAAACCCACCGGCACCGCCGCAAAGTAAAGAGGGGATCTTGAGGGCCCGGATTTGCTGCGCCAGCAATACGGCATCTTCAAGGTAAGCGATCATATAAATTACATCCGGTGGCTCTTCTGTCAGCGGTGCCAGCAGAGAGTGCAGAAAGGTGGGGGAGGCTGTCGTTCGGTCGTAAGGGGTGAGCGCCCGTATTTCAATGGCCCGATCAGCGCAGAATTCCATCATGCGCATGGCCCCGGTGGTTCCGAACATGCTGTTTTCATATACAATCGCCATGGATTTGGGTTTGAAATTTTTGATCCAGAAATCTTCCATTCCTTTGGTATATTCGCTGATCGGTGGATTGAGACGATAAATGTTCTTCCAGTCACGCTGGGTGATTTTGTCGGCTGAAGCCGTGCAGATGAGAAACGGCAGATCCTTTTTCTGCGCTTGTTTGGCCATGCGGTAAGTCGGATCGCTGGCATAGCCCCCGACCATCATAACGGAACCGTCTGCCGCTAAAATATTCACAATTGTCTCCGCCATCGAAACCTGACTCTGGTCATCGGCATATCGCAATTCTAAAGGGCGGCCCTTGACACCGCCGGCCTGGTTGATGGCCTCCTTTGCCAATTCAAGGGAATTTTTCATTATCCGGCCGAATTCTTTCAGATCGCCCGTAAGCGGCAGCGGCGCCCCAATGACCACCGGTTTAGAGGATGCCCCAGCGGCGTAGTAGCCCGCGCTGAGCACAAAAATCGCCACAATAAGAGCGAGCCATTTTTTAAAAGGTGAGAACATCTCGATTTCCTCTCGGTGCCTAATGGGTAGAGGGTTATTAGTTATCTGTTATTAGTTATTAGAAATAATTTACTGGTTATTAGACATTAATTACTGGTTATTGGTTATTAGAAATTAGTTACTGATATTAGTTATTGGTTATTTGTTTGATATGAATACTGTCCAATTTTAAAACCTGAAATTTAGTGCGACAAGAAGTACAATCAATGAATTATGTTACTACTTTAATCTTGCACGTATTCTTACTATCGATGCTTAAGTTCGCCAATTAGAATCATGTAAGCAATTATGTTTAATCTAAAAAATATTTTGAAAAAAAATGATACCTGAATTTTTGGGCCACAACTGGCGCTCCCAGTCAGTTGTGTTAAATGGTCTCCGAACTTCAATTTGGGTTATTCACGTGTTGAATTCAGGTACTAATAACGAATAACAAATAACTAATAACTTTTCCTTGAGCAACTTTCAGTCGGATTAAAATCATACATCCGGCAAATTAGCACTATGTAACTATTTGCTGCCCCCTCCCATCTGCTGCGCCCATTCGGGAAATACGTTCGATTCAATACCAAAGATAGCCGGCCCCACGAAGTATAAGAGGGTTACCATGATGATGCCGATGATATTGATGATGATGCCCGTCCTGGCCATATCCGCAATTTTAATTCGTCCGCTGCCGAACACGATCGCATTGGGCGGTGTGGCTATGGGCATCATAAAGGCACAGGAGGCGGAAAGGGTCGCCGGGATCATCAGCAGCAAGGGATTGATTTGATTTTGAACCGCAACCGATGCCAGTATCGGTAGAATCATCTGGGTGGTGGCGGTATTGGATGTCACTTCCGTCAAAAAGGTCATTGTTGCACAGATAATGAACACCATAACGATGGGGTGCAATTGACCGATACCCGCAAAGTTCTGGCCGATCAACGTGGAGAGTCCGGTAGTCTGGAACCCTTTGGCCAGGGCGAAGCCACCGCCGAAAAGGATAACAATGCCCCAGGGCATATTATCGATAATTTTCTCTCCCCCCATCAGGGTAGGGGATTCGGCATCCGGGCTGCGAGTGGGGATAAAAAACAGGAGCATAGCCATGACCAGCGCCACGGTGCCGTCATCGATCAGTTTCGGATGGGGGATCAGGTTCGACCATCCGGGAATGGAAATAAATCCCAGTACCAGGTCTTTACGGAAAACCCACAGTACGGCGGTCAAAATAAAGATCACCAGCACGGCTCGCTCCTCAAAGCTCATGGGGCCCAGGCCTTTGTACTCTTTTTCGACGATGGACTTGTCTATCTTGACATGTTTCGGAACCCGGAAGAGGATTCTGGTGAGGAACAACCAGATAATCACCAAGAAGCACACTGACAGCGGGAGCGCCATTATAAACCAGGTCCCGAAAGCGATGGGCTTGGCAGCCGGAAAGGTAATTGAGAATATCCTTGCAAAGGCCAGGTTGGGAGGCGTTCCGACCAGGGTGGCCATGCCTCCCACCGAGCAGGCATAGGCAATGCCCAGCAGCAGGCCCAGGGCCAGCTTATGTGTTTCTGCTGCGCCGAATTCAGACTCCATCTGCGAGATGATAGCCATGCCGATGGGCAGCATCATAATTGCCGTCGCAGTATTGGATATCCACATGGACAAAAATGCCGCGGCAGCCATGAAACCCAGGACAATGCGCGAAGGCCCGCTTCCGATTGTGCGGATGATGAGCAATGCGATCCGCTTGTGAAGGTTCCAGTGCTCCATGGTCAGGGCAATAATAAAGCCGCCTATGAACAGGAAAATGGTGCTGTTGACATAGATTGGTGCTGTTGCTTTGGTGCTGAGTATACCCAATAGCGGATAGAGAATAAGGGGCAGCAGGGCTGTAGCAAACAGCGGAATGGTGTCGGTAATCCACCAGACGGCCATCAGAGCGGCTACCGCTGCCATTCGAGTGACGATCGGTTTGCCCGGTTCCAGATCAAAAAACAATACAATAATCAAAAACAGTCCGGGCCCCAAAAACAAGCCCACCTTCTGTGCTAAACTTCTGCCTGGCGCAGGCGTTTTTTCAGCCATTGTTGTCTCCCCTTTTTTCCAAAAAACCTAAACCGGTGTGGCCATCTCTATATGAAATTTCAACTATATATCTCGCAGAGCCCGCAAAGCACACAGAGCTTTTTTTATTGTTCTCTGAGAACGCTGTGGACTCTGTGAGAGATTAATTTTCTTTAGTTTTCTTTTTCGATCAGACCGGCTGTCTTTTAGCCGGAGGCTACGTTCAATCATTTTCAATATCGACAGAATACCGCCAATCCCTAAATTCCTCAATTCTTAATTCCTTGACCTGAAACCTGAACACCCTGGCCAGACCTGGTTTTTAAATTTGCCATGCAGATAAGGCATTCTTACCTCTTAGCTAAATGGACCACATCAAAGAAGAATCGTCGCACCAGGGCGGGCTGAAACCTTATTATGTTCCACGTTCCCTGTTCCCTGTTCAGGGTTAACCGGATTCTAATCATCTAACCGTTGAACCCAGAGCCCAGATCCCTCCGTTCCTCCTGACACCTGAACACTGAACACTGAAACCTTATCAGGGTTCTCCGTTCCCTGTTCCCCGTTCAGGGTTTACCAGATTCCAATCTTTCTAACCTTTGAACCCAGAAACCTGACATCCGCAACTCGTTCCCTCTTCTGACTACTATTTTCAATCGATAGAATTCCTTAATTCGACATTCGTCAATCGACATTCATCATTTTTCCATCACTTCAACCGTCTGCCTGGCAATCTCTAATTCTTCGTTGGTTGGAATGACAAATATCCTGACCGAACTGTCCGATTTACCGATGTCGCGCGCCGTTCCCCTGCCGGTCTGATTTTTGTCAGGATCCAGCACCAATCCAAAGAGTTCCAGGCCTGCACAGCATTTCTCGCGGGTAAGGGGGTCATGCTCACCGATACCGGCGGTAAACACCAGGGCATCGACCTTTCCGAGCACAAAGAAATAGGAGCCGAGATACTGCCGGATGCGGTGGATAAACATGTTCTGCGCCAGGCAGGCGCGTTCGTCACCCTCTGCAGCACGGGCGTGGATATCGCGCATGTCGTTGCTGCCGCAGAGGCCCTTGAGGCCGCTTTCTTTCTGAAGCACCCGGTCGATTTCCGCCACCGAATACCCTTTTTGTTCAGCGATATACATCAAAACGCCGGGATCGAGATCGCCAACGCGGGTTCCCATGATCACGCCGGCCAGAGGTGTCATGCCCATGGAGGTATCGATGCTGCGCCCCTTTTCGATGGCGCAGATGCTGGCCCCGCTGCCCAGATGCGCTGTCACTATGTTTAAATTTCCAAGTGGACGCTCAAGCAGGTTGGCGGCTTCCGCAGCCACGTATTTGTGAGAGGTGCCGTGGAAACCGTAGCGCCGCACCCCCATTTCTTCATAGTATTCGAAGGGCAGGGCATAATGGTAGGCATGGGGCGGCATGGTCTGATGAAAGGCCGTATCGAAGACGGCCACCTGGGCTGCATCGGGGAAGAGTTCCCCGGCCACCCGGATCCCCGTGAGGTTGGCGGGATTGTGCAGGGGCGCCAGGGGGATGGTTATTTCGATGGCCGCCACTGTTTCCGGGGTGATTCGCGCCGAAGCCTTAAAGGCTTCCCCGCCGTGCACGACCCGGTGTCCCACGGCCTGGATGGCGGAATCCGCGGCCACAACCCCGGTCTGAGGATCGGCCAGCTGCTCTTGCGCCAATCTTAGTCCGGCCTCGTGGTCGGCAATGGGCTCCTCTCGCACGGTTTTAGTTTCTGCATCCGTATCCGGATGGTTTTTGTGGGTTAGAATCCCCTTGGTTTCGCCGATGCGTTCGATCAGGCCGGCGGCAAGGGCGGTTTCGGTTGTCATGTCGATAAGCTGATATTTCAAAGAAGAACTGCCGCAGTTGATCACTAGGATGTTCATGGGTCCCCCTTATAGATTGCGGATTGCAGATTGCGGATTGCGGATTAGTTCGAATTGATTGATTTGTAAATTAACCTTACTTCCTTTTTCGGGCCGTATTAATGGATGACACGACTATGGACAAAATTTCATGACATTCTCTCATTAAAGGCGAGATTAAATCTCTATCAAAAATTTCAACCTCCTCTATTATCTCTAACCAAAATAATGTTTCATCTGCCTCTTCTTCTACGATACCCATTTTAGCGATGAATTCTGCTTTGGATCTTCCTCTGCATGCTGCACGATAGTTTGATGCAACCGAAGTACCGGATCTAAAAATTTGATTTCCAATCAAATACCCTTCTCGGTTTTTAGGGAGTTTTCGGCATAGAAATATAATTTGTTTGGCAAAATTCTTTGTCCGATCTTTCATTATCTCAGGTGTTATCGCTTTTCCATTTGTCATTTCATTCCTCCAGGCTTCTGCTCTCGAATATCTAACCTAACAAACTGTCAATACCGTTTAATTATTCAAGTTTATAAATCCGCAATCTGCAATCCGAAATCCGCAATTTAGTCGGTCTGCGCCTGAACCGCCGTAATCGCCACGGTGTTGACAATATCGGTCACCTTGCACCCGCGGCTCAGATCGTTGACGGGCTTGTTCAGCCCCTGCAGCACCGGACCAATGGCGACCGCATTGGCCGAGCGCTGCACGGCTTTGTAGAGATTGTTGCCGGTATTGAGGTCCGGGAAGATAAAGACCGTGGCCTGGCCGGCCACTTCGCTTTCCGGCAGTTTGGTTTTGGCGACCCCGGCATCCACTGCGGCATCGTACTGGATTGGTCCTTCAATCTTCAGCTCCGGCTTTTTTTCGTGGGCGATGGCGGTGGCCTCGCGCACCTTGTCGACATCCTGGCCCTTGCCGGAGGCACCGGTTGAGTAAGAGCACATGGCAATGCGCGGCGCAATGCCGAACATTTGCGCCGTGGCGGCGGAGCTGATGGCAATGTCAGCCAGCTGTTCCGCGCTGGGATCGGGATTCACGGCGCAGTCGCCGTAGACCAGCACCCGGTCGGCCAGGCACATGAGGAACACACTGGAGACCAGCGACACACCCGGTGGGGTGCGGATGATCTCGAGGGCCGGCCGGATGGTGTCGCCCGTGGTGTGCACTGCGCCGGATACCATGCCGTCGGCAAGACCGGCGTTTACCATCAGGGTACCGAAGTAGCTGACATCGGCAACCGTGTCCAGTGCCATTTCCTTAGATACACCCTTGTGTTTGCGCAGCTCGTGGTAAATCCCGGCAAACTCGTGGCGTCGCTCGGATGTGGCTGGTTCGATGATTTGAATCCCGTCCAGATGGAGATCCAGCAAAGCGATTTTGGCGTTGATGGCTTCGGGATCACCCAACAGGGTCAGGTCCACGACGTCGCGCTGCAGGAGGATTTCCGCGGCGTGCAGAATACGGTCTTCCTCGCCCTCCGGCAGCACGATGTGCCGGCGGTCGGCTTTGGCCTTGCCGATGAGTTCGTACTCGAACATGATCGGTGTGACCCGTTCGGAGCGCACGAGTTTGATGCGTTCCTCCAGTTGCTTCAGGTCGACGTGCGTTTCAAAACCGCCTAAAGCCGCGGCGATTTTGCGGTCGTTGCCGGGGGTCAGTGCCGGGGGAACGCTGGCAACCTGCATGGCGGTGGAATAGGTGTCCGATGGGACGCCAATGATTGGTATCGGCGATGACGCCCGGAAACCTTCCACCAGGTCCATCACCTGCGGGGCGGGCGGCTGGTCCCCGGTCAGCAACAGCCCGGCAATGCTGGGTGACGTATCCGACAGGGCGGCGGCCATGCTGGCCAGGATGACATCCGACCGATCTCCCGGGGTAATCACCAGGTCGCCGTCAGCTACGTGGTCCAGAAAATGCGGAAAGCTCATGGCCGCAACCTTGAAGTCCTGCACCGTGCGGTGGAGCCCCTCCGGCGTACCCCGGATGATCCGGGCTTGCAGAGCAGCAGCGACCTCTTGGACCGTGGGCTTTCCGAGAACGTCGATTTCCGGCAAAAGATACACCGGTCCGGATTCGCCGGGCCTGTCGGCAAACCGCGACGCCACAGCTTCGCGCTGCCGGGGTGCAACCCGGTTGACAATAGTGGCCGCAATACTGCAGCCTTTGTTCTCGAAGGATTCCCGGGCCAGATCGACGGTGCCGACAATGTCGTCGGTTGTTTTGTGGCGGCCATTGACCAGCACCAGAAGCGGGCAACCTAAATTGGCGGCCACATCCGCGTTGAAATCAAACTCAAATGCTGAGGACAAGCCGCTAAAATCCGTACCCTCGCACAGCACAAATTGGCATTTGCTCTCCAGGGCTTTGTATTTGTTGAAAATTTCTTTTAGTAAGGCCTCGCTGGATCCTTTACTCACCATCGCTTGCGCGTCGTCATGGGCAACGGCATACATCTCTTCATAGGCAGATTCGAGATGGTAGCGGCTGTCAATCAGCTGGATCTTTTTATCCGGAATTTCGGTCGAGGGTATGACGGGTCGAAAATATCCGATTTTCCTGACCCGTCGTGACGCCAATTCCATGATACCCAGCGCCACCAACGATTTTCCGCTGCCGGGCTCTAGACCTACTATGTATAAGCTGTGCGCCATTTGTTTCTCCAGGTTGTTAGGTTAATAGTTATGGGTTATTTGTTATTAGAAAAGGATTAACGTATCATCTACTTTTTTGATCAGAGAGGAAACTACCATCTTGGTTGTGAGAGCGGTTTGTAACCGCGATAACTTGATTTAAGATATGCCGCTAATCGTGGATACAATCCACTCCCACCTACAATTAAACTCTCTTAACGATTAACTAATAACCAATAACTAATAACTAATAACATTCGACTGATTTTAACTAAATTTGGGTAAAAACCAAGTTAGTCCAAATTGCCAAGACTTCAACGACTTCCTCTACTTATCCGATTTGGCGAACAGCGCCGCCTTCAGAAACTCGCGGTTAAACCGCGCAATATGCGAAATGGACACTTCCTTGGGGCATGCATTCTCACAGGCGCGATGGTTGGTGCAATTACCGAATCCGCAGTTGTCCATCTCTTTGAGCATGGCCAGCACTCGCTGGGTGGCCTCGGGCTTACCCTGGGGCAGCAGCGCAAACTGGGACACCTTGGCACTGACAAACAGCATAGCCGATGCGTTGGGGCAGGATGCCACGCAGGCCCCGCAGCCCACGCAGGCGGCCGCATCCATGGCTTCTTCCGCCTTTTCCTGGGCGATGGGCAGGGCATTGGCATCCGGTGCGCCGCCGGTATTGACCGAGATATAGCCTCCGGCCTGGATAATTTTATCCAGGGCACTGCGATCCACCATCAGATCCTTGACCGCTTTAAAGGCCCGGGCGCGAAACGGCTCGACCACGATCGTGTCGCCATCCTCGAACTCGCGCATGTGGATTTGACAGAGGGTCTCTCCTTTGCGATGACCGTGGGGGATGCCGTTGACCACTGCCCCGCAGGTGCCGCAGATGCCCTCCCGGCAGTCGTTGTCGAATTCGATCGGCTCCTTGTCTTCCAAGATCCGCTCTTCATTTAAAAAATCCAGCATTTCCAGAAAGGAACTGCGGGTGTCGACATCGTTTACGGTAATGGATTCAAAGTAACCCGAATCCTGCGGTCCATTCTGGCGCCAGACTTGCAGGGTGATGTTGATGGTGTCTTTCGTGCTCATTATTTATAGCTCCTCTGGGTTAATTCGACATTTTCAAATGTCAGCGGTTCCCTGTAAAATTCAGGCCGGGCATCGTCGCCGGCATAAGCCCAGGCCGATACGTAACTGAAGTTCTGGTCATCGCGCAAGGCTTCGCCTTCATCGGTCTGGTACTCCTCACGCAAATGGCATCCGCAGGATTCCGTGCGTTCGAGCGCATCGATGGCCATCAATTCGCCAAGTTCGAGAAAATCGGCCACCCGGCCGGCTTTTTGAAGATTCAGACGGTAGGTGTTAGCCGGTCCGACAACCTTGGCATTTTGCCAGAACTCTTCGCGCAGTGCCCGAATCTGCTCGATGGCCTTCTTCAGGCCGGGTTCGTCGCGTGCCAGACCGACCTGGTCCTCCATAATCTGGCCCAGTTCCCGGTGGATGTCCTCTGCCGTGCGTTTGCCGTTGATGGCCAACAATTTTTCAATACGGTTCGTGACGGCCTGAATTGATTCCTTGAACGCGGCATGATCGTCGCTCACATCGGAATTGCCTTCAATGCCCAGGAAACCGGCCACGGTATAGGGAATGACAAAGTAGCCGTCCGCCAGACCCTGCATCAGCGCACTGGCCCCCAGCCGATTGGCCCCGTGATCCGAGAAATTCGCTTCGCCGAGCACAAACAGACCCGGTATAGTGCTCATCAGGTTGTAATCCACCCACAGCCCGCCCATGGTAAAATGGGCGGCGGGGTATATCATCATCGGCGTTTCGTAGGGATCGTCGTCAATGATGTTGCGGTACATGTCGAACAGGTTGCCGTATTTTTGGGCGATAACCTCCCTGCCGTCACGCCGGATGGCTTCCATGAAATCAAGATAAACCGCCCGTCCCGTCGGCCCCACCCCTTTGCCGACATCGCACTGTTGCTTGGCATTGCGGGACGCCACATCCCGGGGCACCAGGTTGCCGAAGCTCGGGTATTTTTCCTCCAGGTAATAGTCGCGTTCGTTTTCCGGGATGTCGTTGGCCGGGCGCTGGTCGCCTGCATTTTTGGGAACCCATACCCGTCCGTCGTTGCGCAGGCTTTCACTCATCAGGGTCAGCTTTGTTTGATGACCGCTGACGTGCGGCAGGCTGGTGGGATGGATCTGCGTAAAGCAGGGGTTCGCAAACAGGGCGCCTTTTTTATAGGCCTGCCAGATGGCGCTGGCATTGCAGGATATGGCATTGGTGGAAAGATAAAACACGTTGGAGTAACCGCCGGTCGAGAGCAGAACGGCATCAGCGGCATGGGCTTCGAGCTCGCCGTTGATCAAATTGCGGGCGATTATACCCCGGGCGCGGTCGTTGACGACTACCAGGTCCAGCATTTCGTGGCGCGGAAACAATTTCACATGACCGGCTGCTATCTGGCGGGACAGCGCCCCGTATGCCCCCAGCAACAGCTGCTGCCCGGTCTGCCCCCTGGCGTAAAAGGTGCGGGATACTTGGGCGCCGCCGAAGGAACGGTTGGCCAAAAGTCCGCCGTACTCCCGTGCAAAAGGCACGCCCTGGGCCACACATTGATCGATGATGTTATTGCTGACCTGGGCCAGGCGGTAGACATTGGCTTCCCGGGACCGAAAATCACCGCCCTTGACCGTGTCGTAAAAAAGCCGCCATACACTGTCCCCGTCATTGCAATAATTTTTAGCGGCATTGATACCCCCCTGGGCTGCGATGCTGTGAGCCCGGCGCGGAGTGTCCTGGATACAAAAGGTCTTGACGTTGTAGCCCATCTCAGCCAGGCTGGCGGATGCCGAAGCTCCGGCCAGACCGGTGCCCACGACGATAATGTTGAACCGGCGCCGGTTGGACGGATTGATCAGCTTCATTTCCATTCGATGCTGGTCCCACTTTTCGACCAGCGGACCCTCCGGTATTTTCCCATCCAGTTGTTGCATGATTGAGCCTCCGTAGTTGGTTAGCTATATCACTTACTTTTTTAGATAAACTTGTTTTACCGAAAATGCTGCTTAAGTCCATCAGTTAGCTGTTAAGTTGATAAGTTCGTAAGCTGGTAAGCATTTAGCTTTTAACTGGTAAACATTTAGCAGTTAAGTTGGTGAGTTGGTAAGCTGGTAAGAACTAACGAGCTTAAGAACTTAACAGCTTACGAACTTACGAACTTAACAATTTACGAGCTTAGGAGCTCAAGAACTTATGACCTGTTCAGCCACGAGCTGTCTTGCGTATCACGCAATAATCAACATATAGATCGGTAAAATCCCAAATCCGATTCCAAATACGTATGCCACCACCAGACCCAGTTTCATGATCAGGGGCATGTAGCGGGTGTGATTGAGGCCCAGGGTTTGAAAAAGACTCCAGAAACCGTGGCTTATATGCACTGCCACTACCACCATGGCCACTACATAGAAAATCACCCAGAGCGGGTTTGAAAATGTAGCTGCCATCTGCTGGTATATCGGTGTGACGGATTTGTCGGAAAAGGTAAATTTAACCAAATGAATGATGACAAATATCAGAATCAGGCCGCCGGTATAGGGCATGGTGTTGGACCCGATGGTCCGCCCTCCGGGACTCTCGAACTTCTGGTATTTTGCCGGCCGGGCATGTAAGTTCTCAAGAAAAAGGGTAATGCCGACCGCGATGTGGATCAGGGCCAATGCCGCCAGTCCGATGTTAAAAACGCTCAGATAGGGCTGCATCGCGTGTAGTTTGGCCGCATAGCCGTTGAACGCATCGGCTCCGCCGAAGGCCATCATGTTTCCGAGCAGGTGTACGGCCAAGAATCCGACCATGCCAAGCCCGGTCAGAGCCATCAGTATTTTCTTGCCGACGGATGAACCGAGTAAAAATCTGTACCAGTTCATGGGACCTCCTAGTGGTCAGTTATTAGTGATTAGTTATTGGCTATTAGTTATTTGTTATTAGAATAAGGTTTCAGGTGTCAGTGTTCAGGTTTCAGTACATAGCACCTCGGTTCAATGACACTTACAAACTGCGCTATTTTTACTCCGCCAGAGCCACTGATTCCGAGTGCATTTAGGGAAAACATATATCGTATTTCCTTTAACCTATTGACTATTAACGAATAACTATTAACTAAATAATTTTTAATTGAGTCTGTTTTCAATTAAGAATTATTTCGGTATTTCTCTTGGATCCGTCATATTCTCCGGTCGCAGCATGTCGTCCAATTTTTCCTTGGTCAGCCAGCCTTTTTCCAGCACCAGATCATAGACACTGCCGCCGGTCTTCAGGGCTTCTTTGGCAATGGCGGCGGACTTCTCATATCCAAGAACCGGATTGAGGGCAGTTACCAGACCGATGCTGTTTTCCACATATTGCCGGCAGCGCTCGCGATTGGCTTCAATATCGACGATGCAACGGCTGACCAGTATGATGCAGGCGTTTTTTAAAATCATCGCGCCATGCAGCAGATCATAAGCCATGATGGGTTCGGCCATGTTCAATTCCAGTTCGCTGGCTTCGGCGGCCATGGAGACAATAAGATCGTAGCCGATGATCTGATAGCAAATCTGGCTGACCACCTCCGGGATGACCGGATTGACTTTGCCCGGCATGATGGAGGAGCCCGGCTGCATAGGGGGCAGGTTGATCTCGTTTAAACCGCACCTCGGACCGGAGGACATCCAGCGCAGGTCATTGCATATTTTTGAGATTTGTACCGCTGCCCGTTTCATGGTGGCCGACATTTGCGCATAGGATCCGCAGTCCTGGGTTGCCTCTACCAGGTTTGGTGCTTTTCGAACCGGCACGCCGCTGACTTCTTTTAATTTTTGTGCTACCAGATCAGCATACCCCGGGGGGCTGTTCAGGCCGGTACCGATGGCGGTGGCCCCCATGTTGATTTCATGAAATTCCTCTTCAGCGCGTTTAAGGGCTTCCATGGCGGAATCAATCATCACGGCATAAGCGCTGAATTCCTGGCCCAGAGTCATTGGCACGGCATCCTGGTTTTCAGTGCGTCCCATTTTAAGCACATCAGCAAATTCTGCGCCTTTCTTTTGCAGGGCTTCTTTGAGTTCGGTCATCGCTCCCAGCAAATCTTTCAAGGACAGAATTACGGCCAATTTGATAGTGGTCGGGTAGGCATCGTTGGTGGATTGGGAGCAGTTGACGTCGTCATTGGGGTGCAGATATTCGTATTCGCCTTTCTTGTGCCCCATGATTTCCAATCCGCGGTTGGCAATGACCTCGTTAGCGTTCATGTTGGTGGAAGTTCCTGCGCCACCCTGAAACATGTCCACGGCAAAGTTTTCATGCAGTTTGCCGTCCAGCAGTTCATCACAGGCAGCACAGATAGCCTTCATTTTGTCTTCTTCCAGCACACCCAGCTCATGGTTGGCCAGGGCAGCGGCTTTTTTGACAAAGGCGATGCCTTCGATCATGTGCTCGAAATTTTTGACGTAAACACCGGAAATGGGGAAGTTTTCCATGGCGCGCTGGGTCTGCACTCCATAATAAGCCTCATCCGGTATTTCACGCTCTCCAAGCGAATCGTGTTCAAGTCGCACGGCACCTTTTAGATGCACCGGACTCTCCACCTGTGCAATACTTTGTGACACGACTCTGAGCCGTTCACTGATACCGGCCGCCACCCGGGCCACTATGCGATAGAACAGCTCCGGTTTTTCGGCGCGAAACGCATCGATCCGGTCGGTTGATATCTGCCAGACTGTCGCACCCTGACGCGTCAACGCACCGCTGGTATGGGGCACATCATCCAGAAAAGCATCTTCACTGATCATTTCACCGGGGCCCAATGTGGCATAATGCTTTGTCGACCCGTGCACACCGCGCACGATCTCCACTTCCCCGTCAAGGATAATGCCGCCCCAGCGGCGCGGAGTTGATTCGTGAAACAGCCACTCGCCAGCTTTATATGTGCGTTGTTCACCCTGGTCAAAGAATGTCTTTAGTTCGGCCGGTTCAATACCCATCCGATGGGAGGCTGTTTGAAGAATTTCATCAAGCTTTGCCATTTGAATACCCCTTTTTTAGTTTAATGTTAAAAACTGGTCCTCTTGGCCAAATCAGCGATAATCGGCTCTGTCATTGGGCAAATCTGCTGATGGTTTCAGGCGGGACGGAGGTTTCAGGTTTCAGTGATTTTTGATTTTAGATTGTGGATTGCGGATTTTAGGGATTTAGGGGATTTAAATTTAGGAATTGGGGAATTCAGGAATTTAGGAATTGAATGTATTCTATCTATTAAACCTTTCAATTCTCCAATCCAAAATCCGCCATCCGCCATCCGCAATACAATTTAAGGTTCCCCGTTCCAAGTTCCCCGTTCAAAGTTAACCGGATTCTAATCTTTCTAAACTTTGAACCTTGCTTGCCCTCCGTAGCCCGAAGGGAGAAGGGGGGAACCCAGAACCTTTGAACCCTCCGTTCCTCCTGAACACTGAACACTGAAACCTGAAACCTCCTTTTACCCTGAAACCTGAAACGGATACTCCAGTAAATGAGCTAAATTGATCTAAAATTTAAA
>JASJCE010000062.1 GCA_030066155.1 Desulfobacterales bacterium | reverse complement strand
TATTTACCGTTGGCAGCAGCGGGTGATTGAAAAATATAAGGAGAAGGGGGCGGGAAAAGCGCGTAAAGCTGATCGTTTAGGGCACGGGGCGAAGGGCAGAGAGCAGAGGGCATAGAGCGTAAGGAGGCAACGCACCAAATATCTCTTGAAGTTTGATATTATACCTGTTCACCCATCTACAAAATGCTTGACTTCTAAAGTGTACATGTTTAAATGGACACAAAGGAGATGATTCAGACATGGAAATCAATGCAGCAGAGTTTCGATCAAATTGTTTTAAAATCCTCGATCAAGTCAAGCAGACGCATAAAGAAGTGATTATCACCAAACGCGGTAAGCCAATCGCAAAACTCGTTCATATTGCCAAGCCAAAGGAAAAGGATCCTCTGCTGGGCTCGATGGAAGGCCTCGTTGAAACGATCGGTGACTTAACCGAGCCGGTAATTGATGCTGATGGGTGGGAGCTTGATTAAAAGAATGATTCTGTTGGATACACACACCTGGATTTGGTCACAAAGTGCAACAAAACAGCTGTCCGACAGGGTCAAAAAGCTGATAAGAAAAACGCTGACAGACCAGCGTGCGATTGCCTCAATTTCGATTTGGGAATTTGCGATGATGGTTGTCAAGGGACGTATTCATGTGAAAATTGATCCCAGGCTTTGGCTTGAAAATGCTATCGAAAAAACCGGTTTAAAAGTAATCGACTTATCGCCCGAAATCGCTCAAGAGTCTTGTAATCTTCCGGGCGATTTCCATAAAGATCCAGCCGATCAAATTATTGTGGCTACTGCAAGGATTCACAACTTTAAGCTCCTCACAAAAGATCAAAAAATTCTTGATTACCCACATGTTAATTCATTCTGGTAATTGACATCTCCCCCCTGGGGCGGACCAAAGCCTGGCCCATCGGGCCATGATTCTGTATTGTCTGCGTCAGGCCTGCCGCGGCGTAGCCCTGGTGAAGACGGGTCTGCGTGTGTCTGCGGCTAAGTCAAACAAAAAAGTCCGGCATCAACTCCGCCTTTGGATCGACAGCATAGCCGCTGAGATCGGTCACGCCTTCTGCTCTCAACACATCGTCGTCGACGAAAAAGTTGCCCGTGCATTCCCGGCTGGGTTTGGTCAGAATCGCGTGGGCGGCATCAGCCAAGATGTCCGGTTTGCGCGAGGCCTGCACCATTTTCTCCCCCCCCAGCAGATTCCGCACCGCTGCCGTTGCAATGGTTGTTCGCGGCCACAGGGCGTTGACGGCAATTCCCTTGGACTTCAACTCCTCCGCCATGCCGAGCACACACATGCTCATACCGAACTTGGCCATGGTGTAGGCCACATGGGGTGCGAACCATTTGGCTTCCATGTTGAGCGGCGGTGACAGATTCAATATGTGCGGGTTGACGGCCTTTTCCAGGTGCGGGATGCATTTCTGCGAGCACAGAAACGTGCCGCGGGTGTTGATCTGATGCATCAGATCATATCGTTTCATGGGCGTCGACACGGTGTCCGTCAGGTGAATGGCGCTGGCATTGTTGACGAGAATGTCAATGCCGCCAAAGGCTTCCACTGTTTTGGCCACCGCGGCTTCCACCTGGTCCTCGAAACGAATATCCACCACACACGGCAATGCCTTGCCACCGGCAGTTTCCATCTCTTCGGCAGCGGTAAAGATCGTTCCCGGCAGCTTGGGGTGCGGCTCGGCTGTTTTGGCAGCTATCACGATATTGGCACCATCTCTGGCGGCCCGCATACCAATGGCCTTTCCGATACCACGGCTGGCGCCGGTAATGAACAGGGTTTTGCCTTTCAGATTAGTCATGGCTCCTCCGATAGAATAATGAATAATGAATAATGATTATTGAATATTGAATAATTAAGGTTCGTCTTCGGCGGATCGATTTTATGAATATAAATATGCAAAAACGATGGACTTAGCAACTTTAAAAACGAATTTATCGACTATATCAGAACTTGTCATTATATTGGCACCTTATCTAAAACCCAATCAATTCAAGCACGATACAGGATGAGGTGAAATACGGGTTTAAGTGGATTCTCTCCACGTTTACCGGCATATCAAACCGGGTTTTTCGCGGTTAAAAACCGTTCCCACAACCAAATATGACTATCGATCAAATTGGCCGCCTCTTGCAGTCAGGGCCTTCACTGACACCTGACATCCGAAACCTGAAACCCGACACCCGAAACCTGAACTAATTATTATCCATTTCAACTATATTGTCTAAATAAGTTCGGAGATATTGACAAAGCAGATGTCGGATATAGCATCAACTATACACTTAAAATGGCGAAACAATTTAACTATTTTTATACTGATCAGTTAAACAATCTTCCTGCTCTAAACCTTCCGTGCGACCGTCATCATAGCTTAGAGGTGTTATACGTTCACAGGTTCAGGGTTCACCGTACAGGGTTAATTTTGTTATCAGGCAGTTACAAATTTAGCAGCACAGTTTTTTGTGGCCCGGTCCCAACGAACTTGACTGGCTCTGATTTTATCGGATTTGCCTCAGGATTTGTCAATCAATGGTTTCGATCGGACCTGAACCCTAACCTTTAAACTTAGAACCCAGAAACCCTGAACGTTTACAAGAGGGGAGGTGACCCTGATGAATAAAGTCGTAAAGTGCATCTCCGTCATTGGTTTTGTGATTCTTTTCTCTCTTCCCGCTAACACTTTCGGCAATCCCTGGAACGGTAAGGTGGTTTTTCAGGCGTTCTGGTGGGATTGCTGGAATGAGACATATCCGCAGGACTGGTACACTTATCTGGCCAAGCTCAGTCCGCGCCTGCGGCGAATGGGATTCGACGCCATCTGGATACCGCCGTCTGCCAAAGGCAATGCCGGCATTAGCAGTATGGGGTATGATATTTTCGATCACTATGACCTGGGAGAGAAAGATCAGAAGGGGACCGTTGCTACGCGGTTTGGCGACAAGGACAGTCTGCTCAGACTAGTTGCGGTGGCCCATGCCAATGGTTTGGAAGTCTATCCGGATATCGTGTTAAACCATGTCATAGGTGGCAAAAAGGATCCGGCTGCAGTGGGTGATCCCTTCAAGCGATTTCGCTATCAAGGTTTTTCTGATTCGGTTGGCGGACGCTGGCCAAAGGATCATTGGAATTTTCACCCCAATCCGGATCATGACTGCAGTGCCGGAGACCAGTGCGAACAGCTTTTCGGCCCGGACATTTGCTATCTCGATGACGATCACGGCGGCGGCGGAAACGGTCGCTATATGCTCGATCAGTCACGCGCGTGGCTCGTCTGGCTCACCAAACAGCTCGGCGCGGACGGGTTTCGCTTTGACGCCGTCAAGCATTTTCCGGGCTTTGTGGTCGAAGATCTGCTCTTCAATGCCATGGGTAATGCAAATAACTATTTTGCTGTGGGGGAATATGTCGGCAACGGCCAGCAGCTGGATGCCTGGGCCGCAGAAACCCGAAACCGGTCGGGAACCTTTGACTTCGAGCTCCGCAAAGCTCTGGCTGGTATTATTGAAGCCGGTGGATTGTTCGACATGGGAAGCCTGCCAAACTTTCAGCAGAACAACCGATTGAAAACCGTCCCTTTCGTCAACAATCATGATACCTGGCGCGGCCGATATTGGGATTCAGAGCCAGGTTCGAATGCGCACGATGACCGATCCGGAGACTGGCGGCAAAACAAAGACGAACTGGCACCGACCATTGACCCGGATAATCCCCGGGCAGACCTCGCCCATGCCGCAGCGTTCGCGGTGGACGGAAACCCGATGGTGTACTACGAAGACCTTTTCGTCAACCACGGCACTGAACGTTATAATTCCAATCCGACCTCTCATCCCACGCGCAGTTATCTCGTCAACTTGATCTGGTGCCATCGGTGGCTGAATTTCAAAGACGGCGCGTATAAAGTCAGATTTCAGGGATCGCCCGATCTGCTGGTTATTGAACGCAGCGGCAGAGCACTGATCGGTCTGAATGACCACGGCAGCCGGACGCTCAAGGTTACCGTGCAAACGGATTTCGGGCCGGGAATGCGGCTGCATGACTACAGCGGCGCCAATCCCGAGGATGCGGAAACCGATCAAAACGGCCGTTTTGAGATATCGGTACCACCCATGGCATACAGTGTCTGGGGACCGGCCGGTATAACCAGCGACTTCGGCGGGGCTGTCCATCGAACCGTTCAGGAATTCCAACTGGATGACGACCTGGGAGACAGCCGCGAGAAGGCCCTCGGATATGGCGGTAAGCTGGAATCCAAAAGCTTCCGCACGGCCGGCTCGGTCTGGACAGCGGCCCGCTCGGTTATGAAAGTTTGGGTTTACAGTCAGGATACCAGAGATATTGAATTGAGGATTGCCAAGCCGGATTTGGACGGAGTAAAGAGCAACACCGAGGGCCGTTATAAAACCGGTCAGTCCTCCCGCGATATTCCGCTCTTTTACGAATTCGAAACGGACCGCGAAGGATATCATCAGCTATCCGCCAGAATTACCGAATCGACTCAGGCGCCTACCCGCGCGTACATTAAAGTGGAATACGAAGCACCGGCAATTACCGACAAGTTTTAATTTTAATTTATCCGTCCATCAATATACTTTTTACTGGATTGAATTATGGCCTGTTAAAAATACTGAATTCAAATGCGCAAAGTTCTGCGGATAAATTACTTTCCTGTCTTACTCCTTTCGCAGGCTTTTCAAATCTTCCCAGGCATCCGTCAGCATGGGATTGGGGACGTAGCCGTGGACGTAATTGCGATAGGCGCGGACACTGATTTGCTGATACAGGGGGATGCCGATGGATTCCTCATACCAGAGGTATTGCAGCCTTGCATAGATTTTCTCGCGTTCTGCCGGATCGACGATGGCGATGCCCGCTTCACAGAGCCGATCGACCTCTTTGTTTTGGTAGAACAAATAGCGTCCGTAAACCCCCCGAGAATGCATGAAGGTGTAGAGAAAATTATGGGGATCGGCATAGTCCGCCGCCCAGCCCGTAATAAAAATCGGATACCGGTAGTTGCGATACTGAACCAGGTAGTCTTTCCACTCAACATTGCGAACTTCGATCCTGAATTTCGGATTTAAAGACATGATATTTTCGGCCAGCATCCAGGCTGCCGCCTCCCGCATTTCATTTCCGGTGTTGTGTGCGATCACCATGCTGAACCCTTTGCCCCACACGTCACCGTTCCAGGCTTTCTGCAGGTGATACTTTGACTTATCCAGGTCAAATTCGTAAACCGGAACCTGTTTGTGATACGGAAGCCCCTCAATATTGGGGCTGGTCGGCAGGATCACCAGATTGTTAAATACGTCTTCCCGATACGTGCGCCGATCGAATGCATGCAGAAACGCCTTGCGGACGTTGGCATCTGCAAAAAACTCCGGGGGAATGCCCTTGCCATCCAGCTTGCCGCTGCCGATATTCGGATTGCCGGTGGGATCTACCCGCCGGCTGAACAGAGCGCAGGTAACAGATAGCTGCGGTACTTTATACAGCTTCAATCCCGGCATGGATTCGACTTCGGGAACATAGGGCGTATCCACCGTAACGCGGTCGGCATCGGCGTTTTGCAGCATCAGCTTGCGGGTGCTCCACTCTTTGACATATTTGACAATCGCGGTTTTAATAGGCGGTTTGGCACCCCGGTATCCCTCAAAGCGCTCGAACACAAATTGCTTCGACGGCTGCCAGAGTTTTAGACGATAGGCGCCGGTGCCGTTGGCAATTTTTTGCAGGGGTTCATAGCCGGGAGCCGGATTGTTGAACCGAGCTGCATTTTCGATGTTGCCGTCCCAGCATCCTCGGGCAATTGCCCATTCCCGGTCCAGTACCGACGCCGCCGAGTAGGCCAGTATGCCCATCAATGGCGGAAACGGTCTTGGCAGGCGAAAAATGACCTGGTTTCCTTCGACCTGAACGGCTTTGTCGATGGCTTCAAAAATACCCGGGATCAATTTGCCATTCGCATCCCGGGTTGATCCATGGCCTGTAAGCGCTTCCAGCAGCATCCACATGGGGCCGCCGTCAGGATCCACAATCATGGCCCGCTTAATCGAGTAGGCCACATCTTGCGGCGAAAGATCACCGCCCTCGTGGAACTTGACGCCCTTTCGAATGTCGAAGGCGTAAGTACGGCCATCAGCACCAACACCCCCATTTTCGAGAGTTGGAACCCTTTCCGCCAACAGGGGCACAAATTTATCCGTGCTGGCGCCATCAAAGAAAATCAGGGTCTCATAAATGTTCCATATCCGCTGTGAGCCTGAGGCATCGTAGCAGGCAGCCGGATCGAGGGTACGCAGCGTACCGTAATTTGCCAGCACAAACGTGTCCGGATTTTTTATGCCCGCCCCTGCGGGAAGCACGGCCAAGAGCAGCAAGGCAAGAACAAAAATTAAATAGCTTACTTTTTTCATAAGGAACCTCGGTAAGAATTTATTGAGTTTTTTTGTGAATTTATTGATTTGAGTATACCTGCAAAACAGTCGAAAATGATAATTAAAAAATTCCAAGCACCAAAATTCAAATATCAAACAAATCCCAATGATCGAAATAAAAAATTCCAAACAAACAAAATAAAGCGAAAACTCCGATAAGTGATGGTAAGGTTTTAATCATTGGAATTTGTAATTTTGATATTGTTTGTAATTTGAGTATTGTGATTTGGGATTTTAGTGATGTACCCGGCAAAACAAATCGCTTCTATCCAAATCAGTTAGAGTTGACTTTGACGTTTCCCCGGGGGTTTGAATGACTTGCTTGACACGATCTGCACGGTCAAATATAATGTATTGATAATGGTAGAAATATTCAAGATTTCGTTCGACTGAACCAGAATGCTTATATCTTCCCGCTTATCTGTTTCTATCCTTCTGCAGCAATAGCAATCCGGTTAGTCTTCGCCATGACCTTCGCTATCTTCGAGAACAGCCCATGAAACTCTGTCAAAGGTGCGACCAACCCGTCGCCGAGGAAATTACCACCTGCCCGTCGTGCGGCAGTACAATTTCTGAGGGCAGAAAATACATTGATGACTACCGCATTGTCGATGTGCTGCATGAAGGCCATTCCAGCTTTCTTTGCCGTGCGATCCGGGAACGAACCCAGGAACTGGTGATGATCCGCCTGTTTACGCCTGAGTCCGGGGTCGATGAAAAGGTGGCCTGGCGGCTCAAACGCGAACTCGAACAGCTTAAGAAACTGCCCTCTGAAGGCTTCGTGCGCCATCATGCCATCCGGCGATCATCGGACGGTCTGTGGTACCGGATCAGCGAATGGATCAATACCGAAAGCTGGGGTTCGCTGCTGGCCGCCGGAAAACTCAAGGAAATGCCGGTAGTGTTCGACTTGTTCCACCAGATTGCATCCATTCTGGCGGTGCTGCACGAGCAGGGCCAGATCATTCCCCATCTCATCCTGAACGATATCATTGTTCTGAAAAACGGCCGGGACGAACTGAGGGTAAAAATCGATCATAAGCTCTCGCGCTTTTTTGATCCCAAGTTCGATCGACCTGGGCCGATGTTAAAAAAACTCATGGATTGCCATCCGGATATGATTCATCAGCGCCCGCTTGATTTCCGCAGTGATATATGGTCACTGGGAAAGATTTTTGTGGAGATTTTAACCGCTGATCTGGATGCCAGGGATCATCTTGCCAAGGTCGACGAGTTGGATCTGCCTGAAGAGCTGCGGGTGCTATTGAAAGTCATGCTGGCCGACGACCCGGATATGCGGCCGCGCTCCATGGCCGAAGTTGCCCGGTCGCTGGATCGGATTAAACACAGCGAAATTGGCAAAGTCGAGGCGCAACAGGACGTTTCGGCGCCGCTATCACCGGCCAGGACCCATGCCAGGCTTCATGCAATTGTCAAATTGCTGGCCACGGCGATTGTACTGCTGATAATTGCCGGTGTGCTGGCCTGGTTTCAGCTGGGCCGCCGGGAAATGGACTCGGCCGCCGTCCTGGAGCGGTACGCGAACAAGTATTCAAAATCCGTTGCATTTCTGGTAACGGAGTACTGGCTGGAGGCCGGCGATATCAGATATTATCACAACATAACTGAAGGTACCGCTTTTCTTGTGGATCCCGATGGGTACATGCTGACCGGACGCCATGTAGTTTGCCCGTGGCTTGAAGATACGACGCTGTATGCCACTGCCGAGTATATCAAATTAAGCGATATGACACCCCGGTTCGGTTACCGGATATATTTATGGTTCGACGGCCAAAAAGCCTTTAACCGGATTGCCAGTATGTTGCCAAGCGCCGAGCTGACCGATATTTACTTCACAGATGACGCTTACAGTACTGAGGCTGCCCCCCGGATGACGATTGCCGGTGTGGCCAAAACACCGTCCCAAACCCGGCAGCTGCTCAGTTCGCCGCTCAAGGACGACTATGCCGTAATCAAACTTGACAGTGTGCCGGAGGGCCTGAAGCCTCTGCCGCTGGAGCTGGAAACGGATCACAGCGAAATACCCAAGCTTTCCCAGGTGATTGCTTTAGGCTTTCCGCTGGGCCGGCGAACACAAGCCGATACGGTTAATGTCAGTGTCACCAGCGGTCATGTACGGCGAACATTTGAAAACCTTATTCAAATCGACGCATCAGTTCATGGCGGCAACAGCGGGGGGCCGATCATTGACACACGGGGCAAGGTCATCGGCATTGTTTCCGGCGTTGCAATGGATTACACCCAGGGAACCCTGCCCGCAGCTGAACCGATGTGGGATATCGGGATGATTCTGCCCATTAACAAAGCGGTGGATTTACTGGTGGAGTTGAAGGCGGGTCAGGCCAAATGGAATGGTGTGCTCGATTTCTCGGTCGAAGCGGCTCTGTCTGAAATCCGTGAACAGGCAATGCAAGGCCGCTGGGCCGAAGCAATGAAACTGGCCGACAAAAAACTGGCAGACAGCCCCCAGCCGGCCCTGGTCAGGGCGGCTGCCATGATGCATTTTTGTGCCCGTGATTATGAGGGCGCCAAAGCGCTGTTCGTCCGGGCCATCTCGATGGATTCCGAAGAATATCCGGCAAGACTGATGCTTTATCTGATCGATTGGCTGGCCGATGCTCCATCGCTCATTTCAAGCCGCCAGACATTGCTGGACCTCGATTGGCGGTCTGAGGCCGAATTCCAGAGCTACCTGGCCCGGGTCCTGGAACACCGTATCGAGGAGGAGACAGCACTGAAAGCCTGGTACAATTTTTCGGAAAAAAGCTGGCTGTATTATATCGTCGCGCTGGCGCGTTCCAAACGCAAAGATGCTGCAGGTGCTGAAACACTCTTGCGCGAAGCAATCCTGACCGCCGACACCAGCGCCTGGGAATACTTTCTGGCGCATGCGCAGCTGGAACATCTACAAAAACAGCGCCGGCAGACGCTGCAAACCGAATCCCAATGGAAAGAATACAATACGGAGCTGGACCGTTTCAAAAAATCGGTGGATGAGTCTAAAAAATATAAATTGGAGCGCCGTGAAAAACTCGTTGCGCTGTACACTCGTCTCGCCGACGGGAATGCCAAGCTAAAGGATAAGTTGGCGATAATGGAGCAAACCCATGCGGTAATACCGGACAATCGAAATATTTTAGCCGCATTGGCATTTTACGCCGCGGCGGCTGAGGACTGGTCCAAATCCCATGGGTATGTTCAGGCATTCCTCCAGACCGGGGTGCGCCAGAATGCCAGAAGCATGAGCATGGGATTGCTCGAAGCATGCATTCTAAACTACATGGGAAAAGATGATGAAGTCCGGGATGCTTTGAACAGGTATGAAAGTCAAATCAGAACACCGTGGTTTCTCGAAATTCATGACTATTTGCTGGGGAAACAAACCGAAGCATCCTTGAAAGAGAAGGCCGGGGAAGCTCCCGAGAAGCTGGTGACCGCCCATACAATGATTGGTCTCTGGGCGGAGGGAGAGGGTAAACCCGACAAAGCGATCAAAAGTTATAAGGAAGCGCTGGAGTCGTTTTTGGACGATTGGCTCGAATATGATTTTGCCCGGGAGCGGATAACCAGTCTGAAGAAATCTGTCAGCGCGGATAAAAAATCATGATTGACTGGCCGGGTTGAATTGATGTTTTTTTTGAAACCGGTTATTTATTTTCATTGTCGATGCTGCTGTATAGTTGCTGCCATCGTGCATAAGGTACGGATTTCAGATCCTGAAGATCAGAGACCGGGATTCTTCCGATAGTGGTATTGGGTGCATAGAAACATTGTTGCCCCTTGTGGGGACCGTCATCGATGATCCATCCTTCCTGGATTGGCAGCTTCTTGCCAATGAATTCTGCCGCTTCGGCCTTGTACTCTGCCTCATCGGCCGGTTTGAATATGGCTTCAAAATACATACGGTATCTCCTTAAAAAATTAAGCAGGGCCGGTAGCGACCCTGCTGTTTTGTTTAAACACCGAGTAAAAATATGACGCACATTAACAATAATGTCAAGGTAATTAATCCGCTCCGAAATCCGCTTGAACGTACTGTAAAAAAAGGTTTAGCCAGAAAGAAAGGCTGACGTATTTAAACGATCGGCCGGATTAATTATGTTACGCTGCGCGGTTATTCTGCATTTAGCCGGTCGTACGTCGGCAGGAAACTGTTCTCATCACTCCAAGGCATTTTCGATATCTGCAATCAGGTCATCAGGATCTTCAATCCCCACGGACAGTCTCAGCAGATGATCCGTAATGCCTAAATCGGCCCGATCGTCATCGCTCATTTTAAGGTGGGATGTCTGAGCCGGTGAGCAGATGATGGTTTCAACCCCGCCAAGGCTGAGTGCCGGTTTGATCAGTTCTAATTTGTTTAAAAACCGGGGTGATTCTACCCGCTGCCCTTTCAGCTCGAATGACAGCATGCCACCGAAGTCTTTCATTTGTTTCGCCGCAACCTCATAATCCGCATGGGTTTCAAGCCCGGGGTAATAAACCCGTTCAATGTTCACATTAGTTTCGAGATGCCTGGCAATTGTGTGGGCATTCGCATTCTGTTTTGCCACCCGAATGGCAAGGGTCTTTAGGCTTCTTTCAACCAGATAGCAGGTGAAAGCATTCAGGCTGCCGCCGAAATTGGCAGCTGATTTTTTAATGGTGGCAATCAATTCGTCCGATGCCAGCGCCACTCCACAACAGATGTCGCTATGTCCGCCAATGTACTTGGTCCCGCTGTGGACAACGATATCTATGCCAAGGTCCAGCGGGTTTTGATTGATAGGTGTGGCAAAAGTATTGTCAATGACGGTCATGATCTTTCTGGACTTTGCAACTTGAGCGACAGCTTCGATGTCCGTAATCAGGAGAAGCGGATTGGACGGGCTTTCAATATAGATGATTTTGGTGTTGGGTTGTATTGCACGTTCGATGTCAGTGGCTTTATTCGACACAAAAGAATGTTTGATACCAAATCTTTCAAATTCCGCTGAAGCAAAATGATGCGTGCCGCCGTATATATCGCGCTGTAGTATCACGTGATCCCCGCTTTGCAAAAACGAAAATATGGCGGTACTGATGGCGGCCATTCCGGAGCTGAATACCAGTCCGTTCTCGGCATTTTCCAGTGTGCAGAGCTTTTCGATAATGGCCTTTTGATTGGGTGTATTAAAATACCGCGGATAAACGTTTTCCGGCATGCCCAGGTACTCAAACACCGAGGACGTAAAAATCGGGGTGTTCACACCCCGGGTTTTTGGATCGGCCAGGGTGCCGCTGTGAACACATTGTGTGTCTTTTTTCATGAAAAGCCTCCGACTCGTGTCAAAATTCAGGCCTTAAAAATAGGCGTTTCCGATGTTTTGAAGACGGGATATTTCCGCAAACTACACCAACGGCGATGATTGTTATATGATACAAACCCGGAATGCAAGATCTTCATCTTTTTCCGGCGGATAAATGCATTATATTCAATTTTGGTTAACTGGTTAAATCGTTGAATGGTTGTTTATGAGTCATCGATGTCTTTCATCGAACGATAAAAAAAATACAGAGGAGTTTGAACTTGAAGATTCGCCTCATTTTTATAATTGTAACCATGTTGGTTTGCGTCATTGCTAACAAAGCCCATTCTTACGAAAAGATTAATTTCACAGGTTATACCCGAAACCAATTTCGGGACTACTGGTACAGCCTGGGGGCAGAGATATCCCGTTTCAGTCTGGAGCAGGTGCGCTACGGGGAGATCCACAAAGGGGACGCCGTACTGGTATTTGTGACCGAGGAATTCAACCCGGCCATTCAGATCAAAGCGGATAAATCTCGTCCGGATAACGTTCCGGTGCTAAAGCTGAATTTCGTGCGTAAATTTTTTACCGGAATCTACCCCTATTCTATTCTGACTTCTGTCTTTAGCCCGGTGGATGTCCGAAACTACCCACTGCCCATGAAAATCAGCTCATCGACCCAGGAATGGTGCGGCCACGCCTATACCCAGTTGAATTTGAATGACGACCGCTACCGTGTTCGAATGCATTCTTATTTTGAAAAGGAAGGTGACCAAGACTTTAGGTTAAAAAGTTATGTGCCGGAAGATGCAATCTGGAACATGATCCGCATAGCCCCCGATACTTTGCCATTGCGAGAATTTTTATTAATTCCCGGCACGGTCTACGCGCGTCTGGCCCATCGTCAACTGGCTCCCCGCAAGGCGGTCGCCACATTGAAGAAGATCGCGGGAAAAAGCCTTGAAAACAACCCTCTGGTGCTTTACGAGATTGACATTCCCGCGGAGCAGCGGACCCTGAGGATCGTTTTTGAAGAAAAGTTTCCCTATCGCATTCAAAAATGGGAGGAATCCTATCGCAGCATGGCTGCTATGGGAGGAAAGCTTATGACGACCCGGGCCGTCCGGTCGCACACTATCTTGGATCCTTACTGGCAGCATCACCGCAACCAGGACAGGGTAATGCTGAAGAAACTGGGACTGAATGCCAGGGAAATGGGAAAAGAATGATTTGGGGATTGCGAATTCAGGAATTTAGGGATTGAATAATTTTTTTTCACCGCAGAGCAGCAGAGCACGCAGAGTCCTTGTATTATTTTTTGCTTTCCGCTGAACGGGCGGAAAACAAAAATTGGCCTCCTTTCGGTAATATAACTTACATTTATTCATTTCTCTGCGCTCTTTGCGCCTTGAGCGAAGCGGGCGGTGAACATAATCGCCAAGCAACGCATGGATCATTAGCAAAGCGCTCGACTATCGGAGCGAAGCGACCTTTATGCCAATTTATAATGCTGACATTGCCGATATTTTTGATGAGATTGCCGACTACCTGGAAATCGAGGATGAAAACCCGTTTCGGATTCGAGCATACCGCAATGGCGCTCGCAGTGTCCGCGGTCTGGGGCTGGAGCTCAGGGATCTGGTTGAGCAAGAGCAAGACCTTACCCGGTTGTCCGGAATCGGCAAAGAACTCGCAGCTAAAATTGTCGAGATCATTAACACCGGATCGGCCCGAGCACTCATTAAGCTCCACGAGAGAATTCCGGAAGATGTGCGTCAGCTACTGAAAATCCCCAATCTCGGGCCCAAACGGGTTCGGCGCCTGTACCGGGATTTGAATATCCAGAGCATCGAAGATCTGACGAAGGCCGCAGAAGATGGCCGAATCAGGTCACTTGCCGGATTCGGCAAGAAAATGGAAACCCAGATCCTAATCTCGATTGAGGACTTTGCCGGTCAGCAGAAGCGCTATAAAATTTCAATTGTGAGAACCTATGCCGATTCCCTGGTAAACTATCTGGAAAACGTGAACGGCGTGCAGCAGGTCACGGCGGCCGGCAGCCTGAGACGGTCAAAGGAAACCGTCGGGGATCTGGATATTCTGGTCGTCGCTGGAAAAGACAGTCCGGTAATGGAGCGCTTTGTTAAATATGAGGATGTGACCAGGGTCTTATCACGGGGATCGACAAAGTCCAGCATCGTCCTGCGGAATGGACTGCAGGTGGATCTGAGGCTGGTGGAAGCGCAAAGTTACGGCGCTGCATTGCAATATTTCACCGGAAGTCAGACCCATAATGTCGCCCTTCGACAACTGGGGCGTCGGAAGGGGCTTAAGATCAATGAATACGGCGTCTTCAAGTTCGAGGAGCGCGTAGCCGGCGGTACGGAGCAGTCGGTCTACGAATCGGTCGGGTTGACCTACATACCGCCGGAGCTGCGTGAAAACAGAGGCGAGATCGAGGCCGCTGGGGAAAACAGACTGCCACGATTGATCGAGATGCAAGATTTGAAGGGTGATCTTCATGCACACACTGACTGGTCCGACGGCCGCAACTCTTTTGAAGAAATGGTTGCGGCCGCTCA
Source organism: Desulfobacterales bacterium (assembly GCA_030066155.1). GTDB lineage: Bacteria > Desulfobacterota > Desulfobacteria > Desulfobacterales > JAFDCJ01 > JAFDCJ01. The sequence goes on along the minus strand of JASJCE010000062.1, from coordinate 15,930 downwards.
AGAGAAGGGGATGACGTATCTTGCAATCACGGAACACTCGGGGCGACTGACCATAGCCGGCGGGTTGAGTGCGGATCGCTTGCAGGCTCAAATGGATAAAATCGACCAATACAATGACAAACATTCCAATATTGAACTGCTCAAAGGGATCGAGGTCGAGATCCTGGAAGACGGTCGTCTGGACCTGACGGAGGACATTCTGGGGCGGCTGGATCTGGTCGTGGGATCGATTCACAGCCACTTTGGTCTATCGCAGCAACAGCAGACAGAGCGAATCCTGCGGGCCATGGACCATCGGTATTTTTCAATACTGGCCCACCCGTCCAACCGGTCGATCGATGAGCGCCCGCCGATTCAGGTGGATATGATCAAGGTCATTCAAGCCGCCAGAGACCGCGGCTGTTATATTGAGCTGAACTCCAACCCCAAACGGCTGGATCTATATGACACATACTGCCAGGCTGCCAAAGCCGAAGGTGTGCTGGTGGCGGTAAACTCGGATGCCCACAGCGTGAACAGTTTCGATCATCTGCGCTACGGGGTGGGCCAGGCCCGGCGGGGTTGGCTGGAAAAGCAGGATGTGATCAATACAAGATCTCTGGCTGAAGTAAAGAAACTGCTGAAAAAGACGATGGGATGATAGGGATTTCGGATTGGGGATTTGGGAAATGGCATAGTGCATAGAGCAGAGAGCAGAGAGCATAGCGCGGGGGACAGGGGGCGTATGAAATGACGAATGACGATTGGCGAATGAAGAATGATTGAACTCTGACTATTTAAAGTTAAAAGGATAGGTTTGATGATCAAGGTTGGTCCTGCCGGTTCGGATGGGCTGGGAAATCTGAAAGGGGTTGAGAAGGTTGCCAGGCTGGGGCTTGACTGCATGGAGGTTGCATTTACTTATGGAGTGCGAATGGACCTTGAAACTGCTCGATCAGTCGGAGCCCTGGCAAAAGAAAAGGGGATTCTGCTGTCCGTGCACGCGCCTTATTACATCAACCTTGCTTCGGATGAGAAAGAAAAATTCGAGGCCAGTAAAAAACGGATATTGGATTCATGCGAAAGAGCTCACGTTATGGGCGCCCGTAATGTCGTTTTCCACGCCGGTTTTTACCAAAAAAGAACGGTCGGAGAGACCTACCAGGCAATTAAAGACGCGCTTGCCAGTTTACTGAACAGCATCAAGCGCAACAACTGGGAGATCAAATTGTGCCCGGAGATTACCGGCAAATCCTCTCAATTCGGGTCGCTGCATGAGCTGCTAAAACTGAAAAAAGAAACCGGCTGCGGAATTACCGTTGATTTTTCTCACCTGTACGCCCGGCAGCTCGGGAAAATTGATTATCTCCGGGTTTTGAAGCGACTGCCCAAAAAGTTCCATGCGCATTTTTCCGGCATAGAATTCAGCGACAAAGGTGAACAACGGCATATTCGCACCACTAAACCGTTTTTTGAGCCGCTGGCCAGGGCATTAATCGACCGCAAGGTCGACATAACCATCATCAGTGAATCAACCAAACCATATGAAGACGCCGTTATGATGAAAAATATGATTACGAAACTCGAGCTTGACAATCTGCGCCTCGGGCGGTAAAAACGGCAAGTATCACTTTGTGGTATTTAAGCTTCGCTCTTGATTCTATGTGCGCAAATCACAGCCGGATATCCTGATCCGCCTTTCTGACCTGAAATTTCAACTTAAACCACAAAATACCACAGCAGCGTTTTTCAAAGGTACGGATGAAATAATTTTGCGATTAAATCATGATAATGGCATCGGTTTTCGATTCGACTTTCGATAGGAGGAGGTCATGGCAATTGAAGTATTGATCAAACGGGCAACCGGTTCCGGGAACAATGCCAAAATCCTGCTGCCGCACATAATGGAGTTAAGGGCTCAAGCCGTCCTGCAACCCGGGTACATTTCAGGCGAAACATTGTTCAATATCGAATGTGTCGAGGAATGCGTGGTAATCAGTAGATGGACAAAGCTTGAACACTGGCAAAATTGGTTGAATAATCCCGTACGGAAAGAGTTGAATGAGAAAATCGAGAAGTTGTTGGCTGATGAAGCAGTATATAATGTTTACAGCGTGGGCCTCTGGTGATCCCATGGATGAATCGTTTTGCAATTGACATTGAGAAACGTCTATTCTATGAGATCAAAGCCTGAATTTCAGTAATTATCCGGTGATCCAAATATTTTTGATCGTAAGTCGATATCGCGATTACGATTTCCACAGGGAAATCGATCATCCAACCCATGCTGAATTTTATACTCTATGCCACAACCACGTTGATCTGGGGCTCGACCTGGTTGGGCATCAAATTGCAGCTCTCGCAGGTGCCGCCGATTCTGTCTGTCGGCTATCGGTTCTTTCTGGCATCCGTCCTCCTTTTGATCTATTGCATCGTCACCAATAGAAATCTCGATTTTTCCCGACGCGACCACTTCTTCCTTGCTGTTCAGGGCGTAACGCTTTTTGGCCTCGGCTATATTATGAGCTACCTGGCAACTTCCTATTTAACCAGCGGTTTGGTAGCTGTTATTTTCTCAACAATTTTAATGTGGAACATCCTGAATTTAAGGCTGTTCATGGGACAACCGGTTGCCTGGCGGGCATTTAGCGGCGGCGTTCTGGGGCTGGCCGGAATCTGCATCTTGTTCTGGCATGACCTGGCGGCTTTCACGGCAACGAGCGGGCTAATCGGTCTGATAATCGCCCTGGTGGGGGCCTATCTGGCATCGATCGGCAATGTTGTCGGGTCTCGGAATGCCAGGTGCGGTGTGCCGGTGACCCAGGCCAATGTTTTCAGCATGGCCTACGGTGCCGTGTTTTGCCTTGTCATTCATTTCATTGTGGGCGGTGAGCTGACGATGGATTGGACTTTCGGATATCTGGGACCCATGCTGTACCTGACTGTTTTCGGATCGGTGGTCGCATTCGGGTGCTATATGCTGCTGATCGGTCGAATCGGTGCCGACTATGCTGCCTATGTCATGCTGTTAATGCCCGTAGTAGCGTTGGTAATTTCGACTTTTTTTGAGAAATATCGGTGGTCGTCCAGTGCGATATTTGGAATCGCTATCGTTTTGCTTGGCAATCTGATCATTCTGACTCCGGCTGCAACTCTGGAGAAATCGCTGCTTAAAGTTAAGGCTAATTAATCCGTTAATTCTTTTCCTCGGGCTCGGTCTCGGATGCTTTAACCGTTCGGGCTTCCGTCAGTCTCTTTTTCAGGTCCTCGTATTCAGCCTGCTCGTAGGTGCCCAGCTCCTTTGCATGCATTCGCCAGGTTTGGAGACAGATGTTGGCGTCATAATAGTTTTCTTCGAGAATAAACTCTTCGAAACAACTCATCGATTCATTGATGGATTTCTCGTAGAGCTGGCGTTTAAATTCATTATACTGCTCGGGATCAAAGGTTCCGGCATCGATGGCCGTACTGCGCCACACATTCAGCGCGACACGGCCACTGTAAAACCCTTCTTTTTCCAGCCTTAATTTAAAGCGGTACAGGGCATTCGCCGCTTCTCGTTTCAGCATGCGCTGCTTGGCCTTCTGGTTCAGGGTTGTCTCATTTTTCTCCTGCGGAAATGCAATGGTTGCCGGTAGCAGCAAGACGAAAATCATTGCGGCGGTTACGAAGAATAGGCGGTTTGAAAAGTTGGCCATTATTATAGATAACAATAAATTAGCTAAATAAACGGAATAAACCCCAATTAAGGGGTAAATTCAGGTATTGGGGTTCTTTTTGATCTCGGCTTACTCTATTAGCTTATAATAATTTTGGTATGAGGTCAAAAAATCAATACAGGTTCGTGGGTTCAGGGTTCTGGGTTCAGGGTTCGGGTTTTTGGCTCAAGGTTCTGGATTCAGAGGTTTAGAGTTTCAGGGGTTCCCTTCTTCGCCCTTCGGGCTTCCGACTTCGCTCTTCGGGCTACGACGGGACAAGTCGCAGGACGAGCAGGGTTCAGAGGTTCAGGGTTCTAAATTCAAGGTTCTGGGTTCTGGATACAGAGGTTTAGAGTTTCAGGGGTTCCCTTCTTCGCCCCTCGGGCTTCCGACTTCGCTCTTCGAGCTACGACGGGACAAGTCGCAGGACGAGCAGAGTTCAGAGGTTCGGAATGACGTCAAGCAAGTGGGCAAGGTACGGCCGGTCAAATGGAAGTGTCGATCCATGAAAGATTAGCCTGTGCTCAATCCGGTGGGATCGCTGATTTTCTTACCAGCGACGGGTGGTCATATTGTTTCTGCAATTTCTGCACCAAAGGGACATCGGCCGGCGCGAAGTCGAATTGGTGCAACTGATTCAACGACACCCACTCTATAGCGGTGTGAGCATTGAGCTTAAAGTTTCCGCTGTGCCAGATGACATGATAGGCTAAAAGCTCAATTGCTCCGGTTTCATAAACATGTACGCTTCTTCCAAAGAACCCCGCAACCGTGACATCGACACCGAATTCTTCCTTCATTTCCCGAATCAGGCATTGCTCGGGTCTTTCACCGGGCTCGATTTTACCTCCCGGAAACTCCCATTTACCGGCTAACCGGTCCTTTTCTCCACGCTGGGCGATCAATATCCTGTTGGCGTTTATCAATATGGCTGCAGTCACGGAAATCATAAAAAATTTAATCAAAAATGTATGCTAATCCCTCTGCCTCTCTTCAGTCAGGCAGTATATGCCTTGACCTTGTCTCGCGGGCTTAAAACACAAATTGTCTGAAACGCAGGTAGCCTTTGTTCGATCGCCGGACTTCCAGCGATTGATCAAATCCGGTTCACGAATCAGAGGCCGGCACAATGAAATATAATCGGCGGCGCCTTCATCGACTAGTCGCTCTGAGATCTGAAACGATCGATTGCCACCAACCAAAATAAGGGGCACATCAATCTGCTTCTTGAAAGCAAGCGCTTCTTGTTGAAAATATGCTTCTTTTTCTTCGCTGTTTATTCCCGTTCGACTCGGAATCAGCTTACCGCTAATCGGAATGCCGCCGCTCAACTCAATTGCATCGATGCCGTTTTCCGCCAACATGGCGCCGACCCGCAGGGAATCCTCCAGCGTTAACCCATTTTCGATAAAGTCCTGACAGTTCATTTTTATCAGAACCGGAAAGTCACTTCCGACAGCGGCCCGCACAGCACCCAGCACTTCGATCAGGATTCGAGCGCGATTGCGAAGTTTACCGCCGTATTGGTCTTCGCGCCGGTTGAAAGCCGGAGAGAGAAATTGACTGAGCAGGTAGCCGTGGGCCGCATGGATTTGGACGCCGTCGAAGCCGGCTTCCTGAGCCCGTTTGGCGGCTGCCCTGAATGCGGCGACGGTTTTCTGAATATCTTCGACTGTCATTGCTTGCTGAGGCCCACTGCCAAATCCAGCGACAATCGATGCGGCCATGGAGGATTGCCCAGTCAGCTTGGAGGCCGCAAAACAGCCGGCATGGGCTAATTGCGCGACAATTTTAGCGCCTCTGTCATGAACGGGCGTTGTTATCGATTCAAGTCCCGGAATCAGTTCATCCTGATAAATTCCAAGCTGCCATGGACCGGCCTGCCCTTCCGGGCTGACATAGGCATGGCTACTGATGATTAAGCCGACACCTCCCTCAGCCAGTGCAGTCATCAACTCGACAAGCCTTGCTGTGCAGGCACCGTCGTCGGTCGCCATGCCCTCCCAGGTAGCCGAGCGAACAAACCGGTTCGACAGGGACATGCCGTTAATTGAAGTTGGATCAAACAGTCTGCTCAATTTAAGTTACCCTCCATCATATTTCAAGCCATCATTTAGTGCTTAAATATTGCATCGAAATTTCTACAATGCCGCGATAGACTACATAGCCCGAAGCTGGTGACAAATATTATCGAATTGTCCCGGATATATCATAAGCCACGACAATCGTTCAACTCAGGCAATAAGATTTATTCACTCAGCATATTGGAATAAAAGACCAGCGTCAATGTTGCCTTACAAAAAAGATACGGCACCATCAGGTGAATATTGCCAATTCGATCAAATATAAACTGAATTTTGCGTGCAAAATTCAGACAATAAATAATTTTCTGTTGACGGTCATCTGCTATCTGCTATTTGAGATAGCAGACAGCGCACATAACGAAATCCTTAATCGGACTACCTTGATCCCTCAATCGCTTACTATACCATACAGGGAGGCGAAAAATGGCTGATGTCAAATGTGTTGTTGATTGCCAGAATACTTTAGGGGAAGGACCAATCTGGTCCGTTGACGAACAAAAGCTTTACTGGGTGGATATCGAAAAATCCGAGTTTCAGCGCTATGATCCGGCGACCAAAGATACTGAAGTTTGGAAAACACCGGAGCGCGTTGGCTCGTTCGCGTTTCGAGAGCAGGGCGGTTTACTGGTTGCCTTCGAATCCGGCCTGGATTTTTGGGATTTCAAAAGCGGTCAAACGCAACGAATTCATAATTTTGAGTCTGATTTGGCCACCACCCGGACCAATGACGGCCGCTGTGACCGGCAGGGCCGATTCATCGTCGGCGGCATAAATGAAGCCGATAATGGTGATCCAATTTCAAATGTTTATCGGCTGGATCCTGACCTGAATCTTCACCGGATTATTTCCAATGTGAACTGTGCCAACAGCACCTGTTTCAGTCCCGACGGCACGATCATGTACTTTGCCGACACGCCAACCGGTCAAATTTGGGCTTATGATTATCATGTCGACTCCGGTGAAGTCGCCAACCGGCGGGTATTTGCGGATTTTTCTGATCAGCCCGGCATGCCGGACGGCTCTATCGTAGATGCAGAGGGATTTTTGTGGAACGCCCAGTGGAATGGTTACCGGGTGGTTCGCTACCGACCGGACGGAAGCGTTGATCGAATTGTGGATATGCCCGTGATGAATCCAACCTGTGTTGCATTTGGCGGCAAAGAGCTGGATGTTCTCTATGTGACCACCGCCCGTTACCTTATGAAACCGGAGCAAATTGAAGCCGAACCCCTTTCCGGTGGACTGTTTGCCGTTAAAGTTGACGTGAAAGGGCTAAATGAACCCAAGTTTTGCGGTTGAACCGACGTTTTGGATTTTGGATTATGGATTTTGGATTTAAGGAATTCTGTCAATTAAATTAGAAATGAAAAGGCAAAATGATGATGGAAGAAAAATCATTGCGATCCAAACGCTTTGAAAAACTTGCGAATCGTCCTGTCAACCAGGAAACGTTCATAAGACCCTGGCCTGAAACGGGCTTAATCGCCGTCGCAAGCCCTTTGGATCCGGTTGCCAGCATACAGATCGATGGGGGCGAGATTGTGGAAATGGATGGGGTGCCGCGTGAGCAATTCGATTTGATCGATTATTTCATCGCCAACCACGCCATGAACATTGATGTCGCTGAAAGAGCCATGAAAACACCGGCCCTTGAAATAGCCCGGATGCTCGTGGATATCAATGTTCCGCGGACCGAGATTCTGGATTTGATTAGCGGCTGCACCGCGGCCAAGCTCGTTGAAATCGTGGCCGAGATGAATGTGCTTGAAATGATGATGGGCTTAGCCAAGATGCGAGCGCGCCGCACTCCTGCCAATCAAGCCCATGTTACCAACCGCAAGGAGCATCCAGCCCTTCTGGCTGCGGATGCCGCCGAAGCGGCTTTGCGGGGCTTTAGCGAGGTTGAAACCACTGTTGGGGTTACCCGGTACGCACCGCTAAATGCGCTGGCCATCCTGATTGGCTCCCAGACTCCCCGTGGAGGCGTCCTTACCCAATGTGCGGTTGAAGAAGCCACCAACCTCCGTTTGGGTTTCAAGGGACTAACCAGTTATTCGGAGACATTGTCGGTCTACGGTACCGAGAAAACATTCGTGGACGGTGACGACACCCCCTGGTCCAAGGCGTTTTTAGGCGCTGCCTACGCCAGCCGGGGCGTCAAAGCGCGTTATACCTCAGGCACCGGTGCGGCGGCCTTGATGGGCCATTCGGAAGGCAAGTCCATGCTTTACCTGGAAGCCCGCTGCCTGCTGGTTACCCGGGGTGCCGGCAGTCAGGGCGCTCAAAACGGTTCTATCAGCTGTATTGCCCTGCCGGAATCGCTGCCAGGTGGGGTGCGCGCCGTATTGGGGGAAAATTTGATTGCCACTATTCTGGGGCTGGAGGTGGCGGCCGGCAATGATGCTTTGGCCTCCCATTCGGAAATGCGAAAAAGTGCCAAGCTCATGTTGCAGTTTATCCCGGGGACAGACTTTATCACCTCCGGCTACGGCGCCATCCCGCGCTATGACAACATGTTCGGCGGTGGTGATTTTGATGTGACTGAACTCGATGACTGGTATGTCCTGCAACGAGACATGCAAATTGACGCCGGAATTGTACCTGTTAAAGAAGACGATGTGCTGCGGGTCAGAAAGCGGGCCGCCGAGGCTGTCAGAGCAGTTTTTAAAGCACTGGATTTCTCCCCCATCAGCGAAGATGAGGTACTGGCGGCTGTTACGGCTTTCAGCAGCCAGGATATGCCTGACCGCGACAAAGTCGCTGATATAGAGTCTGCGCAAAAACTTTTACACGGTCCACTGTCAGTCGTCGATGTGATCAAGACCCTGGCTGAAGGCGGTTATGAGGACATTGCCACTAATATTTTTATTCTCCAGCAGCAGCGGGCCATTGGCGACTACCTGCAGCCGTCGGCCGTTTTCGATTCAGATTTCAACGTGCTGAGCGCACTTACAGATCCCAACGATTACCAGGGGCCGGGAACGGGCTATCGCGTGCAGGGGGTGCGATGGGCCGCACTGCAGAACCTGCCGCAAGCCTGGGAGCCGCGCGGGTATCTCGAAAAACTTGCCGGCAGCGCCCTGGATGTTCCCTGGCTTTCTGAGATCGGAGAGGCAAAACCCGGCAACCGGCCGGAAGTGGTGATTGCGCTCAGTCCGGCTTTTGGCGTTAAGATTAATCAAACCATCGGCGGACTGGATTTGCGTGATGTCTTGGCGGCCATGATGGACGGCGTGAAAGCGGAGGGGCTAACTGCCCGAGTCGTGCGCATACATCACACATCGGACTGTGCTTTCATCGGCCATGCGGGTGCCCAATTGAGCGGTTCTGGCGTCGCTATCGGGATTCAGTCAAAGGGCACGGCAGTTATCCATCAGCGTGATCTGGCTCCACTGGAAAATTTAGAGCTTTTTCCCCAGGCGCCGAATATGTCCCTGGAGAACTATATCCAGATCGGCCGCAATGCCGCGCGATATGGACAGGATAAGCCAACCTCGCCAGTGGCGGTCAAAATAGATAATACGGCCCGCCTGCGGTTAATTGTGCAGACCACGTTACTGCAGCATTTTGAAACCCAATTAATTCAATCCGGGAAGCCTTCTGTCGAATTGGGCCTGGTTAAAGGGAGGTGAATTATGGCAAATGACAACGTTTTTACGCTCAGTGGGCGGAAGGTCAGCGAACTGAAAATTGAAGACATCACTACCGATAATCTGGGCGTCGAAGACCTTCGTATCAGCGCGGCATCGCTGGGGATGCAGGCCGATGCGGCCGATGCAGCCGGCTACCGGCAGGTGGCCGAAAACCTGCGGCGAGCCGCCGAACTCACCCGCCTTTCCAATGAGCAAGTTCTGGAAATCTATGAGGCACTCCGTCCCGGGCGCAGTAGTTATGATCACCTGACCGCCTGGGCCGAACGACTTGCCAGCGAGTTTGAGGCCCCCCTGACTGCCGCACTTATACGGGAGGCAGCCGAAGTCTATCGGATCCGGGGTGTTTTCAAGGCCGAAGATTGATATAGCCGCAAAATGCGCAAAAGAGAATTTTCAATCCCTAGTACAGGCGTTCAGCTTATGACGCCGTGCTGAATGATAAAATCCCATTCCGAAAGGAGTTTCTGTCGGTTTTCGATTACCCAGTCTTCACCGTTCGCTTTTACCAGTTCATGAATTCGGATACAAAGTTTCTCCAGCTCTTTTGCAGAACCCGGAATGTCACTTCGGCCTAACAGGTCGCATACCTGTTCCAGGGAAAGCGCTTTCATTGGCACCTCGACAATGATCCCGCATCATCAAGAATTATTTTCGAGATCACTCAATTCGCAGGCATAATACTGAAATTTAATAAAAAACCGATAGCATAGTGTTTTATTGCATGTCAAGGTACGTGGGCGCATGTTTTCATTTCAAATGGCAAATCTGGGCGGAAGGGTCAGGTTAGAAACAACTGGCGATGCCGATAAATACCTGCCGAAGTGTTGCAGTTGTGGAGTGTTGGATGAAATTTGGACCCAGGTGAACAAATCCCATTTTAAGCAATATGTTGCTATGATAATTGGTTGGTCATGGATTTGAGCAAAACGACTTTAAGTAGCTGTTTGTAAAGCATCTTGACCAGCCGATTATGCCTGAGATGGTTTCTCCCCACTTCTCCATTACTTCAGTACTTTTGATTGGTTGGTCGTCACCATTTCATTTGAAATAAAAAATAAATTTAAGTAATAAGCCGTGAAGAAATAAGATTGTAAACTTTAATTTTTGCGCTTTTTGCGCCTTTTTGCGGCCAATTCGGCCAGGAGGGTGAATGGAATTTCTTACAATTGATCAGGAAAAATGCAACAAAGACGGACTTTGTGTGATGGCCTGCCCGACCAAGGTCATCCAAATGGAAACTTCTAAAAGTATGCCGGAGCCGACAGAAGACTTTAAGGAATACTGCCTTGAATGCGGCCACTGTGCGGCTGTGTGTCCGACCGGCGCCCTGAGCCTGGATTGGTTGAAAAATGAACAGTGCCCTCCTTATCGCAGGGAGCTTGCAGTGGCCGAGCCGCAGGTTGAGCAGTTGTTGCGGTCGCGGCGGTCCATCCGCAACTATAACAGCAAGCCGGTCGAACGCGAAAAACTCGCCAAACTCCTGGAGATTGCCTGCTGCGCCCCATCGGCTAAAAACAATCAACCCTGGAACTGGATCGTGGTTGGAGATCCGGCTGAAACCCGACGCATGGCCGGCATGGTCATCGAGTGGATGCGCACATGTATTGAACAAAATCCGGAGCAGGCCGAACTCAGGGGATTTCCTCGGGTAGTGGCTACCTGGGATGCAGGCGAGGAGCGGATATGCCGGGGCGCACCCCACATCATAGTCGTGCATGGTGAAAAAGATTCCGGGTTTGGTGCCGAAGACTGCGCCACTGCCCTGAGCTATATTGAATTGTTCGCACCGGCCATCGGTCTGGGAACCTGCTGGGGCGGATACTTTACGTCGGCCGTGAACTTCTACCCGCCGCTGTTCGGAGCGCTCGGACTGCATGCGCATCACAAGGCTTTTGGCGCCGTAATGGTCGGTTATCCCAAATTCAAATATCAGCGCCTGCCGGTGAGAAGATCGCCCAGGGTGAGATATTTGTGAGAAAATAGCTTGAGGCTGGGAGGCGATAAAGCCGGAATACCTAAACTTATCAATATATGGCAACGGGCTGTATTGGAGGTGGGAGCGGTTTATAACCCCGATTGGTGCGATTATGTTTAGTCAACAAATCAACTAGTCAACCAATCAACCAGTAAACTAATCAACCACCCCCATAGTTTTTACGCAGTACTTTTTTATCCAGTTTCCCGACGCTGGTCTTGGGGATGCTGTCCACGAAGACGTATTTATCGGGGATGCCGTATTTGGGGATTTTGCCTGCTGATGCAAATCCCTCCATAAAGTGTTTAAGGTCCTCGGCCGTGGTTTTCTCCTTATATTCCGATTTGAGGGCGATGATCATCAGCGGCCTTTCACCCCATTTGTCGTCCGGCACACCGATTGCAGCCGATTCGAGGATGGCCTCGTGCTGGCTCATCAGGTTTTCGAGATCCAGGGATGAGATCCACTCCCCGCCGCTTTTGATGACATCCTTGATGCGGTCGGTGATCTGGAGGTAGTTATCTTCATCGATGTAGCCGACGTCGCCGCTGTGCAGCCAACCGCTGCGCCACAATTCAGCGGATTTCTCGGGTGATTTGTAATAGCGTTCCGTCAGCCAGGGGGACCGCATAATCACTTCGCCGCTCGATTGCCCGTCATGGGGCAATATGTTGTCATCGGGGTCCGCTACTTCAATTTCTGCCAGCGGAATCGGCTTTCCGGTTTTGATGATGATATCCAGCTGTTCGTCTTCTCCCCAGTCCAGCATATGTTCCTTGAGGACGGCGGTGCTCATAACCGGGCCGGTTTCGGACATGCCATAACCGGCATGGATCTCCACACCGATGTCCCGGGCCGCTTTGGCCAATCCCTTCGGAAGCCTTGCTCCGCCAATGGTGACCTTCCAGTTGGACAGGTCAACCTCTTTGATGGCCGGACATGTCAAGAGCATTTGCAGGATGGTGGGGACGCAATGCGAATAGGTGACGTTTTCTTTTTGAATCAGCCGCAACAGTTTCTCAGGCTCATATTGCCCCGGATAAACCTGTTTGAGGCCGAGCAGGGTGGCGACATAGGGAAATCCCCAGGCATGGACGTGAAACATGGGCGTCATCGGCATGTACACATCATTGGACCGCAGGCTGCCGATGGTGTTGAAGCTGCCGGTGGCGACCGCCACAGCAAGTGTGTGCAGCACGAGCTGGCGGTGAGAAAAATACACGCCTTTGGGATCGCCGGTGGTGCCGGTGGTGTAAAACGTCGTGGCCTTCGTATTCTCATTCAGGTCTTCGAAGTCGTAGGATGATGATTCATTTTTCAACAACTCTTCGTATTCACCAATCGGATTCAAGGTTGTCTCCGGCCGGCGTGCGTCTTCATCGACAATGATTACCGATTTTACCGTATTCAGGTCTTTCCGGATCGATTCCAGTATGGGCAGAAAATCAGAGTTGATGATGATTATGCCGGCCCCGGCGTGATTAACTGTATAACTTATTTGATCGGCTGAAAGCCGCCAGTTCACCGTTTGCAAAACAGCTCCCATCATGGGGATGGCAAAAAAGCATTCCAGGTAGCGATGACTGTCATAATCGAAAACGGCAACTGTATCTCCCGGACTTACCCCCGCCTTCGCCAGGCAATTGGCCAGTTTGGCAATGCGCTCTTTAAATTTAACGTATGTGTACCGATTGCGATCGCTGTAAACAATTTCGCGATCCGGCGAATTGATCAGGGGCGTTTTGAGTAGCTTCTTTATGATCAGTGGATATTGATATTGCTCTCCGGGCTGATAGGTTTTTACGGCCATAGCGCCCTCCTGTATAATATTGAGACAGTTTATCTCAAGCCTGATCATTTTTCTAATTGAGCCGGGATTGCCTGTCAAGCAACAAGTTGATTGATTGGGGCTATTGCAGGATGTGACCATATTTATATCGATGGTCGGTTCATCCCTCAGAGATGAATAAAAATTGCGGTTTGGAGGGTAGTATTATACAATGCGATTTGCCTTAGTTTGGTGCGATCAGCACGATTGCGGGTATGATATTGTAGATTTTACGATGCAACATCAACATTACGGTAAGAACTAATCCGCCCTTCACCGTCACCGATATTTAGAAATTTTTCTCGATATCGCCAATATATAGATGATATTGAGAGAAAATTCACGAATATGGGAATATTGAAAATTTATTCTTGTTTTCTGATATTCGATATGCTGGGATACGCACTATAAATGTCCCGTTTTATTATAAATGTGAAACAGCAACCTGCTTTTTTTGTTAATAGTGCGAATTTTTTCGCACTACTCAGCGTTATACGGCTGATCTTAAAATCAAACATTTGAACCAAAAAAAGGAGGAGATAATGACAGTTCTGATCACGGGAGGAACTGGATTCATAGGCGTAGAAGTAGCACGTATTCTACTGAAGAAGGGTGAGAAGAGGCCGGTTATTTTTGACATTAACCCGTCTACAAAACGATTAGACGAAATATCAGATCAAGTTAAGCTCGTTCGAGGAGATTTGGGTAATTTTAGCCACGTTCTTGATGTCGTCCAAAGAGCAAACCCAAGCGTGATTTACCATTTGGGTGGTATGCTTTCTGTACCATCAGACGCGGACCCAGCGGCTGCAATTAGGGCTAATGCATTGGGTACATTTCACGTTTTGGAAGCAGCGAAGTTATTTAATGTTTCTCAGGTTCTGTTTTCAAGCACGATCGGTACGTACGGACTAGATATCCAAGAGGAGGTGATCAATGATTATACCCTTCAACGACCTCAACTTTTTTATGGGGCGACTAAGGTTTTCGGCGAGCATATGGGGCTCTTTTACAAAAGAAAATATGGTCTTGATTTCAGGGCGATTCGGTACCCGTCCATTGTGGGTCCCGGGGTAAAGACACCAGGCGTAGCCCAGTTCACATCTTGGGTCATCGAAGTATGTGCAAGGGGAGAGCCTTTTACCATCACCTTAAAGCCTGAGACGAAGGTGCCAGTCATATATTTTAAAGACGCAGCTCAAGCCATCGTTCGACTAGGAGAGGCGCCCTTAGAAAACCTTAAGACGGTCAATTACATTGTTGCCGGTGTTAGCCCCGTCGCCAGTGCTGGAGAACTAGCAGACATTGTACGAGCTAAAGTTCCGGGTGCCGAGATAAGCTTCGATCCAAATTTAGAAGTGCAAGTTATCTTGGATAAGTTCCTTCTGCCCCTCGATGACAGGAACGCTCAGCAGGAGTGGGGATGGCGTTGTGAGTACGATCAAGAGCGAATTGTTAATGATTTCCTTCAAGAACTCAAACTCAATTCACAGCGTTATGTTTAATAAGCAGCGTCGAGCCGTATAACAAACAAAATCAAGCCGACCCCAAGTGCGGCGCTTTTTATTGAGATGTATAGGCCGTAAGTCTTTTGGTGGCAGGTCAGAGGCACTGAGCGGGCGGCTTATTTTGGGCGTTATGTGCCCACATTTAGTTTGGAATGTAGGAATGGAGAACTGCTTATGCTGACCACCCGGATTTGTATATGGTGGCCGGTCCGAATGGTACCGGAAAAACGATACTCGCGCGGCATTTTACTGCCGACGCTATTGCTGAGAATCTCGCGGCTTACGATCCTTCAAGCATGCGCATTGAAGGCGGGCCTCTTTTCTCTTACGTTATCCACTTTGACAACGCGGGGCCTGATGCGACATCGCGGGCGTGGTTGCAAGTTTCTTCCCATGACCCTTTGGCTTATGGTGTTCGAAGATTGGAACTAAGGAGAATTTGATCATGGTAGGAACAGTAAAGACAGCAATCGTGACCGGAGGCGGGTCGGGTGTCGGGCGTGCGGTTGCCCTGGCCTTTGGGCGCGACGGCTACAAAGTCCTCATTACGGGGCGCCGGCAGGAACCGCTTGAGGAGACAATCGCGTTGCGGGCCGAAGCTGCGATGACGGCCTTTCCGGCCGATGTCTCCCGCGAGGCAGACGTCGACGCCCTGTTTTCTCACGCCAAGTCGCAGTTCGGGCGGCTCGATGTAATTTTCAATAACGCGGGCACCGGGGCCCCCGTAGCGCCTGTCGGCGATATCACGCCGGAGCAATGGCGCGCTGTCATCGATGTTAATCTCACAGGCGCCTTTCTGTGCACCCGGGCGGCTTTCAATATGATGCGCGAACAGGAGCCGCAGGGCGGCCGCATCATCAACAACGGCTCCATATCGGCCCACGTTCCGCGGTTAGGTTCGGCACCCTACACGGCGTCGAAACACGCCATCACCGGGCTCACGCGTTCCACCTCGCTTGACGGGCGGCCTTTCAATATTGCTTGCGGGCAGATCGACATCGGCAATGCCGCCACCCCCATGACGGCTCGCATGCCGGAGGGGGTGCCGCAGGCGGACGGATCGATTGCAGTCGAACCGGTCATGGATGTGGAGCATGTGGCCAACGCGGTCCTGCACATGGCGGGCCTCCCGCTGGAGGCGAATGTGCAGTTCATGACCATCATGGCCACAACCATGCCCTATATGGGCCGCGGCTAAGGCGAGG
>JASJCE010000061.1 GCA_030066155.1 Desulfobacterales bacterium | reverse complement strand
ATTCATACGGGACTGGTTGTTTCCGGCAACATCGGCTCACCGGTCAAAATGGAATACACGGTGATTGGCGACAGTGTCAACGTGGCTTCCCGGATCAGCGAAATAGCCGCTCCGGGAGAGATCATCATCAGTGCCCGTATTTTGAATCAAATCAACGATTTCGTAAAGGCGAAACTGCTCCCTCCGCGAAAAATCAAAGGACGATCCAAGCCCATCGACACGTTTCGAGTGGTTGGTATCAAGGAGAGCTGATATGCTCGATGGTCGTAGTTTCGTTCCAACGGCCGGACTATTCGCATTGATCGGAGTCATATTTTTCTTCGGCTGCAGCAATCCGCCTCCGGTCCAGATGCCTGCCCTTTATAATGCCGAAGTTGTCATGGTTCAGGAGGGTGACACCCTTGCAAGCCTGGCCGCCAAATATTTATCGGACCCATCCAAAAGTCATATTATTGCCGAGTTCAATCTCAAATCCAGCATTGTTCCAGGACAACAGATCATTATTCCTCTGATTCCCCTGCGCCGGGGCGGATTGAAAAGCAGCGGCTACCAAACGGTACCGATGCTGCGCTACGAGAAGTTTTCCGAATCCCCGGCCGGTCCCTCGGCGGTGTCCCGCCGCGCATTTGAAAGCCAGATGAAATATTTGCAAGACCAGGGCTACCGGGTCATTTCCATTGACAAATTCATGGAGTTTCTCGATTTTAAAGATCAGATTCCACAAAAGTCTGTCGTGATCAGCATCGATGATGGCTGGAAATCTTTTTTTGAAGTTGCGTATCCCGTGCTGAAGAAATACGGTTATCCGGCAACATTGTTTGTTCAACCGGATATGATCGGAAATAAAGGGGCCCTCTCCTGGCAGCAGCTGATTTACATGTCCGGCGAAGGATTGGATGTCCAATGTCGCATGCGAACCCATCGCGATCTTAAGCGGCTTCAGATCAAAAACGAGTTTAATCGGTATCTAACGGAGCTTGACCGGGAACTTTTAGAATCCAAAGCGGCGATTGAAAGCAAACTTGGCAAAACCTGTCAATACCTGGCTTATCCGGACGGTCCGACCAATTCACTCCTGATTGCATTTGCCAAAAAGCATGGTTTCCGGGCCGGTTTCAGGTCCCGGGGCAGTGCGAATCCATTCTTCATCGGTCAATATCAAATCGGACGGGCGACCGTCTCCGGGAATGACGATCTGGCGGTGTACCAAAGCAATCTGACTGTTCAAAAGGCCATGACCCTGGAATGAAGCCCCTCGATCCCATATGTTCATTTTATCATCGTTTGTGTATTTCACACCCCTTCAAACGTCGATCTATCGGCTGCCATATTCTCAGACCCATTCGCCATCTAATCTGTTTGGCCCTGTTCGCAACCGCCCTCGCGGCCATACCCGGCTGCTCCGGAATGTCGGATTTGATTCGCAACAATACCGCTACAAAGATGATCACCGGAGCATCTGAAAAGGAAAGGCGTCAAAAAATATTGTTGTCCGATAGATTGCAACTGCGGGCAAGGGAGTACGAAAAACACGGGGAAATTTATGAAGCGATGTTATGCTGGCAAATTCTTACGATTCTAAATCCGTCAGATCGGGAATACGTTGATAAATTTCAACGACTGCGATTGGAAAGTCGGCAGCGAGCCAATCAATATTTCGAAAGCGGTGTACTTTTTTTCAAAAAAAAAGCATATCAATCCGCGCGCAAGGAATTCTTGAGAGCTCTCAGATATAATCCGGACCATATCGAATCCCTTGAATATTTAAAAGGAAAAATGTCCACCGAAATCTTCCAGCTATATCGGATTAAATCGCGAGACAGTTTGCAACTTATTTCCAAAAAATTTTATCAGGATCCAAATAAAAACCTGCTTATTGCCATCTACAATGATCTCGACCCCAATCAGGAATTGGTCGTTGGCAACTACCTGAGACTGCCGGTTCTTGAATCCGGCCTCACCCGCCCAACGGTTGACATCACAAGTGAACTGGACAAAGCCCGAAAATTGTTTTTAAACCGGGACTATGAAAGAGCCGCCCGACGCACTGAACGAATCCTGCAGATTGATCCGTCAAATGGCGAAGCGGCGGAATTGAAAAATGCTGCTCTGTATCAGATCGCGGAAACCTATCGAAAACGACAGAACTATGTTGAGACGTTGAAGACCCTTAAAAAATTGGACCCGCGCTATAAGGGCGTTCAGAAGGACATCGCCGAGGTAAAAAGCCTGTTGCTCCAACAGGCGGAAGAAAACTATCGTCTCGGAGTTAATTTCTTCGTTAATGAGGAGTTCAATAAAGCGATTGAACGCTGGCAGGATACCCTGAAACAAAATCCCCAGCATCCGAAAGCCCGCCAGGATATCGAAAAAGCCCGCCGGCTGCTAAAAAAATTAGATGAGGTGGACTGAGATGATTTTACTTCGGATTGAGGGTGGCAGCTTCCGTCCGTGGCCGAATCAGGATCGAAGCGATAAATGCCGCCATTGCAGCCAGGATTATTCGAACTGCGATCAGTATCCACCCATTGGCCCCCAGGGCAATAAATACGACGGTATCTTCAATAATGCTGTGGCAGATCCCCAGGAAAACCAGCACCAGCATCAGATCCCTTTTAGTCAGACTGCCGTCTCTGGCAAATGAGATAATCACGCCCGAACCGAAGACAATCCCCAGAAAAAGACCGGCCAGCAGGGGATAGGCTGCCCGGTTAGATAAATTAAATCGCCGCATGACCGGCTGTAGAAATCCGGCAACCCGATCCAATAAATGCGAATCACGCAGCAACGCCAGCCCCGTCATCAACGGAATGATGATCCCACAGAGAACAAGGGCTATCCGAGCGCTGTTGGTCAGTATTTCGCGAGCGATAAGTGGCCAGTCCATTAATAAGCACCTAGACCAATCCCGGAATCATATTCCCCACAAGATTCATTACTATGCCCGCGGCTAATGCGGTAACCAGCCGAATAGTCAGGATCGGCCAGGTGGACATTCCGGTTTTTTTGATGATCGCCGATTCCAGCAGCAGCTCGTGGCAGCAGCACAGCATGACGGCGATGATGGTGATTTGCCAGGTTGACAGATTCAAGGCGAGGATAATGCCGATGGCCGCATAAAAATTAAACAGCATTCCCGTCACCATTGCCAAAGCCGCTCCGCCCGGAAGACCGAGCATGTCCATTAACGGATCACATGCCTGGGAAATCCATCCGATAACCGTTGTATGCTCCAGCACCTTGATGATGGCAAAAACCGGAATGATAACCTTCAGCAGGGACAAGGACGTTTTTAAACCGTCAGCCATGCCATTTAGCCAGGTGTCTTTCGTAATCAATTTTTATCCCTGATCTTTGGAAAATCTGCCCAATTACAGCTAATTTATATGCAAGCCGGTATAAAGATCACACCTGTGGCTATTTTGCAAGGTAAATTACAGCGGGTTAAGATTGACATTTAACATAAAGATTTTTTCCGGAATGCCAATATAAATGAGTAAATGGTTTTTAAAATTCCCGCGGTGGGCATGGATAAACTTAAGCAATTTACCCGAAAAATTCATACCGCAAATTCAAACATGCACCTGAGACACACCATTTTTATTTAATTATGGCCAAAATTTTAATTATCGATGATGAACCTGTTATTTGCCGATATTTGAGCAGCGTAATTGACAAGATGGAACACGAAGTGCTCTCCGTTCATACTTTGAACGACGGTATTAACCTGTTGTCCCGGGACCGCTTTGACGTTATTTTTCTCGACGTCGGACTCCCAGACGGCAATGGCCTTGCCGGCCTGATGCCAATGCGGGATGCGCCGTCCGCTCCGGAAATAATAATCATCACGGGGATGGCCAATGGGATGGATGCCGAGGCTGCAATTAAAAACGGTGCCTGGGATTATATCCAAAAGCCGTTCTCCAAATCGCAGATCAATTGTTGCCTGAGCAGTGTCTTGCAATATCAGCAGGAAAAGAACAGTATAACCTCGCCGGACCAGTTACATCATGGAGATATTATCGGTACCAGCTCCCAGATAAAGCGTTGTCTGGCACAGCTGGCTCCGGCTGCTTTCAGTGATGCCAGTGTCATCATCACCGGCGAAACCGGGACCGGAAAAGAGCTGTTCGCCCGGGCAATACATGAAAACAGCCCCCGGAAAACGAATGATTTCGTTATCGTTGACTGCGCTGCCCTGCCGGAACACCTCGTGGAAAGCACTCTGTTCGGACACGAAAAAGGTGCTTTTACCAGTGCCGATCAGAGCCAGGAAGGTCTAATCAAACTGGCCCATAATGGAACCCTTTTTCTCGATGAGATCGGGGAACTCCCTTTCTCAGTTCAGTCATCTTTCCTCAGGGTGCTCCAGGAACGTCGATTCCGACCGGTTGGCAGCAAGCATGAGATAGAAAGCAATTTCAAACTGATCGCGGCTACCAATCGGAATCTGGATCAGATGGTCGAAAATGGAACTTTCCGGTTGGATCTTCTCTACAGACTGCGATCGATCGTGATCGACTTACCGCCGCTGCGTGAAAGAATCGGCGACATCAAGACCATAACCAAACACTATCTCAAGGTACTTTCCAATCGCTACCAAATAAAAGAAAAAAAGATTTCCGATGATTTTTTGGAAATACTGACAACTTATCACTGGCCTGGAAATGTGCGGGAGCTGATTAACGCCATCGAAAAATCGATCTCAACGGCACAGGACGGATCTACTTTATTCTCTATGCATCTTCCCACCAACATCCGGATTCATGTTGCACAGTCGTCGGTCAACCCTGCGGATCAATACCTGTCCGAAGAGCAGCACCTGAATGAAAAAATCATGCAGTTTCCGGAGTTAAAAAAATTACTTGCTGCTGCTGAAAAGAAATATCTTCAGCAGTTGGTATGCCATACCGGGGGAGATATTAAGGAGATCTGTCAAATATCAGGCCTTTCCCGCTCAAGAGTATACGAACGAATGAAAAAATATGATATATCCCGCCGCGCCTGATCCCCGGCTCCCGTTCTGCTGATTCGTCCCATTATCAGGACACCTAATTCAGGAAATCGTCCAAATTTCAGGACAAGTCTATAATATTCTATAATTTCGGCATACCTGACATTCCTCCCAGCATACTGGAAATATTAACTATTTTTTTTATTTGGATCATAAGATCTTATTGGCATGCCTTTTGTTAGAAACAATGGTGCGCAATAATCCACCAAGCGCTTCTGCTTTAAAGCATGCCCAATATTGGGGGGGAACGTGCGATTACGTCGATACGCTTGAATAGATATAGCAGAGATCAAGCGCTTGGTTGAATTTGCCAAAATCCCGAATCCGTAAAAAATTCGATATCGATTTTCGAACGTCAAGCAAAGTAAAGACCTGCGGGAGATCACTTACGGTGATACCGGAGATCCAGCGGAAGCGGTCCCCCTTTGCACGAAACTTTCGGAAAGGTCAAGCATTGACCGGTATGCACTTTCGATGGCGGAATGAATAAAGCAGAAGGGGGCTGAGCAATGAGGTATGCGAACACAAACCGTCGCCGGGATCCATGAAATAGCGGGGATTCGATTTATTTTCTCAGCTTTAACTCATTCGGGTGAGTATGAAAAAATATGAATGAAGATTCGACAGCAAAAACGGTATTGATTGCAGATGATGAAAGAGATTTTCTGATTTGCGCTGAAAATTTCCTTAAAGTCTATACGGATCAAATCGAAGTGTTGGTGGCGTCTAACGGGCGACAGGCATTGCAAATTCTGGAAACCCGGAAAGTAGATCTTCTGGTAACCGACGTCAATATGCCCGAAATGGATGGAATTGAGTTGCTGTCCCACCTGAGCCGAAAAAATCTGGACATCTACGTCATCGTAATAACGGCCTTCGCCACGCAGGAAATGTTGGCCCGTTTAAATAAGGTCGGCCGGTTTTACTACCTGGCGAAACCATTCGGCATGGAATATTTTGGCAAGGAGATCTTAAAGGCTCTGAATGAACGCACAGATGCATACGTCAATCAGTTTACATTGTCGAGCCTGCTGCAATTGATCCATATGGAGCAGAAAACCTGCACTCTTTTAGTTAGATCTAACGGAAAAACAGGCTATCTTTACCTTAGAAATGGAGAGCTCATAAATGCCGAAACGAATGGCAACAATGGCCTTGAGGCGGCAAAAAAAATTATTTCGTGGCACAAGGCCGAAACCGAAATGCAGGGTACCTGCCAGAAAGAAAGAGAAATCCATACCGGGCTAATGCCTATCCTGCTGGAAGCAAATCGGCTTGCAGATGAAAATCGTTCAACCCTTACTCAAACGGATTTATTGGAAAAAGCGATTGAAGCGGTTGAAGGCCACCAGTTTAAGGAAGCAAAAGAGTATCTACTCCGGCTATTGAAGCTCGACAATCGAAATCAAAAGGCCTGGCTGTGGTATTCCAGAATCGCCGGAAGCCTGAAAACCATTGAGATGGCATTAATCAATGCTGTTAAAATCGCTCCCGATGATCCCGAAATTGCGGCAGAGATCGGGCATTTCAACCGGGCCAAAGGGCAATTGCAAGATGGACATTTTCAACGGTGTCTGTTTTGCTGGTTCCCTTTGGAGAAAAGCTGCCGTCGGTGCTCGAATTGCGGGGGCCATTTGGTGATCGATGATCGTCTACTGCAGTCGGCGCCGGTTGGAGACAAAATCATCCTGCAGAAAACGGTTGATCGCCTCACCCGAGTCATTGACCGGGACAAAACCGCCCGGACTCACTATTACTTGAGTCTGGCGCACCTGAACCTGGCAAACTGGGAAGATGCCCTCACCCATCTGGATAAATCCGCTAAACTCTCACCATCCAATAAATCCTATGCCCATAATTTGCAAACGCTGTTGAACCATATGGCGTCTACGAAGGCGGTCCCTCCGAAAGGCTTTTTTTCATCTCAAGAGGGTGCAGATCAGCAGAAAGCAGTACGGGAGAGTTTGGTTGATCGAAAAAAAATCCTGGTAGTCGAAGATAGTTCCACGACACGCAAAGTCATATCGATTACCTTGAGCCAATACGGTTACGAAATCATCGAGGCCGGTGACGGACTTGAAGCATTGAGCAAATTAAATGAGACCAGCCCCGACTTAATCCTGCTCGATATCATCTTACCCAAAATGGACGGCTACAAAATCCTGTCCATCATTAAAGAGAATCCCGACTTTTGGAACATTCCGGTAATTATGCTGACAAGCAAAGATGGTCTTCTGAATAAGGTAAAGGGCAAAGTGGCCGGGTCAGCAGCTTATCTGACCAAGCCCTTCGATCCGGCGCAGCTGGTGGAGACTATAGACAAGCATTTGAATTAGATCAAAAGGAGATGAACAGATGAGTAAGGCGAAGGTGATGGTGGTCGACGACAGCCCCACGGAATTGAAGTTGATGAGTGAGCCATTTGTGTCGCAGGGGTACAATTTAATAACGGCGACAGATGGTGAGGAAGCTATCCAAAAGGTCGAATCTGAACGTCCCGACCTGATAGTTCTCGACGTCATTATGCCCAAACTGAACGGATTCAATGTCTGCAGACACATTAAAAAGTCGGACAAACTCAAGGGCATCAAAGTAATCCTGTTGACCAGCAAAAATCAGGAAAGCGACAAATTCTGGGGCGAAAAGCAAGGCGCGGATGCCTACATGACCAAACCGTTCAGCGGCGAAGATTTGCTGGCGACTGCCGTCCGTTTGCTATAGCCATAGGACTCAGGGAAAAAAGCCATGGTTTCAGATTTTGAATTAAAAGCCAAAGGTCAACGCCGGTTTTTAAGTATCTAAAGATAAAGAGTTCATTAGCATGGAAGTAATACAACGTTCCGAGCACGAAAACAATATGGCAACTAAGTCGGAATCCAATCGGAGTTATCCCGCTTTAGATGAGGTGATTGCGGCGATTGACTCGGAAATCGACCTGATAACCGCTTCGGAAACAAATGAGCCAGGTGAATATCAGCAGCCAGAGACCGCGCAGGCATCTGCGCAAAATCAATTCATCCAATTTAGCCTGGAAAATAATCTTTTTGCGCTCCCGCTGCGCAGCGCTCTGGAAGTCGGACACCGACCGGAAATAACGCCCCTGCCGAATTTGCCGAATTGGATCATGGGTATCAGCAATATCCGCGGCGAGATCATATCGCTGGTAAATCTGAAAATCCTGTTTGGAATTAATTCAGCGGGAACCAGAGGCGACCGCCGCTATATCATCATCAATAATCACCACATGAAGGTCGGAATTGTCGTTGATGAGATACCGGGCATACTGTCACTGGATCGAATTGATGCCGACATCCAAAACAGCCCTTACCGAAATGGAAAAATTACAAAATTCATACTGGGTGTATCGGTTTCGGGAGAACGCTTAATCAACATACTGGACACGGACAGGCTTTTATCAGCACTGCTCGTGCCCGGGTTCGGAGAAATCTGATTGGGTAGTCATTTAATATTAAAATCACATTTTTTACCGGTGAATTTGGTCGAATTGAGATCGGCGAGAAAAACAAACATCATAGCTTCACGCCGAACTGAGGTAAGCATACATGTCAACGCCACCAAAAGCTGAATTGATAAAAGGTTTTATCGAAGAAGTGAAGAGCTATATCCCTTCTTTGACCGGCGGATTGGAATCCCTGAGGAAATCACCGGAAAAAAATGAAGTACTTGAGGAAACCCATCGCCTGGTGCACACGATAAAAGGCGCATCTTCCATGGTCGGGCTGGCCGGCTTGAGCCAAATCGCCGGTCAGATGGAGGAGTTCCTGGATGAAATCTTGGCCGGTCGCCAGGACTTCACCGAAGAGTCCTTTAATACGATGAACGGAACCATCGAGCTTTTTCGTGAATATTGCCGCAAATACCTTAATGGTGGTGTCGCATCCCGTTCCATGCTGGCAAAAGCCACGACAGCATTCCGGCAGGCGCGAGGTCTTCCCCCGGCTGCAGATGAGCAAACGCATAATGATCTTCTGGAATCGGTTCCGGAGTATGAGGGCTTCAACCTTCAAAAGGACATTGAATCGGGCCAAAGTAGCCAAATCAATTTGGAAGAGTCCTCCGCTTCATCAGAAATGACCGGCCAGGCAGAAGCCCGCAAGAATCAGATTGAAACGGCTCCCGAAGATGATGACTCTCCGCTCAATGCACGGGCGAAAAACATAGCGGCCCAATCGGCGCAAATAAATAGCCCGGCACTCTCCCAGGAACTGCTGGAGAGTTTTTATGAAGAAGCCGAAGAGCACCTGGAAGATCTGGGTCGCTCTCTTTACACGCTTGAGTCTCAGGTCAGGGAAACGGTTACCATATCGCCCGATTTGCGGGAAGAAATTCGGCGCATCAGGCGCTCCGTACACACGCTCAAGGGCGCAGCAGCTGTGATCGGATTCCAAAAATTTTCAACCCATGCCCACAGCCTGGAAGACCTCCTGGATTGGCTGTATGAAGAATCGCAGGAATTCTCTCCGCAAATATTAAAGGTGCTGACTGAGTCATCCGACCTGCTGGACCGGATCATCGCCAATCCCAAGGCGACTGACACCCCAGAGGCCGAATCACTCCGAAAACAATACCAAGCCATCCTGAAAACCGGAAACGCAGCGCAAAAAACGGCCGCCTCCCCATCACGATTCGATTCCAGATTTGACGAAGATGCAGCTGCAACAGTGGATTTGCCGACCGGAGCAGCGGCAGACGACATCACCGATATAATCAACGCAGAGGAAAAGCTGCCGGCAGAGTCAATTGAAGATTTAAACCCCCGTTTCACCAGAACGCTCAGAGTGGACATGACGCGGATTGATGAGCTGGTCAACCTGGCGGGAGAAACGTTCATTGCGCTGAGTGCCTTTGACCAGAAAATGGAGTTTTTTCTGGAAGCCGTCAACAACCTTGAATTATCCCGTGCCCGACTGATAAAAATCGCCCGGGATCTTGAAGTCAGCTATGAGGTAAAAGCCCTCGAGCAGTTGAAAAGTTTACCGTTTTTATCTGCGCTAAATGCGGATAACCGACTACAGGCGGAGCATTTCGTTGAATTTGATTCGCTGGAATTGGATCGATATTCCGAACTCAACCGTATTATCCGCACCCTGAATGAATCAGCAGTTGATGTCGGAGCGATTCACACCCAATTGTCGCATCTCCACAGTGATTTCGACGGCCACCTCACCCGGCAGCGGGTGGTTCTCAGTGAACTTCAGGAAAAAATCATGCAGGTACGCATGACGCCGATGTCGATCATCACCAACAAACTGCGCCGAACGGTCCGCGAGGTCAGTGCAAATCTGGGTAAAAAAGTCAAATTGGTCATATCCGGCGAAAACATCGAGCTGGACAGGCTGATTTGGGAAAAAATCACGGATCCATTGATGCACCTGCTCAGGAATGCCATCGATCACGGTATTGAATCGAATGATCATCGGCAGGCGCATGGGAAGCCGGATCCCGCCACAGTCCGGCTGGATGCCGCCCGGGAAGGCAACCAGGTCGTCATTCGCATTGCGGATGATGGTGCCGGCCTGGATTTCAAGAACATTCGATCGACAGCTCAGCGGATGCAACTTTCCGATAGTGTCACCGAAATGACTGAAGACGAATTAGCCCGTTTTATCTTCTATCCCGGTTTCAGCACCAGCAGAAAAATCAGCGAGGTCTCGGGCCGCGGTGTGGGAATGGATGTCGTCAAAAAGAACATTCAGGATTTAAAAGGAGTTATTACCGTTGCTTCGCAAAAAGGGCAAGGAGCCGAATTTACCATCCGCATTCCGTTGACACTGGCGGCCGTGAGAGCTCTTTTGTTTACGGTTGGCGGGCATACCTATGCCATCGCCTTAAGTGAAATAACCCAGATCTTGCGTTTAAAAACCGAATCCATCTTAGGACCACAGCGGGACATTCTCAAGCTGGATGATGAAGTTTTACCCCTCTATCATATGGCGGAGCTCCTGCCAACCGGTGTTTCCGAGTCGAATTCCGACTCGAACTTGAAAAATTTATTGGCCCTCGTGTTGGAGACGGGCAGCGGGCGCGCGGCACTGGTGATTGATAACCTGGTCGGCCAGAGGGAGATTGTTATCAAAAGTCTGGGTTCACACCTTCGTCGGGTGAGAGGCATATCGGGTGCCACCATCCTGGGTGACGGCAGTGTGGTTCCGATAATAAACGTCGAGGAATTCCTGAGGGCCGACACCCCGATTCAGAATGAAGCGCAAACTGACAGGGATCGAATTACCGAAAAGCCTTTGGAAATTATGGTGGTGGATGACTCGGTGAGCATCAGAAAGGTCGTATCGCGGCTCTTAGAGGATCAAGGGTGGAAAGTGCAATCAGCCATTGATGGAATGGATGCCCTTGAAAAACTCAGGAATTGTCGGCCGGATCTGATCGTTCTCGATATCGAGATGCCGAGGATTAATGGTTTTGAGTTTTTAGGCACGATCAGATCTCAGGCCGATTACGAAACCATACCGGTTGTGATGCTGACCTCGCGCACAACGTCCAAACACCGTGAAAAGGCTTTTGCTCTGGGCGCCAAAGGATTTGTGGCCAAGCCATTTAACAATGAAGAATTTGTCCATTTAATTCTGAGTTTGACGGATGGATCGGCAACGCAAGCGACAGAACCTTTACAAGACCGGAATCAAAACTAGCTCATGATGGACTTAGCGAAAAATACGGAAAAAAATGAACTGCTGTTAATCCAGGTTGGCCCCATCAATTTGGCCCTTCCCTTGAAGTTCGTCAACAGCATTCAAAGCGCCAAAAGCATAGCGGGCGAGCAACTCGAAGACAGAAATCAATTCTCTTTTAAAGCTGATGCGGAAAAAACTCAGCTGGCAGACCTTTCAGTTTTATTTGAACAGCAAACCGGTGTCGCTGGTTTCAGGCATAAAAAGTTGATCCTGGTCGAAACCGGCAAGAACTCGTTGGGTTTAATTGTGGATAATATCGGGCGGGTTGTATCGGCCGATAGCAGCCGCATCAGGCCGCTGCCGCAGATATTTGAAGATCCGCCGCGGATATGCTTTCCCGGCGTTCTGGTGCATGAAGATAGTCTGTTTCTGGTCTTATCACCGGACGGAATCGCCAATCTCGCCCTGGAGATAAGTCAACCGCGGCCGGTTTCCGACACACCGGAGCATGAGCGTAGTTCCCATTTAACCGCCGTTGAGAAATTCGATGTGAGGGGCTGAACGATGCAAGTCAATACCAATTTGAAACCATCGGAGCAACGAGTGCTTGTTTTTCCGGCGCAAACGCCGATGTTACGCGGACGGCAGGTTCATTTTCTTTTCAGCTTGCGGCAGGCGGATGATGTCCTGGCCGATATTTCGGTAATGCCGGTTCCCCTCTCCCCGTCATACATCGAAGGCGTGGCTGCATGGCGCAGCGACTTTTTGCCGGTCATTTCTTTGGAAAAAGGCGTGGGACTGGAATTTGCAGATTCCGGTTTAGAAACTCGGCTTGCCGTAATTCGCATGCTGCCGAAACCGGGGAATCAGAACCAGGAAAACCGCATTATGGTTCGAATGGCGGCCCCCATCCAAATGCTGCCCCTGCCCATCGAGTGCGCTCCGGCTGCAAATGAGTGGCCGGCCGAGAGAAATTTAACTCGAGGGATATATGAGTGGAAAGACGGATGGCTGGTTGTGGCACAATTGGAAAAAATACTATGGCGTTAGTGCTGAATAGGTAAAGCAGCATGTATCAAAAATCAACTTTAGAAAACGGCATTTGCGTGGTCACGGAGGCCACATCCGCTCAACGGTCGATTGCGATGGGCATATTGATCGATGCCGGTCCGCGTAACGAAGCCCCGAACCAATTCGGACTGGCCCACCTGGTGGAGCATGTCATGTTCAGCGGTACCAGCAGCAGATCTGCATCTCAAATCGCTCGTATGATCGACGAAGCCGGAGGGAACATGGGGGCTTTCACTGCCCGCGATTATACCTGTTATTACGCGACTGTGCTGGATGACTATTTCCCTTATGCCCTGGATCTGATGGGAGACATTCTCCTGAATTCGATTTTTCCGACCCAAAATCTGGAGAAGGAAAAAGATGCCATCTTACGCGAGATTGAATCCATCTGCGACATACCCGCTGCCCGGGCTCACGATCTGTTAAAGGCTATTGCGTGGCCTGATCATCCTTTGGGTCGACCCATCGTCGGCACACCCAAAACGGTAAAACCAATGGCCCGCGAGGATGTGATCTATTTTGTGCACGAACATTATTTGCCCGATCGCATGATTGTGGCAGCGGCCGGCAATTTGGATCACGAAGACTTTGTCGCCCAGGTTCGAGATGCCTATTGGCGTTTGATCGGCCAAAGTCAACCGATAGCCAGAAAGACGCCGAGGTATCGATCCGAAATGCGGCTGGCGCAAATGCCGGTCTCCCAGGCCTACTTCTCATTGGGAATCCGGGTTTGCCCATATACGGATCCGGATCGCTACGGTCTGCACATTCTCAATAATATACTGGGAGGGGGAATCAGCTCGCGGCTATTTCGTCGACTGCGTGAAAAACATGGAATTGTGTACCACATCAACTCGGAATACCACGCCTATCGCGACGACGGGATGCTGGTAATTGAAGGCAGCACGGCTCCGGAAAAGATTCTGCAAGTCCTGGATATGGTCTTTGATGAGTTTTGGAAATTGATCTCGGCTGAAGATCCGTTAAATGAAGAGGAAATCTGGAAAGCAAAGATGCACATTCGCGGTCAACATTTGATTTCGGGCGAAAGCACCAATACTCGTATGAGCCGCCTGGCTGTCCAGGAGCTATACTTCGGAAGACAATTATCTGACGATGAAATTCTGACCGAAATAGAAAAAGTCAACAGCCTGAATCTACAGTCTCTGACCGATAATGTCTTGCCAGACGCCATGCGTCAGGCGGCGATAGCCATTGTCGGTCCGGAAGCAGATGATCGCTTTCGGTCATTGGCGATTGAGAGGCTATCAGATCGCTACAATTGGAGACCTACCGAAGGGAGGTGATGGAATGGGCTTAAACCCCGCTGTCAAAAAAAATTGGATCGAGATTCAGAAACAGCATGATGTGCCGGTCAACGCCATCGGCGTCAAAATTGATTCGAAAGATGAGAAAACCATGAAGGTGTGGAAAGATGAAGGTATCGACCAGTTTGTCAAACGATGAACCCCATCATCGGTGGTAAGGGGCCGGTGATCAAAAATAAGAACCGGTCCCGTTACGACACAAAACGGTGAGGCTACTGGATGAACAGGCCGATTTTCTGATCGGAAGTGTCTTCTCGTGACAACTTGGAGGAATCTTCCGAACAGGAAATCGCCGGGCAGGAAGGGAGAACAGGGGTGACCAACGCCAAGATTTTAGTCGTAGAAGACAGCCCGACTTATCTACGCCAGATATTAAATATGCTGCAGGATTTGGGATATCGAACCATCGCTGCCGTCGACGGAGAAGAAGCGCTGGAGAAAGCCATCCGGGAAATGCCGGACTTGATTATGCTGGATATCATTTTGCCCAAAAAAAATGGATTTCAGGTGTGTCGCCAGCTGAAAACGACCCCGGCAACCCGGAATATCAAAATTATCATGCTAACCAGCAAAACCCAGGACAGCGATAGATTCTGGGGGCTTAAACAAGGGGCGGATGAGTATTTGACAAAGCCGGTCGCCGAGGCGGTTTTGTCGGCCAATCTTGTCCGGCTTTTGTCTGGCGAACTAAAAATTCAATCTGAAACGCGTAAAACGGCGTGATGCAAAATCCGATTATGCTGACGAAGGCCGGCAGGTTCAACCGATGAATGATCGGATGCAATTTGAAGGAGGCATAAAGTGTTAAACAAACTCAAGGCAATCCAAGTTTTCAAGATGATGAACGTTTCAGAAATGGCAAAGCATTTTAAGAAATTGAACGTTCTTAGATTTTTCAAATTCAAGCCGAGGCTGGGTGTCGGCACAAAGCTTCAGCTAGTCGTTGTGCTAACCGTGTTCGTGACCCTTGCTGCCGTGACCGGCGTTGTCACGGTCGCCTATCGCAACTCGATTATTGCCGACCGCATGCAAATCATGCAGGCGACCCTCGACAACATCGCCGAACAAACCAACCGGGATAACCTCCAGCTGGGTTCAGTGGTCGTGTCCATGGCGGCTTCCCAGGCCAATGGCTCCTTCGGTCGCCGGCAACAGTCGCTGAAATACGCGAAAGACCTTCTGCAGCGCTTTCCAAACATCATGGGTGCTTACATCAACTACGAACCGAACGCTGACGGACAGGATCGGCAGTACAGCGACCGGGTACTGTACACCGATGACGGCCGCTTTGTCCCCTACTGGTACTGGCAGAATGGCTTGTCCCGGGACGTGATTTTGTTGACACCTTCTGAAGAAGTGGACGGCAGTGAAAGATACTCGGCAACCCAAAACATATGGCAGGACCTTACGGGAACTCCTGCAAAAACAGAAGAATTTCTGTATTACAGCGAACCCTTCACCAACCAGAATATTTCGATGATATCGATATCATATCCGCTGATTATTGATGAACAGTTCCGGGGAATCGTGGGAATCGACCGCTCACTGAATATGCTCTACGAGCAGTTGAAAGACTTCAAACCTTACGCCAGCACCAGTCTTTTTCTGATGAGCCGCGAAGGTCGATTCGTTACCGCAACCGGTGAGCACGCCTGGCGTGTCAGTCCCGGAGATAAATTGAAAGACCTCGAAGAGTATAACGAAATTTTCAGCCAATATTTTGCCTTGAAGTCCAAAGGGATTATCAAAGCGCTGAGTCCATTGGATGATGAATCCCAGTATTTTGTATTTTCTCCCATTCAAATGGGTAACTGGCTGCTTGCCATGGCCGTCAACGAGGAGGAGATCATCGCACCGGTGAACGCCGTCGTTAAAAAAATCTCCTATATTGCGGTCATTGCCTTTCTGGCCTTGGTGTTGGCGATCTGGGGCACTTCCCGCCTGATAATCGTCCGTCCCGTGCGCAGGATTATGAACCTGTTTTCCGAAATTGGACTGGGCAACTTCGACGCACGCGTCAACGTGAAAGCACGTGATGAAATCGGTGAGATGGCCACGAGTCTCAACGCGATGCTCGACAACACCCTGGTACTGATTCAAAGCAGAGAAGAACGCGATGCCATTCAATCCTCTATTATGAAACTGCTCGATGAAATCAGCGGTCTGGCAGAGGGCGACTTAACGAGGCGCGCCGAAGTAACGGCAGAAATAACCGGGGCCATCGCCGATTCTTTTAACACCATGGCCGAGCAGCTCAATGACGTCGTCCGAAACGTTAAACAGGCCACCGACGAGGTTACAACAACAACCGAAGGTGTTCACACAACAACCCAACAATTATCTGATGCAAGTGAGAAGCAGGCCCGGCGGGTTTCCAACACAATCAAAGTGATCAATGAAATGACCGAATCGATCAAGCAGGTGGCGGACAATGCCGTTAAATCGTCGGCAGTTTCGAAACGATCAACTGTCAATGCAAAAGAAGGGGCGGTTGCCGTGCAATCCACCAACAATGCCATGAATGCCATTCGGGACAATGTCCAGGAAACAGCGCGTTCGATCAAACGTCTGGGCGAGAGTTCGCAGGAGATTGGCAACATCGTGCAGCTGATCAATGACATTTCAGACCGAACCTCGATCCTGGCCCTGAATGCATCGATCCAGGCTGCAATGGCCGGTGATGCCGGTCGCGGATTTGCCGTTGTCGCCGAAGAAGTCCAGCGCCTGGCCGAACGTTCAGCCAATGCCACCAAGCAGATCGATACCCTCATCAAAAACATCCAGGGCGAAATCAATGAAGCCGGAACCAGTATGGAGGAAAGTATCCAGCGTGTTGTGGAGGGCTCAAAATTGGCTGAAAACGCCCACAAAAAGCTGGAAGAAATCGAATTGGTTTCAAATAAGTTGGCCAAATTGATCCAGTCCATCTCCAATGCGGCAACCAGACAGTCCAAGGCCTCGGAAAACATCACGAAAAACATGGAACACATGGGGGTCGTCAGTTCCCACAACCTGACCGCCAGCCGCCGGACTGCCTTGGCAATCACTCGATTGGCCGAGACTTCCAAAGAATTGGCCGCATCGGTCGAAACCTTCAAGGTGGTCGATGAATTGCCTGCCCGGCCGACCGATGAGGCGACGCCGCATGAAATCGAAACCTTGACGCCGATTGATAAACCCGGCCAACGGCCGGGGAGAGAGGCCGAGCTGGTTGATATCAAAACCCTGAGGCCGGCCAGGGAGGCTAAACCATCGGTCAAATCCAAAAATTCTATTCAACGGCAAAGGCCGGCTTCGGGAGAACTGTCATCGGCCGGATAAGAAAAACAGTCGTCGAATTGGACCGCAGTTCTTTGGAAACAAATTGGAAATTATTTGTACCGCTCTGGAATCCTCAAATACTCAAGATGATTTCAGTTTCGGAAAAAAATAGGGTTTAACCAGTATAAGGGGAATTCACATGAAAAAATTAATTGCTATATGGGCATGTATATTAATCGGTTTGGCCTTCGCGGGATCTTCCCATTCCAAAGGGTACCGCGGCAAAAAAATTCTATTTATAGACTCCTATCACCAGGGTTATGCCTGGAGCGACGGTATAACCAAGGGGATCGAACGCGGTCTCAAAAACAGCGGTGTCCAACTGAAAATTATCCGCATGGACACCAAACGCAACCCCAACGTGAAGTTCAAGAAAAAAGCGGCCAAAAAGGCCAAAAGCGTCATTGAACGATTCAGGCCGGATGTGGTTATCGCCGCGGATGACAATGCGTCGAAATTTCTCATCAAGCCGTATTACAAAGATGCCGATCTGCCGTTTGTGTTTTGCGGCGTGAACTGGGATGCCGCTGTATACGGCTATCCTTACTCGAATGTCACCGGAATGGTCGAAGTGGCGCCGATTCCGCAGCTTATCCAGCAGATGCAGCTTTGGGCCAAAGGTGACCGGATCGGCTTCCTGGGACCCGATATTCTAACGGCAAAAAAAGAAGCCGCCAATTACAAAAAAATTTTTGGACTGAATGTTATTCCCTATTATGCCAAGAACTACTCCGACTGGAAAACCGGATTTGTCAAACTTCAGAATAAGGTTGATATGCTGATTATCGCCAGTGATGGCGGCCTGTACAATGACCATGCCAAAGAACTCCAGGCATTTGTCAGAAGCAGAACCCGTATCCCGACGGGCGCGTGTTACGATTTTATGATCCCCTATGCGCTTGTCGGCGTCATCAAAGTCGCCGAAGAGCAGGGAAAATGGTCCGCTTCAACGGCCTTGAAAATCCTGGACGGGACTTCACCGTCGGAAATCCCCATCGTCCGCAACAAAAGGGCCAAGCTGGCGCTGAATAAAAAAATCGGCGATGCAATGGGAATTGATCTTTCCATTTTTCCGAATATCAATTGAATATCGGAAATCAGATGACGTTCATTCGGCAATCCCATCGTCAGTGCGATTAGCTTGAGCGGGTTGTCAAAATTAAAATATCTTAGGAGGCTTCAATGCAACAACATAGCAACTTAAAATCGCCAAGGATAAGATCATTATGGCCTGCATCGCTGGCCGTACTGATCATGATCGTGGGCCTGACAGCGGCGGCGGCGGCCCTCGATTTTCCTTATCGCAAAGACTACCCCGATGTGCCGACCATTGATTCGGAAGTACTGTTTAAACAATATGAAATGGATAAAGTTGTTATTGTGGATGTGCGTTCCTCGATTGAATATGACGTCATTCACCCCGAAGGTGCCATTCACATCCCGCTTTCAAGTGCCAATTTTATTCAAATGGTCAGGGAATTAAGAGCGTTCCACCCAGAAAAGAATTTCGCATTTTACTGCAACGGAATTACCTGCCTGAAGTCTTACGAGGCCACCCAAAAAGCGTTGGCTGCCGGAATCGAGAATTGCCATGTCTATGACGCCGGAATTCCGATCTGGGCATCCATCTATCCGGAAAAAACGTTGCTGCTGGGTAGAGAGTTGGTCGACCCTGACAAGCAGCTAATTTCCAAACCGGCCTTTAAGAAAAAGTGTTTGGTGTTTAAAAAATTCAAGTCCAGCTCGAAGGCTAAAAACAGTCTCGTCATCGATGTCCGGGACGCTATCCAACGCTCAAAAAAAATACGCGGATTAAAGAAGGTCAAAAAAATCCCCTTGGATAAGTTTATACCCAACTTTGTGGAGAAAAAAGTACACCGTGACAAATCGCTGCTCATATTCGATCAGGTCGGCAAGCAGGTGCGCTGGCTGGAATATTATCTCGTGGCGAACGGGTACAAAAACTATCATTTCCTGGCCGGTGGCGCTACTTCAGTATTGGAAGAGCAAAAGTATAAAAATTAGCAGGAAGTCGATATCCGCTCTGGTCTGATTTTGCATGAGGAGGAGAACAGGCAAAATTAAGGCGATAATGAGGGAAGGGAGGTGAGTCTCGATTATAATCGGAAGATAATCAAATAGGGTCATATTTGAGCAACAAAATTATTAAAAAGCGATAACAGACCAATCAAAAAAAGGAGATTTAAAGTGAAACAAAAACTTAGCATAAGTTATCTATTGATCCTATTTACGGCTATCCTTGTCATTTCGAATTCAGCGGCTGCGGACGTGAATACACCCATATCCGCAGATCAGGCATTTGACGCCTACGCCAATCAGGTCGATCCGATATCGGGCGAACCGGCAGCTGTCGCAATTGTGGACGTCAGAACCAAGGCCGAGTACTTCTGGTTGGGAACCCCGGCTATGGTGACCAGCATCGTGACCCAATCCGGCAAGGAACTTTTACCCCACAATGGGAAAGTCAACATGCGGTTTGGGGGGCGATATCTGAAATTTAAAGTGCAGCGGGGCAAACGCTTGCGCAGGGTTTTTTTGTCGGTGAACCGGGTTGAATCCATCGATACGGAACCGATCTCCTATCATGTCCCCTACAAAGTTTGGGACGAAGACGGCGGAAGTCTGATTGCCAATCGGGATTTTGCCGGTCAAATGAATGCCCTTGCCAAAAACGAAAAGAACGGCACCGGATATGATGTCGTCATTTTAATGTGCCGCAGCGGCAAGCGATCCAATACGCGCGCTTTTGCAACAGAAAAATTTTCTGCGGTTTACGAGGTAGACAATGGTGCGGATGGTCGCGGCGGATTCGAAGGGACCAGTTATAAAGGTGTGTATAACGGTTTTCGGGGGTATCCCGGCAGAAATACGCGTTATCAGGAATCCGAATCCGTGTCATGGGCCGATGCCGGACTGCCGATTCACATTGGGGATAATCCGGATCGCGTTGTTCCCGTAAAGGACGACTACGTTCGACCGCGTTAATTGACGAATAGGATGAAATGAATTTATAGCGGTTTTGAGTTGTGTCCAAAAAAAACCCCGGACCGAACGGTCCGGGGTTTTTTGGATTGATTCAATAGGGCATTTAAGCCCGCACTTCCTCTTTAACCCCGATCGCCATTTTGTACAGCGCGGTCAGAACGAAAAATCCCAGCGCCCATACGCCTAGCGCGATTGCAATTTCGGGTCCCGACGGAATATATTCATTGACCTCGTGCAGGGGCGAGGGCGTGAAACCGCCCGCGATCATTCCCAGCCCCTTGTCGATCCAGGTTCCGGCGAATATGGCCACACAGGCCACGGCCAGAACCCCCTCATTTTTGCGGGTGACCGGGTTGACCGTCAGGATGATGCCGATGATCATCAAGGCAAAAGATGTCCACATCCAGGGCACATAGGCGCCGTGGCCGTGTAAGCCGACAAACAGATATTTTATGTGGTCCATATGTTCCGGGATATTGCTGTAAAAGACCGTAAACACTTCACACAAAAAGAAAAACACATTGATGCAAATGGCATAGGCCACCGTTTTTGCCAGGGACTGGATCTGTTGGCGACCGGGATCGAAATCGGACACCCGGCGGATAATGAGGCACAGTAGAATCAGCAGCGCCGGCCCGGCAGCAAAAGCCGAAGACAGAAAGCGGGGGGCCAGAATGGCCGTCATCCAGAAACCACGGCCCGGCAGACCGGAATAAAGATAGGCGGTAACCGTATGGATGCTGATGGCCCAGGGAATTGAAATATAGATCAGGGGCTTGAGCCATTTTTGGTAGTGAACCCCATTGCGTTCGGCTTCCAGCACATTCCAGCCGATAACGAGATTGAGAAACAAATAGCCGTTTAAAACAATGGTATCCCAAAAAAGCACCGAATTCGGCGAGG
Organism: Desulfobacterales bacterium; assembly: GCA_030066155.1. Lineage (GTDB taxonomy): Bacteria > Desulfobacterota > Desulfobacteria > Desulfobacterales > JAFDCJ01 > JAFDCJ01. The sequence goes on along the minus strand of JASJCE010000061.1, from coordinate 8,978 downwards.
GATATAGAAATACGTTGAAAACCCGCATGGGTTGGCCCAGATCGACCAGGATAAAGGTGACGCACATGACAACCGAGGCAATGGCCAAAAATTCACCCAGAATGGTGACCTTGCCATAGGCTTTGTAGTCATGCAGGTAGTACGGCAATACCACCATCACGCCTCCTGCAGCCACCCCGACCAGAAAAGTGAAATTGGCGATATAAAAGCCCCATGAGGCGTCCCGGCTCAAACCGGTGATACCCAGACCGAAACCGAGCTGTTTCAGGTAGAAGGCAAAACCGACACCGACGATGGCCAGTAAGAAAGCCATCCAACCATAATATTTTTTACTTCCCTTTATTGCGAATTCAAGCATTTTGACCTCACACGATGTAGTAGACGGACGGCTCAGTACCCAGGGTCTGTTTGCGCCGAATAGTGTAATTAGTTTTGATCAGTTCCCGTACATTCGACTCCTCATCATAGAGGTCGCCAAAAGCAATCTTGCCCTCGGAAACCTCGACACAGGCCGGCAACTTGCCCTCGGCCAGCCGCTCCGCACAGAAATTACATTTTTCAACCACACCTTTGGACCGGGTCGGGTATTTGACATTGAGGTGTCGGATGAAGGGGCGCGGATCCCGGTAATTGAAACTGCGGGCACCAAAAGGGCAGGCCGCCATACAAAACCGGCATCCGATGCAGCGGTGAAAATCCATCAGGACCACCCCGTCCGACTCGCGCTTCCAGGTTGACTTGGTCGGACAGGCCCTCACGCAGGGCGGATTCTCACAATGGTTGCACAACACCAGAAACGGTTTGTGTTCGACCTCTTCGCTCATGAATCGTGCGGCTTTGCCGGGAAACGCGTTGTGATAATGTGCTCCCCAAAGCCATTTGATCTCATGGCGCTTGTTTCCCAGATGGGGCACATTGTGAATGGTATGGCAGGCTTCGACCAGGGGCTCTAAATCCTCCTCGGATTCGAACGCCCGGGTATCGATAACCATGGCCCACTGCTTGGCCTTGAGTGCGTTGTCGTTTTCTTTCAAAATCGGTTCGGCTTCATTGGCCTGCTCCTCCACGGCAAAGGCATTCAATACGGGTTTGGCCGTCAGAGCCAGCGACGAAAGCCCCAGTAGCTGTAATATGCGTCGTCTGCTGCTATCCATTACGATTTCTCCTTCAACTTATCATCGATATGACATTCCCAACAGTAGGGCTGTACCGAGGAATAATCATGGCACCTGTCGCAGAACTCGGTTTTATTCGAATGGCAATCCAGGCAGGTGTTGGACAGGCTCATGTTGTATTCTTTGCCGTCGGGACTGACGTAAATCCGTTCGCCATTGCGCACCACCGCCTCGCGCCAGACATCCAGCAGCTGCATGTGCTCGGCCTGCATGTAATCCGTCGAGCGCACGCAGACTTTGGCGGCTTTGGCTTTGTCCGTCAGGACGAGCTCCGGTGCGGGAGCCGCTTTTCCCCGATTGTACCAGAAGGGAAAGGTAACGAGTACGATGAAAATAATTACACCGGTAACGATAATCTTTTTATCCTTCATCAGCTTCTTCCTCCGAATCGACCGCTAATCCCGGAATATCCTCACCGCGCAAATCGACGGTTCGGTCGTTTTGACCGGGCAAGTTCAGGGCATTGGCCACCAGCTCATGCACGCCGGTGACATCCACATCAGGCACCCAGTATTCCGTCAGGGCCGGAAGCGCCGCCCGGTCGATTGCACAGATAGTTGACAGCATGTTCACGCCGTGCTGTTCGTGAACATGTTTGACGGCGTTGGCCCTGGGCAGTCCGCCGGTCAATCTCAATTCCATGTCTTCCCCGGCGTTTAATCCCGAGCCGCTGCCGCAGCAAAATGTTTTCTCCCGGATCGTGTTTTCCGGCATATCGTAAAAATGGTTGCACACATTCTGAATCACATAGCGCGGTTCATCAAACATTCCCATGCCCCGGGCCGGATTGCAGGAGTCATGAAAGGTCACCTTGAGATGATCGTTGCGGCTGGGATCCAGATCAAGCTTGCCGTGCTTGATCAAATCTGCTGTAAATTCAGCTATATGTACCATCTTAGTCGATTTGGCATTTTCAAATTTGGTGCCGGTAATCGGGTTGACCGGCTCTTCCATGAAATCGGCCGGGCCGTTCATGGTATCCATATACTGGTTGATGACGCGCCACATATGCCCGCATTCGCCGCCCAGAATCCATTTGACGCCCAGACGTTTGGCTTCGGCATACATCTTGGAATTCAACCGCTTCATGGTTTCGTGGGAGGTAAAGAAACCGAAATTGCCGCCCTCGGATGCATAGGTGCTCCAGGTGATGTCAAAACCGTATTTTTCTCTCAAGAAATGAAAGAGCATCATATAGCCCATACAGGTGTAGGTGCCGGGATCGGCAAAAACATCTCCTGAAGGGGTAATAAACAGAATATCAGCGCCTTTTTTGTTGAACTGGGGCTCGACGGCCACGCCGGTCAGGTCCTCGATGTCTTCAACGAAAAAGTCGAGCATATCTTTGAAGGCATGGGGTTGAATCCCCAGGTGATTCCCGGTTCGATAACAGTTGGCTACCGGTGTCGCGATCCAGTCGATATTCAGTCCGAGTAAATTCAGCAGCTCCCGGCCCATGATGGTGATTTCAGCCGTGTCGATACCATAAGGGCAGAAAAGCGAGCAGCGCCGACACTCGGAGCATTGAAAAAGGTAGTACCACCACTCTTTAAGCACATCCAGCGACATGGGCCGGGCGCCGTTCAGTTTCCCCAGAATCTTGCCGGCCAGGGTAAAATCGTTGCGATAAACGGCTCGCAGCAACTCGGCTCTGACCACCGGCATATTTTTCGGATCACCGGTGCCGATGAAATAATGGCATTTGTCCGAACAAGCGCCGCAGCGCACGCAAATATCCATGAAAACCTTGAAAGATCGAAATTTCTCGAGGCGTTCTTTGAAACCGTTATGGATGATCTCCTGCCAGTTTTCGGGCAGTTGCCAATCATCTTCAACCGGATTCCAGGCCCTGGCATTGGGCAGTCCGACATAATCAACGCTTTTGGGATTTGAGGCGTAGCAGTACATTCCCTTGCGGATATTTATCGGGGTCTCCATCCAGTCCGAACTGGGTGGCTGATGATCAATCTGTATCAGTTCTTCGGGTTTGGGTGTTTCGTCTGCCATAGTTTACTCCTTATTATTCCGCAGGCTTTTCTGCTTCCGCCGGCTCTTCGGCGGGAGCCGCTTCAGGCATCTTATCAACAGGCAGTCCAGCCTCTATCATTTTCTCTCTGAATTCGTCTTCATATTCTTCGTATGTGTGGACCGGAACCGGATAATTCCAGGGATTGACGTGTCGTTTGGCCCGGGTATCCGTGGTCAGGTTACGGGTGGGGCTTAAAAATATGCCGCCCAGATGCATCAGCTTGCTGAACGGAAAATAGGCCAGCAGAACACTGACGAAAAACAGATGAATGTAAAAAACCGCCCCCACGCCTTCCGGAATGGTAGGACGGAAAGTGACCAGACCCATGGCGAGTTCCTTGGCGGCGGTAACATCGATTTTTACAATATAGGTCATGAGAATACCGGTCAGTGCGATAGCAAATATCAAAAACAGCGGGAAAAAATCACTTGCCAGTGAGATATAACGAACCTTGCGGATAAACAGGCGTCTTGCAAGCAGGTATGCCACAGCAGCCAGCAGCACAAAGCTGGACAACGCGATACCCGGCAAACCAAATTGTATCCCCGGGTACAATATTTCGACACGGAAAAAACTGTCAATGTTTTCCACCAAGGTGACGAAAAACGGTACCGGATTGGTAAAAAATCTCAGGTGACGAATCAAGACCGTAAGAAAGGCATAGTGGAACGCAATGGCTCCCAGCCACAGGAAGAGTTCGAGCTTGTAGGATATTTTCGCTCCGTCCTCCAGCCTCATGCGGGTGTTGCGGAAAAGCGACCTGAACGTCAGTATTTCCAAAGCCATACGAGCGACCACCTGCCATTTGTTGTCCGGGCAATCGAGCTTTGAATGCTGGATCCAGGGTAATGATTTTTGTTGCCCGCCCGTGGTTGGAATCCGAAAGGGCACGGCCGAACGGGCCCAGCCAAGCACTTTGTAGGCGAATCCCACGATAAATGTGAGTAATGCCAGGTAGGGAATAACAATTCCGAAAACAACCTGCAGTCCCGCCGCCGTACCCGCCCACGCGATTAAAAACAGCACAATAACAGCGATCAGTGAATAGATATACCTTGAATTCATTGGCCAGAACCTCGCTTGCAGGCTTCACGCCGTCAGTAAATGATCGGAAGCCTCAATCTGAAATTTAACTTTTCGAATCTCCGCTCGGATTCTCTGCAACCAATCCGGCTCTTTCAAATGCTTTGAATGTCCGGTTTCTGGTTTCATTTGCGCTGATACGAAATATTTTTTCTCTACACTGCATATATATATCAAAGGCCATCAGACAGAGTTCGTCAACTTCCGACTCGAATTCGACGAATTCTGCGGCGAATTTGCTGTCGTGGAGTTCTTTAGACAACGTCTCCCGACAAATCTGTTTCAAGAAAAATATAAAAGCGGTGGCTTGGCGGGGTGAGAAATATTGGGCGGCTCGAATCCGGATGACGGGATCCAGGTGAGCTCGGACGGTCTCGCGGTCCACACCATGAATGAGTTGGTTCAGCAGCCCTTTAAGGCTGCTCTGCATGGTACCGCCGACCGGGTTGGAAAAACGATCCGTATTGTTTTTGATAAACTCAGCAGTATCTGAAGCATAGGTTTGGGCGGTTCGTTCAAACCATTTTTTTAAGATAGCAGATTTTTTTCGTTCTAAAATTTTTTCCAAACCTTTACCCATGAAAGCTCCTGTCGGCCCGACCGAATTTTACGATACTGCCAGGTTGAATTGTCGGATGGCTGTCAGTAGGCCGAAGTGGAGGTATATAGACGAATTTGTAACTTCTGTCAAGAATAATTAAACAGCGGGAAGGTCAATAAAGACGGAATCGTAAGGTCGTTTGAAGGGGATCCGAACCGGGTTGAGCAAGTTATGAAATTACAAATCTCAAGCACCAAATTCCAAATAAATCTCAAATAACAAAACTCAATGACCCAAACACCATCAACCAGTGTATTGGATGAGTTACCAAATCCTCGTTTGGATAGTTGTAACGACAGCAAGCGCGGGATCAATAGATTTATAATTGTTTGGAAATTTGAATTTGGGTAATTGGGATTTATTTGAGATTTGGGATTTGGTGCTTGGAATCTTTATTACATGTCGAATACATGCAACTACTTTCAATTCGATCTATTTTCGGCCTGAGGACGGTTCGCCTGGTCGGTTAAATCTTACTCAACGATGCCCAACAATAAGGCTTGATCATCGTCGGCCGGACGGTCTCCAGCAAATCGATCCACATCCGCCATAATAGCTGAAACAACGTCCCGGGGGCCGGCGGGATTTTCGGCCGCAAGGGGTTTCAGGAGTCGCTCCTCGCCGTAGGAGTTTCCTTCGGTATCAAATCGTTCGGAAAGCCCGTCCGTATAGACCAGAAAACGGTCTCCGGGCGATAATGCCACCTCAGTAGTCGGAACCTCGATTGCATAGGGCTCGATTCCGAGTGGATAGACGCCGGGACAGTCAAGCTCAAAAGCTTTATTTTCGGAAGCGCGGTAAATCATGGGCAGCGGCTGACCGGCCCGTGCAATTCGCATGGTTTTGCGGGAGGCGTCGTAAACGGCAAAAAGAGCGGTCATGAAGCTGGGCTCGGCCACTTTGCATAAATGCTCGTTGAGATAGCGCAGTACAACTGCCGGATCATCGGGCGAGTTGGGGTAGGCCCGGAAAAGGGCACATGTCATGGCCATTAAAACTGCGGCCGGTGCGCTGTGTCCTTCTGCATCCGCAATCAGGATACCCCAGCGATTTTCCGACAGCTCGATGATATCATAATAATCTCCCCCGGCGTAACGGCTGGTTTCATAGTGAGCGGCAAGCTTGAAGCCTTGAATCTCAGGCAATTTTTTGGGAAGCAGCTTGCGCTGAACTTCGGAAACCACCTGCAATTCGTGCTCGAGTTGATTTTTTTGGATCTCAACTTCCCGCTTCAGGCGGTGTATCGTCAGGTGGGTATTGACCCGGGCAATGACCTCGTCCGGCTGAAATGGCTTGGTGATATAGTCGACAGCACCCAGTTGAAGTCCCTTAACTTTGTCTTCAGTTTCCCCGAGAGCTGAGAGAAAGATGATCGGAATGTCGGTAGTAGCGGTATCGGCTTTAAGTTTACTACAAACTTCATAGCCGTCGATGTCGGGCATCATGATGTCCAATAAAATGAGATCCGGCATGGCCTTGCCGGCAATGGCAAGTGCACCGGTCCCGTTTTTGGCAATCAACAACTTGCATCCGACGCCTTCAAGGGTTTGAAAAAGGACTTGCAGGTTGGTTGGATTATCATCAACCAATAGGATTGATTCGGCCTCTGAACTGCTGTTTCCCATTTACGAGACTCCCGAAAAAATTACCGAAACCGTTGAACTCCGCCACCCGGCAATGTTCACAGTGTTCAGGCTTTAGGATAGTACTTCAATTCCGGATTCGACGGAATCGGCAATCGGGATTAAGGATTGGAAACCGCTGACCTCAAAAATTTCCTTCACAAACTCGTTCAGCTCGCAGAGGACAATCTTACCGTCTCTGCGTCGCATCTCCTTGGCCGCACTCAGTAACACCCTCAACCCGGCACTGCTGAGATATTCCAGAGCACTCAGATTGAATAAGACACGGGTAGTTTGTCCTGCGAGTGCCTCCTTGACGACTTTTTCAGCTTCCGGAGAAGAATCTGCATCCAACCGCCCCTTAATCGATATGGAGACAATCCCGTTTTCCTCTTTCTGCGTAATTTCCATTTCCAGATCCTTTTAAAATGAACGATTTGTTGATTGCCCTCGAAACACCAGTCCAAATAAATATAAATAATTCATTTATTATCTTAAATCAATATGGATTTGCAAATTCGTGTATTTAGGGTTAAAATAATTCGGGATTTAAAGGTTCACCGTTCAAGATTAATCGTTGGAGTTGCATTTATATCGATATCTCAAAATCCATCGACTCCTATGTTTTTTTTCATTGCCGGAATTACACCCAAAACGAAAAAATTCGACGTCAACCCGAAACGTTGCCCCGACTGCGGTCTTTATCAGGCATATCAGATGCGGGTGGATTATTATCTGAATTTGTTTTTCATCCCGGTGCTGAAAGTCAAAACCGGCGAACCGTTCATGATGTGTGAACGCTGTCATAAGGCGACCGGTGAGTACAATCATGATTCTTCAACGTATCGGCAAGAGACCGGACTGTTGTGCAAACAATGCGGCAAGCCGATCGACAAGGGATTTTACTACTGCCCCTACTGCGGGAAGAAACTTTAAAAGGGTTGATGGGTTCAGGGTTCCGCGTTCAGGGTTGAAGAATCCTTGAACCGAAGGTTCACATTGGAATATTGGGCCCTTGTCAAAATAGTAAAACATATATTTCGATTGCAACCTTTGAACCCTGAACCTTGAACCTGTAAGTTGAAATCGTAAGGCTTGTTATTATACACAGAAGTTGAGTAGAAACCGCCTGCATATTAATAACCACCCCATAGAGCGCCATATAGTTCTGGTTGAACCCGAAATTCACTGGAATACGGGAAACATTGGCCGCACCTGCCTGGCGACTGATGCGTTTCTGCATCTGATCAAACCTCTGGGATTTTCTCTAGACAGCCGATATCTAAAAAGAGCCGGACTTGATTACTGGAAACAGGTTAAGTTGACGGTCTGGAATAGCTTTAACGATTTACTGCTAAAAATGACACCGCACCCTGAAGAAGTGGCGGTATTTTCCAAAAGAGGACGGAATACATTCTGGGACATGGGATCTCCCCGGCGCCTTTTCCTGGTATTCGGATCGGAAACCCGCGGGCTTTCGGAGCATATCTTGCAAAAATATAAAGACGCCTCATATTACATCCCGATTCATTCCGACATTCGATCGTTGAATCTGTCGACTGCTGTCGGAATCGCGCTTTATGAAAGTCTGCGGGTACACCAACCATGTCATGAGTGGGAGCCGTTTGAATAAGGCCAGTCTGATCAAAAGAGATACTGATAAACGTCCAACACCCGCCTGCCATGCATTGAATTTATAGTAGGCTTTATGATTGGCATAAAAATAAGCCGGTAGAATTGAACTCGACAGCTTTCAAGGCAATGCGGGCAGGTCGAACGTCCAACGTCCAACGTCGAATAGATGAATTCTGTCTTTTTCAAAAGATTGAGCGAAGCCTCCGGCTCGTAGGGGTTATAGCGCCTACGCCTCGGAGAGCGACTTCCACCATTCGTCAATCGTCATTTCAGGTAGTTTCATACAAGCAACCAATAATTCAGGAATTGAGGATTTCCAGTACTGTGAAAGGTATTTCATAAAATTAGGCATTAATTTTCATAATTGTGAAGCCGAATATTGATAGCACATTTTATAACCATAAGATAATACTTGATTTTTTCTCAATATATCGAATGGCACAGTTCATGCTCTGTTCTAAAACGTCTGTTCAAATCTGATTGATGCCGTTCCGGATGGAAACCTATTGGCGTGCAAACAGCCAGTAGTCAGGTCCGCATTATTACCATCGGTAAACAGTTGGTAAATACACGCGTGCTACCCGATTGAATATGTGGCGGTATCGGGCACGCGATATTTTCCAAAACGGGGTAATTATGAATCCAAAACCAACCAAAAGAAACGGATTTAAACTGTTGAGGGAGATGTACCGTAAAAGGTTCCGAATCCCGGAAAACACCGAACACTACAGCAAAGAGGATTATAGAAAGGCTGAAAAAAAGTATGTCAAGCTCTGCCTGATATCCGGCAGTTGCGAGCGCTGACTTTTATTCAGCTTTGACCGTCTCGGGGA
>JASJCE010000543.1 GCA_030066155.1 Desulfobacterales bacterium | reverse complement strand
GCCTAAGCTGCTCAGACAGTTGCCCGGTCTGCGGACCGACACCCAATGGCCTACCGACTCGGCGAACTGGAGTTTTGTGGATAACCGTATAATGAAAAAGTTTAGTTTGGTATATGCCTTTTTGCTAATGGGCTTTACGGCGATCGTGGCCCAGGTGATACTGATTCGAGAATTGTTGACCTCGTTTTCCGGAAATGAGCTTGCCATTGGAATTTTTTTTGCCAATTGGCTGCTGTTAGAAGCCCTGGGAAGCTTTGTGGCTGGCCGCTGGGCGGCAAAAGTTAAGTCCGGCACACCCTATTATGCCGTCCTTCAATTGTTTCTCGCTTCAGCGTTCCCTGTCGTGATCCTTCTCACCCGTATTGCCAAACATCTTCTCGGTATCATTCCAGGTCAGGGAATTAATGTGCTCACCATTTTCTACGTCTCATTAATATTGTTAACTCCATTGGGATTAGCCGATGGTGCACAGTTTAGTTTCGGGTGTCGAATGTTTATGAAAAGCAGGCAAAAAAATGCCGCTTCGATTGGAAAGGTATACATTTATGAAGCCATTGGAAGCCTTGCAGGCGGCATCGTCGGAACCTATCTTTGCCTTCAATACCTGAATTCCTTTCAAACAGCATTTGCACTGGCCATCTTAAATATCACCTCAGCAATGTTGTTGCTCGTATTTGCTCCATTTAAACCAGAGTTCACCCGGCCACAGCGGTATAAAGCTGCCTTATCCACGTCTCATCTCACCATCAAGATTGCCGCTGTGACGCTGCTTCTCATTTGTATGCTGCTATTTCCCCTGGGGGGGATTAACGATCTACACACCAAATCGGTGAGTGCCCAGTGGCGCCACTATAATGTGCTTGATTACCGAAATTCCATTTATGGGAATGTAACTGTACTGAAGCGTTTGGAACAGTTGAACATCATGGCCAACGGGGTACCTGTTTCAACAATCCCAACCCCTGATATTGCCTTGATCGAAGAATTCGTTCATCTTTCGTTACTTTCGCTACCCAATCCCCGGAAAGTATTGCTGGTCGGAGGCGGATTTGGTGGGGTTTTAAAGGAAATTTTGAAACATCCTGTTCTGGGGGTCAATTATGCTGAATTAGATCCATTGATCATCAGAACGGCGCAACAGCATGCCCCTGCATTCACAGCGGCGAATTTGAATGATCCCAGAGTGAACATTCATTATGTTGATGGTCGCTATTTGATTCGAACCGGCAACGATCGCTATGATGTGATCTTGATCAATCTTCCCGATCCCTCCACATTGGAAATCAATCGCTTTTATACCCTCGAATTTTATCGCATGAGCAAGCAGCGCTTGAAAGCCGATGGAATATTATGTTTTCTGCTTCCAGGCAGTGTAACGTATTTGAGCAGGGAGATGATTGACCTTAATGCAACCATCATTCATACCGCGAAACGCGTTTTTCCTTACCTTAGCATTATTCCCGGCGAATATAACCTCATTCTGGCATCGTCCGATGAATCGGTCGTCCAAAATTCCGCGGATATCCTGATTCAGAGAATGCGCGAGCGTTCGTTACGAACTCGATTACTTTCGGATTTTCATATTCGGTATAAATTCGATCAAAAGCGTCGAAAGTGGTACGATAACGAAATTCGAAAAGCAGGAGAGATGGTGTTGAATCGGGATTTTCATCCGTCAGCCCTTTACCATGATATGCTGTTTTGGAATTCAATCCATTCACCGGCAATCGCCGCAATATTTCGTCAATTGAAACGTTTGCGATTCAATCATATCATCGTTGCTACCGCTTTGATGTTTGGTATCCTGCTTTTGCTTCAGCGGTATCGTTTAGCATGGCAAAAGTCCTTTATCGTTCTGCCAATTATTGCGACCGGCTTTGCCGGGATGGGCGTAGACATCGTGCTGCTGTTGGCATTTCAATCGTTTTACGGCTATATTTATCATTGGATCGGATTACTTATTGCGGCATTTATGGTGGGTTTGACGGCGGGTGGGACGTGGATGACCCGCAGGATAAACGGTGTACAGCAGGAAAATGGTATTGACGATTACGCTACTTTTTTGAAACTGGAACTGTTTATAGTTCTGTATACCGCGGTGCTTATCGGCGTATTATACCTTCTGAGCCGGTTTCAGGGACATGCTTTCATTTTTGTGGCAGCTCAATACATTTTACTTCTCTTAAATATTGTGTGTGGATTTCTAGTGGGTGCTGAATTTCCGCTGGCCAATACGATATATATGAAACACACGCTCAACTTTACCGAAACAGCCGGCAAACTTTATGCCGCTGATCTCACTGGATCATGGGTCGGAGCGTTATTCGTCACGATCACTTTTATCCCTCTCTTTGGCATATTCAATACCTGTCTGCTAATTTTATTTATTAATTTTTGCAGTTTGCTCGTATTTGTTTTTTCGAAGCGCTGATAATTCAATGCCAGACGCCGGCAATCGGATATCTACAGAACTTACACTTTCCATCGACCAGGTTATATTCACGTACGTGAAAATGAATTCGATGAATAATCTTCTTTTTACAGTTAGGACAAAACGTGCTGTTATGCTCGTGTCCGGGGACGTTACCGATTGTCACATAATGAAGACCTTCTTCGGTGGCGATCTCATACGCCACCTCCAAGGTTTCTATGGGCGTCGGGGGGAGATTCAATAATTTATAGTTGGGGTGAAACCGCGAAAAATGCACCGGAGTATCTTCTCCCAGATGTTTCAGGATCCATCGGCACATCTTGCGGACATCGTCGGGATCATCATTGAGGGTCGGAATCATAAGGTTGACGATTTCCAGGTGTTTCCCGGCGTTGCGAATATTAATCAGCGTCTTAAGGACAGGATCTAATCGGGAAGCGCATACTTTGCGATAAAATGTATCGGTAAAGGCTTTCAAATCAACCGTGACAGCATTCATATGTTCCAACAGGGCCAATAAGGGAGCTTTGTCGATTAAGCCGTTGGTGTGATACAGGACTCCCAAGCCTCTTTCTTTCCCTAATTTGGCGATATCATACATATACTCATAAAACACAGTCGGCTCATTGTAGGTGAAGGAAAGTGACTCGCATCGAAAACGCACCGCTCCGTTGACGATATCCTCTGGCTGGGCCATGTAATAGGTCAATTCCTCTAAGCTGCGTTGGGAAAGATGCCAGTTATGGCAAAATTGGCAACGATTGTTGCAACTTGCAGTGCCGGTACAGAAAATCCGGGTCCCCGGCCACATGTGGTAGCAGGGTTCTTTTTCAATAGGGTCGACTTGCAGCGCAGAAGGCTTGCCATAGACAATGGTGTAATAGGTCCCATCGCGGTTTTCACGATTGCGGCAGAAGCCCCTGAGACCATTTTTGACCAAACATTTTCTATAACATAACTGGCATTGCACCCGATTTCCATTCAATTTCCGGTAAAATCGTGCTTCATGCATCTCTTGATCAGATTCCTCATTAGATGCGAACAACTTGGAACCCGAGCAAAGAGTGGTCCCCAGCCCCAAAAGGGCTGTTGTCCCGAATTTTGTAAATTCTCTGCGCGTTAATTTCATTTTAAACATGTGGAATGACCCCCTGAAACTGCACAGATCACAGTAAATTGAGCAATTTACTCAAAAGCAATTTCCAAGATTGTGAAATCGTCGTCAAACTCTTTCTTCTGAGCTAACTCCTCTGTATAACGGAGAAGAAAATCCAAATTGGATTGCTCTATATTGAAAGACTGTATGCTGAACTCCATAAATTCATTTAATCCCCATATCGAGCCATCCTTTTTGGTAATATCGTAAACTCCATCAGAAAAAACATAAAGACGAGAGGGCCGTTTAATCTCCTGAATCTTACTTTGATAGTCGACATCCTGTTTGCCTCCCATTATGAAATTGGGAGTTCGTAGCCGGTCCATCCGAATTTGATTTGAATCTGACCTTGAAAATAAAAGAGCCGGCGGATGACCTCCACTCGAATATACCAGTTTTTCTGAAGATTTATTATATACGCCATACCAAATTGTAAAAAACATGTCGTTATGCTGTTCTCCTGGGAATGCTTTGTTTAGCGAAGACAGGACTTGCCGGGGATCACAGAAATCAGTATTTGGTAAAGCATGAGAGCGTAATACGTTTATAACCGAAACGGATAAAAGAGCTGCTCCCCAGCCATGACCACTCACATCGAGCAAATACACAGCAAAATGATTGTCGTCTATCCAATGGTAGCCAAAAGAGTCACCTCCCAGGGAAGCCGAAGGAATAAATCTCCAATCAGTGAGCAAAGTTCCTGATATTATCGCCTTCGGTAGCACGGCTTTTACGTACCCTGCCGCATCTGAGATCTCATTATTCAGTCGTTTTAGATCCTCAGTCTGCTCAATGAGGGTCTTATTGAGCAATACCTCTGCTTTTTTCTGGTCCGTAACATCTCGAGCAACCTCAACAGCTCCGGTGATGTTTCCACTTTCATCCTTGATCGGAGCAGAACTGACTTCCATCAATCTCATGTTACCATCAGACAATTCAATATCCACGACCGCTCGCCTTTCTTTTCCGTCTTTAAGAACCTCGACAACGACACAGTTTTCACAGGGTGTCTTACGACCTCGGTATACTTCGAAGCAGTATTCGCCAGGTCCTGATCCAAATAATCGCGAGATAATTTGGTTTTGATACTGAATTTTTAAATCTTTATCTATCAATGTAATCCCATCGCTCACTGTATTTAAGATTACATCCAGAAAATTATCCTTCCGATTTATATCAGAAATCATATTCATTATTTACTCCTGAGGTCAGAAAAATAATTGAAAATGATAATTAAGTTACATGAATCACTCTCAGCAATCAATTAAGAATTCAAATTTTGGTCAATTCAGACATCATCGATCCATCCTCAAATGTTCGATCAACACGAGTCATTCAACGAATCCCGTCAGCCGAACGCCGAAAAACGCCGCCTCATCCTTTTGCCTTTTACCTTACACCTTTGATTTCCGCAACCCGCCTTTCGATTTTGGATTTTGGATTGCGGAATTCGGATTGAAGCAATGAACCACCTCTCCCGAAATTGGTCCGAAGTCGACTGCCCGAA
>JASJCE010000542.1 GCA_030066155.1 Desulfobacterales bacterium | reverse complement strand
CTGGCCGATATGCATGTGCATTTGAAAGGTGATTGGCCCCTGCCCCAGTTGGATCTTTACCTGGCCAACGGGGTCACGACAGTCCGGGATTTGGACGGACGCGACTTTATGCTGCGGTGGCGGGAGGAAATCAATGTCGGCAAACGCCTGGGTCCGACGATCCTCGCGTCATGTCCGATTATCCGCGGATATGAGCAAAATGCTGCCGAACTTATGGCCAATTGCACTTCCGGCTATGACTGCGTGAAATTCTACTCATATTTTACAATTAATGATTTTAAAAAAGCTATTCATACTGCCAAAAAACTCGGTATGTATACCATTGGGCATATTCCGTTTGCAGTCGGTCTGGAGGGCGCCATTGCAGCAGGTTTGGATGAAATCGCCCATGTGGAGGAACTCAGTTTTGAGCTGATCGACTTCGACCGCAACAGGGATCTGAAACCCGATGAGTGGCTTCCGTATATCATTGACCGGACCGTACAGCAGCACGACATGTCATTTGGCTCTTATCCTGAAAAAATCAGTCAGCGGCAACGGGCTCGGCTGAGGGAGATGATTTACAAACTGCAAACAGCAAAAATGCCCGTTTGCAGCACCCTGGCAGTAGATGACGTGATCGTTCAAAAATTATTTCAACTAAAGGCATTTCTGGCCAGGCCGCAGAGCCTGTATTTCCCGTATGAATACCGCGAAGCCCTGCGACAGAGAAAAGACAAACATCAGCTTCAATTTAAAGGAAACGAGAATCTGGCACACGTTAAATACAGCCTGGATCAGAAACTGTTGACCGAATGCCATCGTGCGGGCATACCGATCGTCCTGGGAACAGACGCCGGAACCGGTAAAATGGGGATCGTCCCGGGCTTCTCGATCCACGACGAGCTCAACATCCTGATAAGAAATGGATTCAGTCCCTATGAAGCAATTGCAACCGGCACCGTCAATGCATCCAAAGTGGTTGAGGCCATGACCGGAATCAATGATTTTGGCTCCATCGAGGTCGGCAAGCGGGCGGATTTCATTTTGGTCAATAAAAATCCGCTGGAAAATATTGCGCATATCAGAAGCGCAAGGGGCGTGATGGCAGCAGGTAAGTGGCATGAAGCGTCGTATTTGCAGGCCATTGTCGATCCCGCCCTGTCGCCTGACTGCCGGATATACGGCAGCGTCATGCAGGTTCGTCGACCCGATAACAGTCTCAGCACGGAAATTGATATTATCTTCCACGATCACTTTCCCTATCAACTGCCCCTTGAAGTCGATTCGATAGGCGTGACGATTACCGACTCGGCGGGCAATACATCAGCCCTGGAGCTACCGCAATACACGTATCTCGAGCAGTTCAGGGATCTTTGGTTTAAACTGCCCGTCCCACCCTCGTTAGGTCAGTATACCTTTACCGTAAAAAGCAAAGATATGACCGTAACCGCCAAAGATTTTCAGACGATTAACAGGGAACTTCCGTTGCCGGATGCTCAAACCTTCACTCCAGCTGAAGGCCAAACACTGACAGTCAAAGCACCAACCTTTACTTGGGCACCAGTAAAATATGCTGATGGCCCCATTTACTATCGTCTGATCATAGAAGACCTGACGGGATTTCGGGTACTTGAAACCGGAAGACTTCCAGATATGATTTCTCATACAGTCCCGGAAGGAACTTTAAAGCCCGGACAAATCTATCGATACAAGGTCCGGGTGATGGACAATTCGGGTTGGGTTGATATTCAGAACCGATCCGATAGCGATTGGGTCACGATTAAGATGGCTGAAGCGTTGAAGTAAAAATCACGATTAATAAAGCCTTTCTTAAGACCATCTTAAATATCAAAGATGGTTGGCATGCCGTTTGCTCATATGTATTTTTGGATTTCACTCTAAAGACAAAACCTTCAACGTGTTTCTGGAGGTATCATGCCTGTAAACGTATTGGCGGTGCGTCGTAAAATCTTATTGCGAGAAAAAGCCCGTCTGAATATTTGCATCGCGAAAGATCTGGCAGAAAGTTTTGGAGGGAGAAAAGCTGACTACTTGATACGTCTGAACCGTAAGCTCAGAATAGATATCTCCTTGTCCGGTGTCAATATCAAAGATAGCCTGGCAAATGCCGCATAAGTTCGCGCCGAGGATTCTGCGATGAAAATCGAAACGCTTAGGATCATTTAAATCATGATAAGGATTATATTCAAAAAAGTTGGAGTCAACGCGGAAATTAAATAAATCTATTTTTATTTTTCAGGACACAGATCGGCACGGATTCACACGGATAGGAAAAATGATTTGCGCCTGCGGCGGATGGGCATTTGCCTATTTGTTGATCCTTCAAAACTTAAAACCAAAGATTTCATGAGTATTTCGGGTACCGTAATTCCATAGCCCATGCCCTATTGCCGAAGGCAAAAAAATTCCATATAAATCCGTGTTCATCAGTGTTTATCTGTGTCCCAAAAGATAAAATAGAATCAAAACTCATGTCTATAAATTAGATTAAATTACACCAACAATTAGGCCCTATTTATTGAAATCAAATCATGTTTGCGTAAGATTTGAGTATTGATAACAAGGGTGAATTCAGATCGATAGAATACCTCAAATATTCAATAATCAATATTCATTTCCCCGGTAAAGCGGGATTTACGCTTCGCTGCAACCGGCTCAGCCGGGTTAGGCTTCCAAATCCTAAAAGGATTACCGGAGAGAAAATGATTAAAAACGTAGCGGCCAGGATTCCTTTTGGCATACGAGACCCGTATGCTGCATTATTTATAAGTCACCCACTTCCGCCACCACCGCCACCCCCTCCTCCGCCGTCATCTCGAATAGATGCTAAATCCGGAAGGTAGCGTGCCACTGCAAAATCCGAGCTGCCACTCCCGTCGTCACTAGTTCCCACAACAACAATTTTGTCGTCGGACTGAATGGCAATGCCGGAGCCGACATCATCACCAGAGGAAAATTTGACGGACACCTTACCGGTGCTGCTAGGGTTAGCGGCAAAACTGCCATCCGCGTTGAAACGGGCCACTGCAAATTTCAAGGCATCATTTTCGTCGTCAGCGGATCCCACGACAACAATTTTATCGTCGGATTGAATGGCAACGCCGGAGCCCATGTCATCACCAGCAAATGAAAATTTAGTGATCACCGTGCCATCAAACAAAAAAGAGCTGTCAAGGCTGCCATCGACATTGTAACGGGCCACTGCAAACCAGGTAGTGGTGAAATCGTCACTGGTACCCACAACAGCGATTTTGCTGTCCGATAAAACGGCAATGCCGGAACCGACATCATAACCAGCTGTAAAACTGGTGGTCACCTTACCAATACCATTAAAAGCGGGATCAAGACTGCCATCAACGTTGAAACGCGCCACTGCTAGTTCCGAGATACCACTCCCATCATCACTGGTACCGACTACAACTATTTTGTCGTCGGGTTGAACGGCAATGCCTGAACCAACGTCATTACCTCCAGAAAAGCTGACGGTCACCTTACCAGTAACGTTAAAACTGGGATCAAGGCTGCCATCGATGTTGAAACGGGCCACTGCGAATTCCGAGCTGCCACTCCCGTCATCACTGGTACCGACAACAACAATTTTGCCATTGGGTTGAACGGCAATGCCTGAACCAACGTCATTACCGCCAGAAAAGCTTACGATTACCTTACCAGTAAAGTTAAAACGGGGATCAAGGCTGCCGTCAACGTTGAAACGGGCCACTGCGAATTCCGATCTGCCACTTTTGTTGTCGCTGGTACCCACAACAACAATTTTATCGTCAGATTGAACAGCAATGCCTGAACCAACGTCATTACCGGCAGAAAAGCTAACGGTCACCTTACCATCATCACTAAAAGAAGTGTCGAGGGACAGAGCATCCGGCGCATGAATAGTAACAATCAATAAGGTTAGCAATGTGGAAATCAGAATAAAGGCGAACGCTTTTGTCGGCACCCGGATTAGAAAATTTATTGATGTTGCAAACTCCCCATTATCCGAAAAACCATTTCGGCTATTCATTTTTAATCCTCCATTCCTTTTTTATTGTGTTTAGAGAATATTGGGAAAGAGTCTTATTAATGGACGCAAAAAGCCTCTAAAAGGCATAAAGCTCGTCCGAAGGCTTTAGTATTGCCATCTTCAGCTTACCCTTTATCATCGATTTTTCCACCAAGGCTAAGGGTTAATGGTGAGTAATTTTACACGAACTAAAACCTGGTGTCGTTTCGCTTCAGGATGAAACTTCAGTCAGAGTGAGGTTCCAGATAAGATTCAGCATTGCGCTTGTCGGGCCACAGGGGAGGTTCGGTTAAACTACCCCCACACCTATACAATGAGAACGTGGTGAGAGTCAAGAATAGCCAAATTAAATACCGATTGATTCCAAATTGTGTTTCATGTATCCAAAAACTATCTGAAATATTCTCTGTTAATTTGATAGTTGGTTGTTTCTCAATCTCACAATTCAACAAAATGTTAAGTTTTTCAAACCAATCTGATTATTTCAACAATATCGAACATGTGATTCACTAAAAAGCGTGGCCCTGAATCGAATTATTGGTTTGGTTACGAGATCAGTTTTTTGCGACTAATAACTTTTGAGAAATTACGAATAAGAAACTTCAATCGTAATAACAGGTATTTTAGCAGGATTGATGAGTTTTAATTCCTATATGAATTTTGAAAAGATACAAAAGGAACTTGACTACTATCAAAAATTCACTCCAGTTAATTTTGCAGAGGAGCGAACAAAATTTTTTGAGAGTGTCAAAAAGAATCAATCCTACAATCCTTTATTTCAATACGCCGATAAGTTGGATGTAGAAGATTTTGAAAAAATAAAAAAGTCCTTAGAGAAAGAAAAAGGCGAAGATGCCATAATTAATGAGTTTTTGAAAGTACAATTGGACGTAACAGATATGATGATTGCCTGGAAAAAGAACGATTACCAGAGCATCTCAATTTTATCAGGAAAACTATTTGGCTCGATTAACGAATTTAACTTACAAAGTTCGATTAGGGTTTATAAAAGCTTACGTATCTTACGGCAACACTCTGAAGATATTTATAACGATAAACAAATTAGAGCC
>JASJCE010000541.1 GCA_030066155.1 Desulfobacterales bacterium | reverse complement strand
CCGTGAGTTTTAATTTATATCTATCAATGCACTATAAAACGCAAATTTATTTACTACTGCTTTCCTTGCACAAAAGGAGAATAACTATGCATGCTAAATCTGATTACATTAGCTGAAGTAAAATAAATGTTAACGTTTTGCGAAAGATGGACAACAGTGTGCGGATATGATTTACGTTTGGTATCCGAAAAGATTTGGAAAAATCGATCAAACCACAATTCGCCTGGTAGATTAGGAATCCGTGTGTTGACCAGCTTCGGATCCGAGTCGGAAACGAAGAGGAGGTATTAGGCAGGGAATTGAAAGCTCACAAACTCATTTTCATTTCTATAATGCTGGCCGCCTGTTTTTGTAGAGCCAGTTCAGTTTATGCCATCAAAGAATCTGAAGATATCATTAACTACGCATACTCAAACTGGATTGGCAGCGGCTTTTACAAAGTTGACGATCGCAGGGTTTTCCTGTTTCGGGCACCCTTTTCTTATACACCGCGCGAGTCCGACAGCGAAAATTGGGGATTGGAGCTATTATTTCCGGTAACGCTTGGTTTCCACGACTACACCGACGGCCAGGATAACGTGGGAACGATGACGTTTGTGCCGGGAGTTCGGTTTGTCTACCCCGTACTCGATAACTGGTGGCTGAAACCCTTCGGACAATTCGGATTTGGGAAGGACTTTTCCGGGAGCGATATCGCTTGGATATATGGCGCCGGCATTAAAAGCCTGGCGACTTTTGACCTCAAGAGCAGTGAGTTGGACTTTGGGACTGCCTTCACCTGGGCAGATCAAAACCAGTCTGGGGGCGGCAGCGATAGCGGTTTTTCCATGTTCGATATCGGTCTTAACTCGCGCTGGCCGACAAACATCACCGTATTCGACCGCAAGTCGGATTTAAACCTTTACTTTGTTTATACCCAGTTTGTGAACGACCTAGATTTCGAGAGAGCAGAAAAGGACAACAAAAAAATCCGCAGACTTTACAAATTCGGGATCGCCCTAAGCAGTAAAGACAAGTTTCCCATTTTCGGATTGTTCAACCTTCGCGGCGGTGGTCTGGATGTGACATTGGGAGAGGGCTATTTCGGCATAGGCTTGACTACTGGATTTCCCTTCTAGTTATAGAAACAAGGAGTGCCTGGGTAAAGTAGCATTTCAAGAACCTTTGAATCTTGAAATAAAACATAAGGTTAAACCTTATGATTCTTGATCGTTATATTTCAGTGAGCAATTGTTTTCAGCCAACCAAACCTTTTGCTTTAGTTCCACCTTAAAATCCGGTTTTTTGCTAAGTAAAATTTATATCTTCGCAAAAAAATGCAATTTATTAACACTGATTGATAGTCGGTTGTCGATTAATTGAATTAATGTATCATATTTTCAATTTATTGTAAAAATTTGACGTGGGCACGATTTATCTACTTTTAGGCCAGGCGAAATTGATTGCCTAGCTAATCAATTACAGTCCGGCCCTCGATCCAATAGAATTAACCGATGATGCCTGAACGACCACAAATTAAATTCCAATTGATTCTCTTTTAATTTAATGTATCCAAAAAGTATCTTCATAAATCCGATAAAAACTTGTAGTTCAGTTTTTGGCAGGATTACCAGAAATCGTTCGCCGGGATTCTATAAAATTTGGGCTGATTTAGAGCATATCATCAATTTAGCAGATTTTTAGAGATTCTCAATTTATCTGCATCGACCGGCAAGCTGACTCCGGGCACTAAAAAATCCCTTCTGTGGTAACCTTGATCGTATTCAGATCATTAAAAGCCGGTTGGACAAAAGCGGAAAAACACATGAGAATGTTTTTGACCTTGTCTTGGTTGGCACTGATGAGCGTAAACTGGTTAGTAATGGCAAACTTCGAAAAGTCAGAAACACCTTTGAGGTCGCAAAAGCAATATGGACGAATACCATTGGCCATCCCGGGTTGAATGCGGCCAGGTAGGTTCCTGATTTTGATGCTTCCATGAAAGAGTTTCATCATGAGCGGGTACTCGATATACCAACACTACGTCGGACTACTTATGATACCTTACTTTATGACATAAAAATGTCAGATGAAATACCAATAACTACCCAAGAAAAAACCTACATATAACCTAATTTAGTACACCCTTTATCTGAAAAACTATGTAGGTGGTGTATAAATTTCCAATAACAAATGCCAGTCCTGACACACTTTGCCATTCGGTAATTGGGATTTGAGCATTATTTGTGATTTTTGATTTGGGATTTTCCCCTATGTGTGGTCATTTCTGCGCCAAGCATGAATCCAGAATTCTCCGGGAACCTCTTTGAGCCTGGATTCCCATTTGCGCAGGAAAGACTGGAAAGTAGAGGAGACTATGGAAATAACTAATGCGTTGCTCGTGGCGATGATGTTTATCGTGCTGATCACCCTCGGTATCAGTAACATTATCGTGGGGCTCGCCGTTGTAGTTGACAAACGCACACCGGTCAAGGCAGATACTTTTCATACCAGTTGGGTGTTGTTGCTACTTCTGATTCACTTCTATATGTTCTGGCATGTACTGGATATCCTAAGCATTGAGGAGTGGAAATTTCTTGAATTCCTGTATATCGTGGCCGGGGCGATGCTGATTTTCTTTGCCACCCACCTTTTGTTGCCGGATCCCTCAAGTGCCGATGCAGGTGATCTGCGCGCACATTATTTCAATATCAGTCGCCAATTTTTCTGTTTTCTGGCTTTGCTGCAAATCTGGAACCTGGGGGTGGACTTTTTGCTCGGTAAGGGCTTTTCCTCGGCCGGAATCTTTGATGCCATCGCTTTAGTTCTTTTCGTGATTTTGGCTGTAGTCTCACAACCGAAAGTGCACAGTGTCGGTACAGGTGTGGGATGGCTGTTATTTTTCATTTTAATTTTGGTAAGAGCCTTGTGATTGTGGAGTTAAAGTAACAAAGATCTCGAAAAACATTCTCGTACAAAGCCGCAGCTGATGCTATGTGTAGCATTGGGCTTTGGCAACCTGCCAAATACTTTCCGGCTTCTGTTTTGGTCAAATTTTGAAGAATGTCAACCCAGATGAAAATCTGCAAGGTGGGGGCCGCACCAGATTGATTCTGCTGGTCATTATCTGTTGTTTATATTTGATTAATAAAATTCTTAGTTTACATCATACCTCATTTAACCCTGCCTTTTTCAGACCCTCAAGCATACGATCGACCCATTTATCTTTGATCAGAAAGCAGCTGATATAAAAACGAGCTCTCGCAGGAAAATCGGGTTTCAATGATAGGAGTCTCTGCAATGCCGCTTGTGCTTCATTAATTCTTCGCAGTTGTCCCAACACGGCAGCCTGCATCAGCGGATTCCAGAAGAAATCGGGTAAACCGAATTTTTCGACTGTCTTTAAGGCACCGCTGAAATCTCCGTTCAAATATGAATTTAAATAGTAAGGAAAATGGAACCAGGGAGGAAAGAATGGGTTTAACTGTATACTCTGCTCGATGAATCCAAAACCTTCATCATATTGGCCTGCCAGGGCTAAAAACCAACCCGCAGTTCCCACTAAAAACCCGGCATTGGGGTTTAGTTCTATGATTTTATTGGCATTTCGAATGACCTCTTCTTCGTTTCGCTGCAGCAATTGGGCAAAGCACATGCCAAAGTAAGCATGCTGACAAAACGGGTCTATCGCAATGGCCTTGCGGGCGGCTTCCGTGCCTTTTTCTACTGGATTATTCAGGTCTCCGAAGGAAAATGTAAAGGCATCGAAATAAAGGATGCTCAGCATCGCCCATGCCAGAGCATATTCGGCGTCGATGGCAACGGTTTTTTCTAATGCTAGCAGCGCTTCCTCATAGGCCCGAGAGTCAAGAGTGATTTCGAAGTGGTGGAAGCGCATCACCGCTTCATAGGCCTCCAATTCGTCGACGGTTTTTCCTTGTGATGCAGTTGCAATTATCTTCGGGATGATTCCGTAATCATCGGCCACTGCGGCCACTATATTTTGAACGATGTCATCCCTAATCGAAAACAAGGTCTCAACGGCAAAATTGCGGTCATAGCGCTGTGACCATACTTGTTGGGAGTTGTCAGTGCGCACCAATTCAACATTCAGGCGGAGTTCATCGGCGGCTTGGTAGATGCTTCCCGTCATAACAAACGTTGCACCGAGCCTGCGACACAACTGGTCCTGACCGTATTGTTCCGGATCAATTCCCGACGTGGAATAGTAGGCAATGACCCTCAGACCGCTGAATCGTGACAGTGCCATGGTCAGTTCTTCACCAAAGCCGTTGATGATAAATTCACGGGAAGGCCCAAGGTTGAGTTTTCTAAAGGGTAAAACTGCAATGGTGGGCTGCTTTGTGCTGTCGAGCGGTTCACAGGCCGATTCGACTGGTTTAATATCACCCCTGGTCTGTTCGAATTCCTGGATTTGAAACACAGGAACGTATCGGCCCTTGGGAATTGAAATGCGGATATTATCCTGTCTTCCCGGTCCTAAATAATATCTTTCCAATGCGCGGCGCAGTTTGCCGGCGCTGACCCTAACAATGGTATCTGTGATCGGATCGAAGTTTACCGGCCGGTCGAAGACTTCCAAACCAATGGTGTAAGCTTTCAGGTTATCGGCCCGGCCATCGAGTTTTTCGTTCACTACAAAATGTAAAAATTTCTTTAAGCGTGTCGCCCTCTGAAAACCCGAACTGCCAGCAATTTTTGCCAATTGGGTCCTGATTACAGCAGCGGATGGAGCGGCTGTATCGTCCCTGGATTTGTTATTGTCTGTGGCTTGGCGGTCCATCGTCTTCAATACCCACATTCATTAAGATATTGATTTCAAATAACAAAATGGGCATGGGGTCAGTGTGATTCACAGTGATTCACGTTGTAAATACTAAAGTAAGAACAATAATTCAACATTAAACGTGTGATTCAAACTGTGGGTTTGATTTGGGTTGTTCCTATAGCGTAACGCGCAGGCCAAGAATGGACGTTAATTTAAGCACGATTAAAGATCGTTTCCCAGAATGGTCAAGCTTGATCGAACGGCTTTACCAAAAAAATGCATCCTTCCATTCCTTATGCGACGACTATTTTTTGGTCGTTGAGCAGATTAAG
>JASJCE010000540.1 GCA_030066155.1 Desulfobacterales bacterium | reverse complement strand
TAGCGCCGGCATTCGGGGGACGCCTCCGCGGCTGTTTGGCCAGACAACTCATCACCGCCGCCTCGAGATCGACGGGGATCTCTTGCTTGCTGCGGCGGGACGGCGGCACCGGATCCTGGTGCAGGTGCATATCGCAGATCTCAGCCGCGCTGGCGCCTTCAAAGACGTTGCTGCCGGTTAACAGAAAATAGGCAACGCCGCCCAGAGCATACAGATCGCTCGCCGGGCTGAACGCAGAGGCATCATTAATCAGCTCGGGGGCCAGATAAAACGGCGTACCCACCATTGCTTCGGCCTGGGTCATATTCGGTTCATCGTCCTGCAAGTCTTTGACCAGCCCGAAATCCAGCACCTTAACGACATCATAGAGCCCGCCGCGTTCGCACAGCATGACATTGGCCGGCTTGATGTCGCGGTGAATAAGTCCGCGGCCGTGGGCCTCCCGAAGGGATCCGCAGATCTGATACAGAATCCGCAGCACACGGGCAGCCGGTTGCGGACCGGCTATCCGTACCAGGTCATCTAAAGTGACGCCGTCAAGGTGCTCCATAGCATAGTACAGGGTCCCCTCGGGCGTCTGTCCGAAATCAAAAACGGCTACCGTGTTGGGATGCGTCAGGCTGCTGGTGATTTGCACTTCCTTATGGAAGCGCTGCTTGGCGGCTTCGCTGGCGGCAAATTGCGGCAGCATGACCTTGACTGCTGTCGGTCGTTTGAGCAGGGCGTGGCTGGCGCGATAGACGGTGCCATACCCGCCGTCACCGATTTTGTGCAAAATTTCGAATGGTCCCAGTCGCTGACCGATGTGGGAGACCGCTTGCCTGACTTCATAGCGCATTTTCCGTATAGTATTCAAGACCAGAATCAATCCCAGGAGAAGACCGAGTCCGACAATCGCCGCCATGGAGAAATTCCGCTGCAGGGAAAGTGCCCCGAGAAAATCGGATTCCGGAACGAGGATTCCGGTCCAGAGTCCGGCATGATTGGGATGATCTTCAATCCACTCAAATCCTGCCCACCAGTTCTTTCCATCAAAGGTAAAGGGAAATGACTGACGAATACGGCCGTGCTTTTCCCATTCTGCCACGCCGGCTTCGAGAAGCGGGAGGTCAATCATGTCCAGCGGCTTGAAAAGTACAGCGTCAATCATCTTTTGATCGCTGAAGCGCTCATCAGCCGGCAGCCCGACGATATGTAAGTCCTGGGTGAAAACAAAAACCACTCCGTTTTGGGTCGGCCGCATGGCCTGGGTGAATCGGGTTATGTTGGAAAGCAGGATATCAACGGCGAGAATGAAATGACGGCCCGAGAAGCGATTGTACCAGTGGCTCGCAATGGTGATGCCCGGTTTCCGCGAATCGTAAAACTGGTACGGGTCCGTAGCGACGATCTCGTTTGTTTCAGCGGCAAGCGTCTTCTTATACCAGGGCCTTGTCCTGGGGTCAAAATCATCTTTTCGAAACCAGCTCTCCACCATTTTGCCGTCTTTCCAGCGTTCGAGCCGGGCCAGTTCGGAATCATAATGCTGGGCAGAGTTGATTCGAACCAGAAATTCGGATTCCCTCGGTTTCAGTTTCATGATACCAAAGTAATCGGCATTGTCGGCAACCTCGGTGAAAAGAATGCCACTGGCATTTTGATCCTGACTGATAAAAGGAAAGAGATGAGAAAGGAGTTTATCGAGCAGTTCATCATCCTCTACGCGAGCCATCTGAAGCTGCTCGACCGCAATCCGCAGATTGCCGTCTTCGGTTTTAAAGAAGGACGCCAGTTGCGCCACCACCGTTGTGGCAGTACTGCTGATTAATTTACGGGATAGATCTCCGACCTGTCTTTTATCGAAATAGATGACAGCTCCGATAGCCAGCGCCGCAATTGCCAGCATCAATAAACCGAGATTACGAAAGAGCTGCCGGTACTGTCCGGCCAATTTTTTGTCTAAAGATGTACTTCCCCGGGTCGTTTTCATGCTTTATGTCATATCCTTGAGGTCTTTCACCAGGGATTGTAGAAGTTGGTCCCTGTCTTTTATCGCCGGCCCGGAATCCAGCAAATCACGGGTAATTTCTTGCAGCGATCGCTCCGAGCCCGTTTCCGGTTTACCGGAAGCAATCAGCGGCCACAAGGGCGTCCGGACATTCTGTGGCAACTGATTCTCCAGGTACTCCAGTGCCGTGCCGCGCGCAGTGGGATCATCTCCCCTGAGCGCCCCATAACAGACCTCCATAACCCTCGGCCCGAAGAGAATTCCAAATAGAATGAACAAATAGCGCAGCGGATCGACACCCTGGGTCGGTTTGAATCCGATGCTGCCGAAATAGGTGAGCTCTTTATATACTGTGCGCCAGATGGCTTCTGCATCAATGGCAAGATGGGTATGGTTGGTTTTAATCCGCGCAAGTGCCTCTGCACAACGAAAACGGACGTCCAGAGCCCGATCTTCAAGTCCCAGCAAAAGACCCTGAACGGCCAAATCATTGTCGGCATGTCCCAGCAACAGCGGTATGCGCCGGCGGATCAAGGGATGCTGATGACGATCGAGCAGCATATCCGCCATTTGTCCGGCGGTTCGGGCAGACAGGGGACGGATTGCGTTCAACGCATCCTTTAAAATTCTCTGATTGCGCAACAGCGGTATGATATGCGGCAACAGCGCCGGCGTTACGGGTTTGCTGACCAGGATGCGCCGAATGCGATTCTCGTCACCGCTGCGCAGGTCCCGAATGGATTCCATTTCCGGGTCGTCAGCGCTGGAATCCGGCCTGGGTTGTGTGACAGGTGCCGGCTTCGGTTCTGCCACAGTCGTCACGGCGGATGAGACCCCTTCGTTATGGTGAAAAGCTGCCTGTTGCAGCATGCTGTGCCGCTCGAGTTTTGTGCGCGTTGATTTGACCGTGCGCGCGGTTGTGGTGTCCCGGATCTCAATTTGGTCGGAATTCAGGGTTCCGTCACTTAAATTTTGGGCGAGCTGAGAAATATACCCGCGATTCAGCAAATAGGTCAACAGGGCCATGGCACCGGCCAGTGCCAGCACGGTTACCAGAATATAGCTGTTCGTGGGTCCGGGGATCATCAACAACCCCATGATCAGAAGACTGCCGAGCATGCTGCCCGAGCGGTGAGCGCCGACATCGATCAGAATTTTGCCCGCGCGTTTGTCGGCTGCCGGAATTGGTGTAAACAGGAGTTCAAAACCCGGGCCGAAAAAGGTATTGGTCAGCAGGCTGGCCGCCCCTCGCAAGAGTGTAACGGACATCAGAGAGCGAATGGCGAACGTAATCAGGCCGCCGAGGAAAATGCTCAAGGGCAGCACAATGATGGTCCCACCGAGTCCAAACCAGCGCAATGCTCTGCTGCCGAGAAATGTATGGAGCAGCAGGGTCGTGATATCGATAGCGATGTAGAAATAGGCAAAAAAGGAGATCAGCTCCGCCTTGGATAGAGTCATTTGAAGGGTTGCTTTAAACAGATAATCCAGCAAGACGATGACGGCGGACAATGTCAGCATCAATAAGGCCATGTTTTGAATCAACGTGTTTTTCCGTATGATGGTCAGCAGGCCTTTGTTTGAAGTCGACCGGCCTTTGCTGCCGGTGTGGCCGGCGGTCACCAGGTACAGAAAGCCCCCCGTCAACATATGCATAACCGCCAGCATGGCGACAACGGCACCGATGTTGAAAGTCTTGGCAACGACACTTGCTGCGCCGGCGCCGAGAAGTCCGCCGAGAGCGGTGTAGATCGCCATGCGGCTAAATTCTTTTTTGGCGCTGTAGGGATCGTAGCGTTCATTGATGATCGAGAAAAAACCGCTGATCAGCAGGGAATCGAGCACCGAAATGTGCAGATACAGAATGATGGTAACCATCTGGGGCGATGCGCTAATGCCCATCCACTGCCCGACTGAAAGAATTCCGCTCATAAAATACAGCGGCGGCGTGAGCCGGGCCGGGCCGAATCTGGCAAGCAGGCGCGAAAAGACCACGATCCCCAGAGCGGCAAACACGGCGGTCGCGATCATCATTTTTGGAAGGTCGGTGACATCGAAGTGAGTCAGAAAAAGCGCATCCCTTACGGTTTTACCGCCCTGCAGATGAGCGATCATCATCAGCGCAGACGCAGCCGTGCAGAAAATCGTGTATCTGTCACTGGAAGCAGGATTTGCCATCGTGTCGATCCGGTCAGTTTGCAGGTTGCAGGGTACGTTGAAGCCGTCCGGAATCATAGCCTTTTTGGGGCAGCCGGGATAGAATTCCCTGGTAAACGGTTTCATCCATCACCGGAGTTCGGCTCAGGATCCAGAGATATTTGCGCCCCGGCTCGCCCACCACCGCCCAGCGGTAGTCATCGTCTAATTCGATGATCCAGTAATCTCCCTTGAATGGCCAGAAAAACCAGATTTTTAATTTGGCGTTGGTTGACGTATCCACGACCTCGCCCTTGCCTTTGGATTCCTTTAACGGTCCATCTAATCTCTTTTTCCAACAGCGGTTGATAACCTGGATCCGGCCGTCTGACAACTTACTGTATTCGGCCGTGGATCCCGTGCACCCTTTTTGAAACCACGCCGGAAAGCTGGCAATTTCATACCACTTGCCCAGATAGCGCTGCAAATCTACCGACTCGACCACCTTCAAGGGTGGTTTATCCTGGGCCATGGCCGTTCCTGCCAACAGAGTCAAAACCAATCCGCAAAAAATCATCAAATTTTTCATTTCTGCCATCCGAACATACATTTTTATTCTAACAATATTGTTTTTTTCAGGATTAACAAGAAGATATTTAGAACTACTCCAAAAAAAATCAATCCTGGCTGCCAGTCGGGTTGAAACTTTCTGACCCGGTATGCAGCTACAAATCAGTCGAATCCGGTTGCGCAATACGGAAAGAAAGACGTCAGAAATGCGATTTGCTTTTCGCGGGAACAACCCTATATTAAATAACAACCTTGGTTGGGGGGGCCTCTGGCCCACACCAGAGGTGTTCAAGAGTTAATAACCGTGACCAGCTGTTTTTAAGGTTTCAGGTTTCGGGTTTCAGGTGTCAGCACGCATAAATTGAGGGATTTAGGAATTCAGGAATTGAGGCGGTGAACGATTGAGGGATT
>JASJCE010000539.1 GCA_030066155.1 Desulfobacterales bacterium | reverse complement strand
ATAAAATCCGCCAGCGATTCCCGAGGACATTTCAAAGCCGCCAAGGATCTGCCGCGACTGCTGCACCTGGAACTTATGAATCGTGGGATATTCATTGCCCCGAGAGGATTCTGTTGTATCTCCACCCCGATGACGGAAAAAGAAATCGACCACACCATAAATGCTTTCACTCAGATCCTCGAAGAACTGAAGCCATATATGGCGGTAGAAACTCCCTTCCTCTTAATTTGAGGTCGCGGTATCAACGCTATCCAAATGGTAAACTTTAGTGGAAAAAGGTGTCAAATCTTGATTATTGATTATTAATTGACAGGTCAGCGATTGATCTATTAAAAGAGATCAATATGGCACGTGCATGGCGGATAGAATACGAGGGTGCTCTTTACCACGTTTTATCACGGGGTAATGAGAAGCAGGATATCGTTGTCAATGACGATGACCGGAAGCTCTTTATAAACACGGTCAGTGAGATGGCAGAGCGATTTGAAATAGATATATATACATATGTTCTGATGGACAACCACTATCATCTGTTATTTCGAACTAATCGAGCCAATTTGTGCCGGAGCATGCAATGGTTTGGCGTCACATACACCAGAAAATTTAACCTACGACACGATCGAAGTGGCCATCTGTTTCAAGGCCGGTTCAAAAATATGCTGGTGCAAAACGATGCTTACCTGCTGCAACTTTCCTATTACATCCACCGCAATCCACTGAGAGCTGGAATGGTCAGACGGCTGGCAGATTACAAATGGAGCAGCTATAGAGCCTACGCCTATGGCAAAAGCCAACAAAACTGGTTGAACACCAAGCCGATATTATCGCAATTTCTCAATGTAAACGATTTACACCGGGCATATCGGGAAAGTATCCAAAAATATGCCAAAGAGGAGCAGCGAATATGGGAAGATCTACGGCACGGGATTTTCGTCGGAACCGAAAAGTTTGTGAAAAAAATAAAAAAGCGTTATCTGCCGGATGTGCCCCATGCAGAGATACCATCTCAAAAACGGGCAGCAAAGGATATCAACATTGAGACTGTAATTTCAAAGGCCGCCCGTTTGATGAAATTTGATCTGGAACTTTGTCGAAAATCGGTTCGAATACCCAGTCAGGCAAAAACTGATCGAGATTTACTGATTTATCTTGTTTGGCAGCTGGGTGTAGCGACCAATCCGCAGATCGGAGAAAAGTTCGGACTAACCTACTCAGCTGTAAGTCAGCGGGTGAGCGCGATAAAAGAAAAATTGAATAGCGATAAAGATTTGGCAAAAAGATATCAGCAAATTAAATCAATAATCAAGATTTGACACCTTTTTGACACCTTTTTTCTGGGTGAGGAAAAATAAATGAAAGATCATTATCAGTATAAATCTCCCGTAACAGGCGAAATATATGATCCCAAAACGAGTGTCCGTTACAGTGAGATTCCCACATTTATGAGAGCGCCTCTGGTTTCGGATCTCTCCGAAATCGACATTGCGCTGGTCGGCGTCCCCTTCGACATAGGCGTAACAAACCGCAGTGGTGCGCGGCACGGGCCCCGGGAAATTCGCAACATGTCGAGCCTGATCCGCCTCTTCCATCCGGTCACCCGCGTCAATCCATTCGATCTATGCCGCGTTGCGGATGTCGGCGATGTACGCGTTGACAATGCTTTCCATATCGAAGCGGCGATTGAGAGCATAAAATCATTTTTTTGGAAACTTCATAATGCCGGGGTTGTTCCTCTGACTGCAGGCGGTGATCATTCGATTACCTACCCTATCCTCGAGGCAATCGCGACGGATAAGCCAATCGGCCTTATACACATCGATGCTCACACGGATACGTCAGACACTTTTCTCGGTTCCAATGTTCACCACGGTGCTCCGTTTCGCAGAGCAGTCGAGAGCGGTTTTATTGATCCCATGCGCACGATCCAAATAGGCATCCGGGGTGCGCAAAACACGACCGAAGGCTGGGAATATTCTCTTGACAAGGGAATGCGGGTCATTTTCATGGATGAGGTGGACCAATTGGGAATAGATGGAGTGATCGAGGAAGCGCGTCGTGTCGTCGGCGATGCGTCAGCCTATTTGACATTCGATGTGGACGGTATTGACCCGGCCTACACTCCCGGAACCGGCACCCCTGAGATCGGAGGCTTGACGACGCGCGAGGCTCTGGCATTGTTGCGTGGTTTGCGTGGACTCAATTTCGTGGGAGCTGATGTCGTAGAGGTGTCGCCGCCCTTTGATAATTCTGGAAACACAGCTCTGGTGGGGGCAACCTTGATGTATGAAATATTATGCCTGCTGGTTGAAACAGCCCAAAAATGAATATAAAAAGTTGTCTTTAAATTACTGAAACAGAGACGTTATTTCTTTAAAATAATTAAAAACGTAATCAGTACTTTTCTTCAGCAAAAAGAAACAGTAGCTGGGCCATCCCCGCCTGCTCAGCACCATCTTCAACCAATACATGTTTTTTTCAGCATGAAAAAAACATCTTGACAGATATATTAGTATACTAGTATATCAGTTTAGAATTAGTCTGGAACTTATGTTCCCGGACTTCAGTTTATCGTCTTTTCGTTTGCCTGCCTTGAGAAAACCCAACTCGGCAGAGCCGGAAATGAATATTGATTAATGAATATTGAATATTTGTGGTCCGCCGGCGGATCGATCTTAATTACCCCTACGATTAATAAAGAGAAATCAGAATATAAATACTCAAATCCTACGCAAAGATGATTTGATTTCAATTTATAGGTACTAAGTTTTTTCCGAGACTGCGCTCGGAAAAAATGGCCCCTGCGGGGCAGCAAGATGCAGGTTTTGCAGTAGTGTAGAGTCTTTGGTTTCGGGTGTCGGGATAGCATAACGAAATCCTGAAACCTGAACACTGACACCTGAAACCTTTACTATCTCTCGATTTTCGCCTCATCCGATAACCCTCTGCAGATTCATGGATTGGAAATTTCGGTCTCCGTTAAATTCTTCAAACTATTTGTCCATTGTTTTTTCAAAGGCGTTTTTGCCCAACTCAAAACCCATAAAGGAGGGAATGATGAAAAAAAGTATTCTAATTTTATTTCTGTTTCTGGCCCTGGCGGTGCCGGGGGCTGTTTTGACGGCCAATGCGGCCAGCAAAGATACCTTTGTTTTTGCCAGCTACGGTGATGTTAAAGACTGGGATCCGGCCATCGCTTTCTCCCTGGAAGTGTTCATGCTGCGCCAGGTTTACGAGGGCCTGACCATTTACAACACACCCGGCAAGGATCCCCTGATTCTGCCCGGTCTGGCCACCTCCTGGTCCACTTCGGATGACGGCCTGACCTGGACCTTCAATCTACGCAAGGGCGTCAAATTCCATGACGGGGAACCTTTCAATGCGGCAGCTGTCAAATACGTTATCGACCGCAACAAGAAATTGGGCAAGGGCGCGGCCTTTATCTGGGCGGCGGTCAAAGAGGTCAAGGTTGTCAATGATCACACGGTTCAGTTCCTGCTCAAGTACCCGGCCCCCATCGACATTATCGCCTCGGCCCAGTACGGCGCCTGGATGTACTCACCCAAGGCAGGCGAGAAAGGCACCGACTGGTTCATGCAGGGCAATGCCGTCGGTACCGGTCCTTACAAGCTGGATAGCTGGGAAAAGAGCCAGCAGGTCGTGATGTCGGCCTTTGAAGATTACTGGGGCGGTTGGAAAGACAACAATTTCAAGCGGGTCATCCTCAAGGTGGTCACCGAGAAATCCACCCAGGTGCAGATGCTCAAAGGCGGTGAGGCCGATATGGCATCGCTGGTTCCCATTGATTCAATTCCCGGTTTAAGGAAGGCTCCGGCAGTCAATATGCTGACCCCGCCTTCCTGGAAAAATTATATGTATCTGATCAATGTCAAGAAAGCGCCGACGGACAGCCTTAAAATCCGACAGGCCATCAGCTATGCCTGTGACTACCAGGGCGTGATCGACGGCATTTTGAACGGCGGTGGCAGTATCCCCAGTGGCCCCATTCCGGCCACCATGTGGGGTCATAATCCCAACCTGCGGATTTATAATTTTGATCTGGAAAAAGCCAAAAAGCTGGTGAAAGAAAGCGGCATCCCAAAAGACCAACTCAAGATAACCATCGCTTATATCGGCACGAGCCAGGTTTACAGCAACGTGGCCCAGATGCTGCAGGCCAATCTGGCTCAAATCGGCATCACGGTTGAACTGCTGCCCGGTCCCTGGGGCACGATCTGGGACAAGGCCAAGAAACTGGAGACGGCGCCCAACATACAGTCCATGGCCTGGTGGCCGACCTACCCGACGCCCAGCGACTGGCTGATCGGTCTGTGGCGGACGGAGAAAAAAACCCTGTTCAACCTGTCCCATTACTCAAATCCGGAGTATGACAAGTTGGTGGACGACGGTGCGGCGGCCGAGGGTGTTGACAAAGCCAAATCGATAGAGCTTTACGCCAAGGCCCAGAAAATATTGGTCGAGGATGCAGTGGCCGTGTTCTATGCCGACGTGAACGACCAGGCCGGTCATAGAGCCGACATCGGCGGTTTTATCTATAATCCGTCGTACAA
Organism: Desulfobacterales bacterium; assembly: GCA_030066155.1. Classification (GTDB taxonomy): domain Bacteria; phylum Desulfobacterota; class Desulfobacteria; order Desulfobacterales; family JAFDCJ01; genus JAFDCJ01. Next base: position 539 of record JASJCE010000539.1, on the reverse strand, counting down.
TATCGCCAGGATCTATGACCTTTACAGAAAATAACATGCGGAAAATTTATTCATAGGATTCATACTTAACCTGGTGTCGTTATTTCGCTTAATCGGCACTTTGGGATAATTTTAGATATCGGATTTTGGACTGCGGATTTATGGTATCGCTTCGCTCTGTCGTTTATTTTAAATCGATCAGCGGACGCGGACCTTAAATCCAAAATCCGACATCCAAAATCCCAAATAAATAACGAATGGCGGCTTAATTACAGTGAAGAGATACATCGGCAAAAGATTAGCCTACACACTGCTGGTTCTGTTCGGGGTATGCACGATCACCTTCTTCGTGTCGCGGATCATACCCGGGGACCCGGCGACCATGTGGGTCGGCCCCAAACATACGCAGGAGCAGCTGGACGCGGCCCGCAAGGAACTGGGTCTGGACCGGTCTCTGCTGGTTCAGTATCTGAGCTATCTGGGCAATCTGCTGAAGGGCGATCTGGGTGTTTCCATCAGGACCAAGCAGCCGGTACTCGAGGAGGTTGGCCGCAGATACG
>JASJCE010000538.1 GCA_030066155.1 Desulfobacterales bacterium | reverse complement strand
CACGGAAACACCCACTTTTAAACCGGCGAAAAAATGGGGTAGCGCCCAGGGCCAGTATAAAAACTGCAGGGTCTTCCAGAAACCGGCCCCCATGAGTTGAAACAGAAAACGGTAATCCTTGTCGCAGCTTTTGAATCCTTCCAGCAAATTGACGGTGATCGGGAAGAATATGATAACCGCCGCCATGAGTACCTTGCTGGCGACTCCATAGCCCAACCAGACAACCAGCAATGGGGCAATCGCAAATACCGGCACCGCCTGGGAGGCCACCAGAAATGGAGCAAGCGCTCTCTCCACCGAAGGCCGGGCAAACATCACAATCGACAACGGCAGGGCAACCAGTAACGAAAGGGTAATGCCGGCCAGTATCTCAACCGCGGTAACTCCGGCATGGGGCAATAAAAGGGGTGTCTTCGCCATCGCCACAGTTAAAATGCGGGACGGGGTCGGCAGAATGAAATCAGGAATCCCGAATGCTCTGCAGACCAGTTCCCAGAAAGCAAGTAAAGCCGATGCTATCAACAAGGATAGATATGAAGAACGCCGGGTCATATTTCCTTTTTTCAAGATTAGTGGGCTATGATTCTGATGCTGTTTATTTTTCTTCGGGCAATTCAAAGGGCGACAATGGCATTTAGTGTGCCATCCTGGTCATTTCTGTTTTCATTAAATTCAATACATATTTCTTTATATCAATTAGTTCCGGATCATCCAGCCGCCGTAATTTGGGGCCGCTCAAGGAAAACCGATCAAGGACTTTCATAGGGCGTTGGCCCAGCACAAAGATCTCATCCGCCAGCCTCAGTGCTTCGTCGATATCATGGGTGATCATCAGAATGCTTTTTGCAAATTCAACCTGGAGCATCAATAGCAGCGACTGCAGGCTTCGTCTGGTAATTGCATCCAGTGCCGAGAGCGGCTCATCCAGCAAAACCAGGGCACGTTCAAACATCAGGGTGCGAACCAGGGCGCAGCGTTGCTTCATGCCGCCCGATATAGTTCCCGGCAGGTTGTTTTCAAACCCATCCAATCCCAGTCTTCCAAAAAGTGCCGCCGCTTTGGCGGCAGCGGTCGTCATATCTGATCCGGATATCCGGGCGGGCAGCAGGGCGTTGTCCATTAAAGACAGCCATGGTAAAAGCATATCCTTCTGCTGCATATAGGCCGATAACTCCCGCAAATTAGAAACGGGTTTATCGCGCCACGTTATGGTTCCACTGTCGCCGGCAACGGCACCGGTGAGAACATCAAACAGGGTGCTTTTGCCGCAGCCTGACGGACCGATCAAAACGGCAAAACCATTCTGAGGAACGGTTAACTCCAGGTCCGCAAAAATTGGCAGATCGCCGAAACTTTTGCTCAAATTCACAACATTCAACATGGAACTTTTTTCCATATACGGACGGCAGGCGGAGGAAAGGCGGAAATTCGGATGTGTTATCGGTGACTTCCCTACGCCGGCATTATCCGGATCAGGTCCAGGGGTCGAGGCCGGCGGCCTCCTCTCAGCCATCACTAATTGGCTCCCCCAGTGAGTCGTAACAATTAGCTAACACTCAATGCTCGAATTGTCAATTGTGAGATCTCTATTTTTCATCAACCGCACGGCGAAATGGTGAGCCGTGATAGTAGGGTTTGCCGAAATACTGATTATTGGTATCGGTATGGGAATCAAAATGGACCAGCGCCACCGGTCCGTGGGTTTTAGCGACTGCCCTGAGCTCAGGCAGTGTTATGGAGTGATCCCCGCCCATAATGACCGGAATCACGCCGGCCTTAACCAGCGGATGAAGTGCTGACTCTACTGCGCTGTAGGTGTCTTCAATATACCCCGCAATCACGGGCAGATCACCATAGTCGACTCCGGCGCAATGCTTGAAGATGTCGATGTCCAATGCCAGGTTAAAGGGTCTCAGGGTTGCCGAAACCTTGCGTATGGCGTCCGGTGCAGCGCGCTGCCCGGTTCGGTAGGATGTGGCACCGTCCCAGGGAACGCCCGCGACAGCGAAATCGATGTTCTCGATACATTGAGAATGCGGCAACCGCATGAAGGTTTTGATCCCCGCAAATTTAGGCTGCTGCCGAGGGGTTACCGGTTTGTATTCGGTCATGTCAACATTCCTTCTTTACGCCCGACCGAATAGGCTTTACCCAGAAATTTGCCCAGCTCATAATAACGTTTCCCGGCACTGTCATAGATAAACGGATTGACTTTGGTGATATCCGGCAGGCCGTTTTCAGCTAGCACAGCCTCATCCGCCTTGATGTCCTTGATTTCTCCGATAAACTGGGTATGCAGACCGATCTCAATGACGTCCAGCACTTCGCACTCCAACACCAGAGGGAACTCTTTAACATATGGTGCTTGGACGAATTCGCCTTTGACAGGAGTCAATCCCAGGGCATCAAATTTGTTTTCATCTCTGCCGGAGTAAACCCCGGCATAATCCGCCGCTTTTACATGGGCGCTGGAGGGAATATTGATCGTATAGGCCCGATGATGCTGTATGCAGCCATAGGAGTATGTCGCTTTTCGAAGGGATATCGTAACGCATGGCGGTTTACTGCAGCAAATGCCACCCCAGGCGGCGGTCATGATATTGGCGCGGTTATTTTCATCGTAACTGCCGACAATCAACACCGGGTTCGGCTGAATGATCGCGCGTGGTCCCAGAGATTTTTTCATCGATGTTCCTCCTTTCGCTGTTTTAAAAATTATATGAGCAATCTCAAGCGGTCAAGCTGAAATTGCGAACTTCAGTTCAGCACACAATCGATTTGGCTGTGATGCGCAACAGACTGACCATTTGCTTGACACGTTTCAAAGGGGATCTTAGGTTCTAACCTTCGTTGTTTGATCTATTAATCTGTCATTCGTGAACAGTACTTACCGAAATCTTGGTGCTCTTCAAATAGATGAAAGGATTGTGGAATGGATTCGATTTTTATTATTTATATTTAGACAGGATCAACAGGATTATCAGGATTTTTTTCGCCTGCGGCGAGGGGCCTTTCGGCCGAAGGCCGCAGTATCCTAATTATCCAGTTGATCCTGTCCAATTTTTTTCTTTAAGATAAGAATCCATTCCTCTTTTTCTTTCAAAATATAGAGTTTCTTTTCCGATCAGACCAGCTGTTTTTTAGCCGGAAGCGGCGCGTATATGAAACTTCAAAAGGATTTTGATAAAATGAAATCATCACCCAGCCAGTCAAATAAACGCATTACGGATATTATTGAAAATCGATCACCCGCCGGTCGGCAGGATTCAGTACAGGGCTGGCATAATTTGCTCCGGAATCTGTTGCGTAAAATGGCACCATATCTGCGTGACGGTCAATTGGTAACCTTTCAAACCCTTAACGATAGCGAAAAATCGTTTTTCGAAGCATTCCATCCGAAAATTACGGTGCCGCAGACATCCAGCGCTCTTTTCATACCGCCAAGCGTCCTTTTCCAAATGCTATACAGCCGTCCGGAAGGGGCGCCCCGGTCGGTACCAGAACACTCACCGGAAAACCCGCCCGACAATGGGATTATACTTGCGAGCCGTTCGAACGACTACAGCACGATTGTCAATGCATTATTCGCCCGACCGCCATTTACACCGGCAATTGACGTGTATGAGGCCGGCCAGTTACTCGCGGGCTACGTATACAGCAATGTCGACGAATGTATCGAAAATCTCTCCAACGTGTTGAGTGTTCACCTTAACAAACGTCTTTGATCATCTCTATTCTGCAATGTCATCAGTTGAGTATGTAAATTTGATGGTCTTTTAATTGGTAGATAGTTGTCTAAATCTGGAATGAAATGGCGGCTTCAACTGCAGTAGCGGTTGACGCCGCCGGATGTTAAGGAGGTTGATTGCAATCGGCAATCGGCTAAACGAGCGAGTCGGGATTTGGCATGCTTTTCCCGTCAGCCTCTTCGGTACTGAGGAGATCACTTTCCAAATCTTTTCCTTTCAGCTCATTGTAGGCATTTGCCGAACCCTCGGGCGTTGTCCGAATCGGGAACTTGAAGCGCTTGATGGTCCCGTTTCTGAACTTGCAGGTCCACATTACATCTTCGGTACCCAACATTGGCATTACATTACTGCCCAGAGGTACGAAATCGGCATAGCCTCTAACTTCGATTGCCTGTGTGGGACAAATCTTTACGCATGAAAAGCATTCCCAACATTGATCCGGCTCCTGATTGTATGCCTTCATTTCGTTGGGGTCCAAAACCATCAGGTCATTGGGGCAAATGTACATGCATGCGGTTTTGTCTCCACCTTTGCACCCATCACACTTATCGGTGATAACGTAGGATGGCATAAACTTCCTCCTGTTTATTTCGACGGGCGACAGATCCACCGGTTATCAGAAAGATCCCGACCATCGTTGCACACTTAGTGCAACCGTAATCCAGGGCAATTGCATCTATGGTTTTTAAATATAAACAAAGTTTAGACATACTTTAGACATTCTGACTGTAATGTCAAATTTTAATCGAATTCAGCGCAGAATCCTATCGGCGCAAATGGCCTACCCTCTCAATTCACGATTGACACTACCCGACGTTTTTGACAATATCTCGCCCGTTGTTTCACGATCGAGAAGGAGGATGCAGATGGAAAGATTTGGATAACAAAAAAGCCGGTCAGCGCTGATGCAGACAACTCGCGCTATCAAATCCTGCTCGGTGAGGTTTTTGTAGAGGATGTCTCTTTTTCCGGCACTCACCATCGCTGCCGGGAGCGTCCTACAGCATCCGATCAATCGCTGGTTATGCGACTGCCCCAGCATCAGCCGGCACGGGTCAATGATAAGCTGTCGATTTCCGTCTTCCGGGAAGACATCGTGCTGCTGGTCGCGTAAATTTGATTTTTATATAATCGACGCCTTGGCCTGAAAAAATGGCCTGTCTGATCAAAAGAGAAACTGATTAACGTCCAACACCCGCCTGCCATGCATAGTGAGTTGGATTAACCTTATCATTTAACAAAAGCGTAAGGTCAGTGGCGTACCGACGGCCGAATTAAAGGCATAGCGGGCAGGTCGAACGTCCAACGTC
>JASJCE010000537.1 GCA_030066155.1 Desulfobacterales bacterium | reverse complement strand
ACCTGGGGATGACAGTGTCCGGTGGCATTGACGGCAATACCGGCGGTAAAATCGAGGAAGAGATTGCCGTCGACATCGTATATCCATTGGCCCTTGGCCTTATCGGCAACCAGGGGGTAAACCCGCGTGTAGGAAGGCGATACAAATGATTTGTCAAGTTTAATCAATTTCTTGGCCCGGGGCCCGGGCAGCTCCGTATTGATTTGCGGTCTTTTCATGGCAGTTCCTTTCCCCATAAAATCGCGATTTATAGTCCAGCACTAGCGGTTAATTCGCTACCAGTTCTGCTGACAAGTTTATAGTTTTATTACAATAGCTTATCGCGATTTTAGTAATCGGTCAAGATCGGATCCGGTTTACCGCTACAAATTTGCCTTACGCAGAACATAGGGATTCAGTAAACCCCTCAAGGTGCAGCGAGACTCATTATTATTCTAAAAAATAAAGGTCAAGTCAGCGATTCCATCAATCGAAAATCCGCAATCCAATCCACCAAAACCACGGCGAACAAGAATCCAAAATTCCGAAACTATACAATCTTCGAGCCCTTAACCCTGAAATTCTGAACCTCTGATCCATTAACCGCTCAACCGTCATGCCTAAACCTTATACGTAACTTCATTTGCGTTCATGAATTTCGAGCTGATAAATCGCGGTTACAAACCGCTCCCACAACCAGAAAATTGCTTATGCGACTCTATAAAATTTCTTTTCTCGAATTGACTGGTCGCTTTCGGCCCGCGGCGGACCCGAACCCTAAACCCTGAACACTGATTGTGAGGGCGTAGCCTGAAAGGCGAAGACCCAAACACTGCTTGTGAGGGCGTAGCCTGAAAGGCGAAGACCCAAACCCTGAAACCTGTAGTACCACGTAAAACTTATGTAAAAGCTCGGCGGGCGTGTTGACAGGTTAACACGTATCCGAATAAAATATTCAGAAAAACACCATCACGGTCCATCGATGTCAGGACTCAGGAGTAACGCAATGAAAAAAATCATATACATCAGCTTAATTTTCATTCTGGCCTTGCCAATGGCTCCCGGCTCTTGGGCTGCACAACGAGAGCATGAACGGCTCCGTCAACAGGCCCTGAAGGCCTTCAATGACGGCAACTGGAAAGACGCCTATCAAATTTATCGGCGCTTATGCCTTGAGGTGGAGAATGATCCGAAAATAGTCGGCAACGACCTTATCCAGGCCTGGCAGTGCCTGCGCAATTTGAATCGACTGAACGAGCTGGATGCCTTTCGCGAAGCTGTAATCGAAAAGCACGTTAATAACTGGCGTCTGCTGCGGGCAGCTGCCGGAAGCTACAGCCAGAATAATCACTGGGGCTATATGGTGGCGGGCGAATTTCACCGGGGTCACCACCGCGGCGGGGGCCGTTACGTCAACGCCATCCAGCGCGATCGCGTTCGGACGCTGCAGCTGATGAATCGGGGCCTGGAATTGAGTGCTGCCGATCCGGCGCGACATGAGGTGGCGAATTTCTGTCTGGAATTTGCTCAAATTCTCATTCAGTATAGCGGATACCAGCAGTCATGGAGACTGCAGTATTTGACCGACCTGAAAACCTTGCCGGATTATGAATCCGGACATGGGTATGGTTACGGCAGCAGCACCCGGGGGGCTCCGGTGGACAGCAATGGGGAGCCGGTGTTTCACCGGGTAGCGTCGAGCTTCGAGGCTGCCAAATCCGATGGCGAACGCTGGCGCTGGCTGATGGTTGAAGCCGCGAGGTTGAATCCCGGCCTCGATGCGCATGTTAAGTTTTTGTTCGCATCCTTTCTGCATCAACAATTTGGTGTACAAACCCTGTCAGCCTACCGTCATTTCTTCGCCGGGTACGGGTCATTTTCGGAGAGAGATTCGATCGGGGAGCAAACGAGCCAGTATCAGGTACACACATTAACGGATAGCGAGACCCTGGCCAAACTGGCAAATGGGGTCAAGCGGTTTGAACTGCCTGCGGAGTTCAATTTTATTCAGCTTTTTAACGAGATCGCCAGCGAACCGAATAAGGGGTATGGAAATAATGCCATTCGCACCCTGGCCCATATTTACGAAAACCGGCGATTATATGATCGTGCTCTGGAATATTGGATTCGATATAAAAAGTATAATGCACGCGAGTCCGATCAGCACATCGATCAGATCACCAAAAACTGGGGTATTTTCGAACCCACCGGAACCCAGCCTGCCGGTCGGCTGCCGACGGTTGAATATCGGTTCCGCAACGGCTCGCAAATCAATTTTAAAGCCTATCAAATCCGGATAGACCGGCTGCTGGGGGATGTCAAATCCTATATCCAATCCAATCCATGGCGCCTGGATCGGAGCAAAGTTCGGATTGACGACATCGGCTGGCGCCTGGTCCATGAAAATCAAACCAAATACATTGGCCGTGAGGTGGCGGACTGGAACCTCGCACTCGATCCGGACAAAAGACACTGGGATCGGCGTATCACCGTCGAGCTACCCGGACCGCTGGACAAGCCCGGCGCATATCTGCTGATCGGCAAAATCCGCGACGGAAACACCGCCCGCATCGTTATCTGGGTCAGTGACACCACCCTGGTCAAAAAACCCCTCAACAATCAGGTACTGTACTATGCAGCCGATGCCGTCAACGGCCGCCCGCTGGGCGATACCAAAGTTGAATTTTTCGGCTATCGCACAAAGCGCATCCGGGGTACGAACCGGTATCAAGTCGATTATACGGATTTCCATCGCAATACAGATGAACAGGGGCGCATCATCCTGAACCCGGCGGATATGAAAAACAACTATAGCTGGCTGGCAACGGTCAGCACCGACAACCGCCTGGCCTATCTGGGGTTCTCCAGCGTCTGGTATCCGAATTACTATGACCGTGAATACAATCAAATCAAAACATTTGTCATGACCGATCGGCCGGTTTACCGCCCGAAGCAGAAAGTTCGGTTCAAGCTCTGGGTGCGGCAGGCCAAATATGACCGGGCGGACGCATCGATTTATGCCGGCCAATCATTTTCGGTTAAAATACACAACCCTAAAAATGAAGAAATCTTTGCGCAGCAAATCATGGCTGACGCCCACGGCGGATTGGAAGGCGAATACGATATACCGGTGGATGCCTCCCTGGGTGTGTATCGGATATTTCATGGCTCGGGGAGTGTGCACGGCGGCAATACTTTCCGCGTAGAGGAGTACAAAAAACCCGAGTTCGAGGTCAAAGTAGATGCGCCCGAAGTGCCGGTCATGCTGGGCGAAAAAATTACCGCGACCATCCGGGCCGATTACTATTTCGGCTCACCCGTCACAGAGGCGACCGTTAAATACAAAGTCTATCGGGCCGAATATGACGATCGCTGGTATCCGACCTATTACTGGGATTGGTTTTATGGCCCCGGATACTGGTGGTACGGTTATGACTATTCCTGGTACCCCGGCTGGCGGCAATGGGGCTGCCGCAGACCCCTATACAGCTGGTGGCCGCGCTGGTCCCGCCAGCCGCCGGAGGTGGTCGCCGAAGGAGAGGTCAAAATCGGCCGGGACGGCACGGTCCGGGTGGAAATCGACACCGAGCTGACCAAATTGATTCACGGGGACAAGGACCACCGTTACACGATCAGTGCCGAAGTGCGCGACCAGTCCCGTCGGACGATTGTCGGCCAGGGCCAGGTGCTGGTGGCCCGCCGTCCGTTTAAAGTTTATGCCTGGGTTGACCGCGGCCACTATCGCATCGGCGAATCCATTCAAGCCAGCTTCAAGGCCCAGACTCTGGATCAAAAACCGGTGCAGGGCAAAGGAGTGCTGAAACTGCTGAAAATTACTTACCGGGATAATGAGCCGCAGGAATCCGAGGTTGGCCGCTGGAAACTCGATACGGATGACCGTGGTCAGGCGCTAATTCAGCTGCAGGCCTCCCGGGCCGGACAATATCGCCTTTCCTACCAGGTCACGGATTCCAAGAAACACGTCATCGAGGGCGGTTATATTTTCACCATACGGGGCGAGGAGGATGATGGTGCCCAATATCGGTTTTCCAAGATCGAACTGGTGCCGGATAAAAGCGAATATGCGCCGGGTGATCGTGTCAGACTCCAAATCAATACCGATCGTGAAGGAGCGGCAGTGGTGCTTTTCGTCCGGCCGGCCAACGGGATCTACCTGCCGCCCGACATCATCTCCATGACCGGAAAAAGTGCGATTGTCGATATAGCGGTTACCCGCAAGGACATGCCCAATTTTTATGTTGAGGCGTTAAGCGTATATGACGGCAAGCTTTACAGCGAGGTTCGCGAAATTGTTGTGCCGCCGCAAAAACGGGTTCTGAATGTCGCTATCCAGCCTTCCCAGAAGGCATATCGACCCGGACAAAAGGCAAACTTCAAAATCAACATTACGAACTACGACGGAGAACCATTTCAGGGGACTGCCGTCATGACAGTCTATGACCGTGCCCTGGAATATATATCGGGCGGTTCCAATGTGCCGGAAATCAGAAGCTTTTTCTGGAAATGGCGGCGCCAGCATCAATCTCAAACCCAATCGAGCCTGGCTCGCCGTTTTTACAATTTACTGCGGAAAAAAGAAGAGGCCATGCGCAATATCGGCGTGTTCGGCCACCTGATGTTTCAGGATGTCAGCGATGACGAAGGAACCGAAGCCGACCAGGTTGTCGCGGAAGCGGCCCCCGAAACGGCCATGGCTCCGGCAGCGGCTGAGTCCAAATTGGCCGGAAGATCGTTGGTGGCAAAAGCGAAAAAAGCCGATCGCTTTGACGCTGCAAACGGGGAGCCGGGCGCACCTGAAAATCTCGTGCAACCAACCGTGCGCACCAAATTCGCCGACACGGCGTTTTGGTCCGGCACAATCCTCGCCGACAGCTCCGGAACGGCTGAAATCAATTTCACCATGCCGGAAAATTTGACCGGCTGGAAAGCAATGGTCTGGTCTATGGGCCACGGCACCAAGGTCGGCCAGGGATCGGTCGAGGTCGTCACGCGCAAGGACTTGATTCTGCGACTGCAAGCCCCGCGCTTTTTTGTCGAAACCGACGAGGTCGTCCTGTCGGC
>JASJCE010000060.1 GCA_030066155.1 Desulfobacterales bacterium | reverse complement strand
CAGGCTGGATTTGATGCTCTGTCCGGCTTCCACCGGGAACCTGGCAGTGCTGCAGTTGCGGCTCCGAGGTTTGACGACTTTATGCAGGTCGGCCAGATCGGGATGAACAAAGACAGCCACATTGCCTTTTACCTTGTGATCAACCAGCTGGTGTGCAACCGGTGAGATGGTGGGCTTGATGCTGACCTCGTGCGAGCAGCCTAAAAATGCCAAACATATCAAAATTAGGATTAATTTCTTCATGTTGCCTCCTGGAATATCAATGCAGTTTGTGGTGAGACCATTATTCATAATACAGATCGGCCAAATCGGAAAAAACTTGAAGGAATTTAACGACCGGATTTGACTGTTTCTTTACCATCGGCTGTATTACCAGGATTGAATCCAACCGATGACGGTACGAATTGACAACCCATAATTGGTGATCATTTTCAAATTATATTTATAGGGTTGATTATCATAAGGAACGGCTAACAGAGATGACGGCTTTACCCGTAGAGGAGGAATGAGATATGCGTCGGACAGGTTTCGTATCAGGGATTGCGTTGGTTATCCTGTTGTATTTATCGGCGGTGGGATCCGCGTTTGATCTTCAAAAAGGCATTCACGGAATGAAATGGAACAGTTCGGTATCCGCTTACTCGGATTTGACCCGTGTCAAAACTCTGGGTCAAGCCTCCTACTATGCCAATACTAAGATGGCTTATAAATCCGCCAATCAGCCGGTCCCGGCCGTGTACTATGGATTCTATCAGGATCGTTTTTTCGCGGTTTTCATCAAACTTCGTTCTCCGAACCAGTTCTCTCACCTGGAGCGCCAGTTCACCAAGAAATATGGTGCGCCAAAAACCACTCGCAGCCCATCCGGCTTGACCGTTCATCGATGGAGAGATAAAGTACTGGACATCAAGCTTAAATTGAGGGAATCACCTGTCGAATACAAAGTGGCTTTTTATTATCGTCCACTGGCCTCCTGGTTTAACCAGGACCATCTGGAAAACGCGACACCCGAAGCCCCGCCCTCCGATTCATCCTCCAGCGAACCGGCGCCCAACCCGGAACCGTTGATCAGCTACTGATGCCCGTCACCTGAACAATGGAATTGCTGATTCTCGGAATGGTTATTTTTATGGCGGTTCACCTGATCCCATCATTCGCAGAATTCAGGCGCAAACTGATTAAATTTCGGGGAGAAGCCGCTTATATGATCGGCTATTCAGGCATCGCGTTGACCGGCTTAGTTCTGATTATCCTCGGAAAAGGGCGCGCCGACTACATACCCATTTGGGATCCTCCCGACTGGGGGTATTTGCTGATTCAGATCACGATGCTGCTTGCGTTGATACTGATTCCAGCCGCCTACCTGCCCACCAATCTGAAGCGCTTTATGCGCCACCCGTTCCTGACCGGTCTGGCGCTGTGGGCCCTATCACATCTCCTGGTCAACGGCGATCTGGCATCGATCGTACTCTTTGGCGGATTTGGCATGTTTGCTTTATTCGATGTCTGGTCAGCCAACCGCCGGGGCGCAACCACATTGGACCGTAAGCTCCCGATTTATCGAGACCTGATCCCGATAGCAGTGGGACTGATCCTTTATGTGGTGATTGTCCAACTGCATCCGTATCTTTTCGGTGTTCCTGCGATACCCTGAGTTAATCCGCCCGGACTGTTACCGTATATTCGATTGCAGGTTATGTTTACATCGGTGACAGGTTTTTGAATTGAAGCGTCGGCGGATTAATGACATCCGCAGTTGGAACCACATCCGCACCCGGATTTCGCCTGAGTCGGCGTTTGGCTGATACCGACCACTTCGATGTCAAATGTCAATGCTTCACCGGCCAGCGGGTGATTCAGGTCCACTGACAGTTTATCATCATCGAGATGGGTAATCAGCGCCGGCATGCGGCGGCCTTCAGCCGTTTGCAATCCGATGGTCATACCGACCTTTGGCTCGAGTTCCGCCGGGAAATCAGCCCGTGCAAAGTCACGAGTCAGGCTTTCATCTCTTTGCCCGTAGGCGTCCTCCGGACTCAGCGTGAATGACTTCTTTTCGTTAAGCACCATTCCCATCAGTTCCCGCTCAAATCCCTTGATCAATTGGCCGACACCGATCTGTACCTCAAGCGGCTGATTGTTTTGACTGCTGTCGAATATTTCTCCGTTTTGCAGCGTTCCGGTGTAGTCAACGCTGACGTAAAGTCCATTATCTACTCTTTCCACATTGTGCTCCTTTATATTTGCAAACAGAATGAACATACGAACAGTTCTCACCAAGTCAAGCAATTCTCATCAGTGTCCTATCCATTTATTTTTCGTTTTGCATATCGACCTCTTTTCAATTGATTATTTTTGATCCCATGCGTGGTCTTCGGGGTAAGTAATCAAAATATCGATTCGAACTTGAACCTTATGGATAGCCGCGTACCGAAATCCCCGCTAATTCTTCCAGCACCCGATCATAGCGGTCGATCAAGTTGGGCCATGCATATTTCGTCATGGCCTGTGACAGATCCCGGCGCAGATTGGCAAAGCCAGCGGGTTCAGAAAGAAGCCGGGTGAGTTTGGCGATCAGATCGTTCTGGTTTCGGTAAAGGACCTGGTCATGGAATTCAGCCGGAATGATTTCGGGATAGGACAGCCGCATTGGCAGCAACGGTATACACCCGAAGCGGATGGCCTCGACCACTGCAATGCCAAAATTTTCCTGCAAAGCGGTACTGACCACGATGGCGCCCCGCCGCAACCAGTGTAAATACCGCTCCCGCGATTTCACGTAACCATAATGGATGATTTGTCGACCGTATTGCTCGCGGGCTTTGATAAACGCTTTGGGAACCGCCTGTGATGTTTCGCCGAGAAGGGCCAGACGAAAATCCATGCCGGCTGTGCGGACAGCATCCAGCGCATCAAAAAACGCATCCGGATTTTTATCAAACTCCCAGCGATGGTTCCAGATGATCAATGACGGCAGCGATCTGTCGAAATTTTCGTCTGGGGATATCTCAACCGCAAAGCGGCAACCCGGGTACAGGATATCCACTTTGGCCCGGATGTCAGCCACTACCCATTTGGGCCGGTATTCAGGCATCATATTGATAAATTTTGGAAGGGCCTCGAAATAGGCATCCCGGTGGGTTCGAGAATTGAACACGATCCGATCAGCTGCTATGGCCGTGGTGATATCCGTAAAGCCGAACTGGTAATCCATGTGCTCTCCGGGTGATAACGGATAGGTAAACTGGTTTTCATGTAGGTAAACCAGGGTCGGCGGGCATTTCCCCCGGCTAAATGCTTTAAAGTCGGAAAGGCTCATCAGGTCTGAGGTGATCAAGCCGTCGTAAGCGGTGAGGGAAGAAATTTTTTTTATGAAATAAAGCGCAGCCCCCCGCATGCGCCATTTCCAAAACCGGGCCGGCAGCGTTACGAGATCGATCTGATGCCTCGAATAGGATATGAGGCCTTCAGCGAATTCCCGATGGGATCCTCCAAAAAAAGGCTCCAAAAATAAAAATCTCACTGCTGCCGTGCCTTTAACCCGTAAACCGAACCGTCGTTAATTATTCTGATAGAATTTGAAGTATGCCGCTTGATAAACGTGCACTTCGGACTTAATTATATTGATTAACGTTTTCTGCTTTAACTCAAATGCAAAATCCAATCAATATTCAATCCGTTAGGAGGATAACATGCCAATTCAAGAAGGCAAATCTGCACCGGCTTTCACCCTGCCCGATCAGAATGGAAACAACATCTCCTTGAAAGACTTCAAGGGCAAGAATTTGGTTATCTATTTCTATCCCAAGGACAACACCTCCGGGTGAACCAAGGAAGCCGAGGGATTCCGTGACCTGTATGGCGAATTCCAAAAACTCGACACAGTGGTGTTGGGCGTTTCCCCCGACAGCGAAGCGTCCCATCGTAAGTTTATCGAACAAGTCAATATTCCGTACACGCTGTTATGCGATCCGGAGAAAAAAATGATGACGACATATGATGCGTTCGGAGAAAAGAAAATGTACGGTAAAGTCTCCATGGGCGTGATTCGGTCCACGGTGTGGGTCGGTCCTGACGGAAAGGTCAAAAAACACTGGCAAAAAGTGGCTAAAGCGGCAGATCACCCGGCCAAAGTGCTCGAGGCCCTACAAGCGAAAGTATAATCGCTTTTAGAACGCTGACGCAATAAAGTTTGGGCACGTCAATTGTAAATGAGCGTCGAGTCGATCCAGCCATAGTATTCGAATTCCAGGGTTTTCCCGGCAAACGGCATTACCTCTGATTGAAGGTGAACACCGTTCATTTTTTTGTAAAAATGACGATAGGGATTCTCTTTGAGGACCTGCACCAGAATCGAATAAATGCCGTTGTGGTAGAACTGCCTCGCCAGGGCTGAAATCAGTTGAGTACCGATTCCCTGGCGCTGGTGACCCTTCACCACGTACAACGTATAAATTTCCCCGGCGTAAATGTGGCTGCCGTAACGCTCGTTACCTCCAGTGATAAACCCCACCATTTCGTTACGGTCCTCGGCAACGAAACTGACGATCTTCCGGCTTCTGAGTTCCCTGCGAAACGCCTGTTCGTGACGGGGAATCGACATCCTGATCAAATAGTCGAAAGGAAGGACGCCCAGGTAAGTATCCTGCCAGGTCTGTACGTAAATACAGGACATTGAATGGGCGTCGCTGGTTCGAGATTGCCGGATACGCATGGTGATTGCCGATGGGTTAACATATTGGGTTTGCCGCCGTAACCTTATCTGAATAAAAACAAAATAACAATGATTCGGAAAATGGGAATCAAGGTGGTTATTTTTATCGGATAACCATCCCTTTTTCCGCTCTGACATCACAACTGCCGGCAGGTACCCGATGGTGTTTGAAAAATCAACAATCCCTTCTGCCAACATTCCATTAATCTGTTTATATCACGAACAATATTTCTCAAGTTTTTGGCCCATCTGCCGATGATGAAATTATAGATAACCGCAAAACCGAGTTGTATTTCACTGTATGAAAGCTTGTCAAAATTTAACATGCTAAAATAGTTCAAGATAATGTCATTCATCGGGTTTCTTGACGAAAATTGAACCCGGTTCAGTTGCCGCCCAGGGATGCAAGAGTCAACTTTTTTGACAAATCAGCGTGACGCTGACGGTTTTCCATTGCCGGGATTAAGATTATGCCGAAATTAACGCTAAAGATAAAAGCCAAAAAGATTGGCGAATATCCACTCCAGAAAGGCGTCTCCCTGACCATCGGCCGACGGAAGAAAAATAACGTGATCATCAATGATCTGGCCGTATCCGGGCATCATGCCAAAATCGATTCGGTTGGCGACGGCTTCGTATTAATCGATTTGCAGAGCAAAAACGGGTCCTTCGTCAATGAGCAGTTGATCAGCTCACACTGGTTAAAAAACGGTGACACCATCAACATCGGTGAACATTCCCTCGTCTTCCACTATTCAAATCAGGAGGAAGTCCCCGGCGAAGACACAGAGGATTTGGAACGGACCATCGTGCTGGATACCAGCCAGTATCGTACCCGGATGAGAAAAAGCAATCCAACCCGGAGCATCATCAATGTTGCCGGTTTCTGGGATAAACCCCAAAATCGCGGCAAGGACCCCCAAAATCAGCCAGTCATTCCCATGGGCCCGACCAACGTCAAAAAGGATCCGACTGGAAAGTTAATTTTCCTGGCCGGCGGCCGGGGGTCGGTAAGTCTGGACCGCAAATACACCACTATCGGCAAACACCCCACCTCGGATATTGTTGCTGACGGATGGTTAATGGGGCAAACAGCCGCGACGATCAGCAAACTGCCGGACGGTTTTCACCTATGTTTCGTCGGCGGGTTCATCAAGCCGAAGGTCAATCAGAAAACCATCAAGCAATCGACAATCCTCAAAAATGAAGATATAATTGTAGTCGGTAAAATGAAGCTGCAATTTACAAACGGCGCATCGTCTTAGCGAAAAAGCTGAACGCGATCTTGCCTGCAGCTGCCGATAACCTTAAACAGCGCAAAATGATTCGCCTGCAAAACATCAGATCGACCAATTTCCCTAGTTCCCAACGATTCGTTTTCAAGCCCGATACAATCGACTCGAGGTCGCTAGAATTAGGAGCCATATTTTGAATTCTGTACTTGATTTGCTGCCCGCAATTATTTTACTCGCGGTTTTGGTGGGCTACATTGTCATCTGGTATATTTCTCGAAATTTCGGGCAAGTGCAAAAACACCCCGACCGGGTCGCCGAAATCGGTCCAAGAGCGCCGGGCGAGACATCGAATATAAAAATTGACAAAACCAACCGGGAAATCAAATTCAACCTGGCGTTGATGCTGACCATTCCGCTCGTTCTGCTGTGCAGTCACGCATCTTATTTCTACTGGTTTGCCGACACCTCAAATTCTTTGGTCGGGTTACTTGTCTGGGGCGTCGGCGTCGGCGTCATCTTTTTTTATCTCGTAAAATCTTTGAAACTAATTAAAAAGCGGAAAATGTTGCGGTTGGGCTATCAAAGCGAATTGACTGTTGGAGAGGCGCTGAATAAGCTCACCCTGGACGGCACATACGTGTATCACGATTTCCCGGCCGACAATTTCAAAATCGACCACATTGTCGTCGGTTCTGCAGGTATTTTCACGGTTGAGTCGATTGCCCGATCGACGCCTGCCAGTGCCACGGCGGGCCGCGATGCCGCCACCGTTGAATATGATGGTAAGATGCTCAATTTTCCCAAGGAGGATAACTACAAGATCATCGAGCATGCCGAATGGCAGGCGTCCTGGTTGTCCGATTGGATCAGCGGTGTTATTGGTGAACCGGTTGCAGCTAGGGCAATTGTCGCCCTGCCCGGTTGGTTTGTAAAAAGAACGTCTGCGGATGGCATCTCGGTTGTGAATCCTGATCAATTTCCTTCCCTGTTTAAGCACATTAAGCCCCGACCGCTGTCCGAGGAAAGTATCGCCCGGATTGTGGATCAGCTTCAGCATAAATGCCGGGTAAGGGCACCTTTCGATGCGACGGAAGGTCAAGACCAATTCGCGGTGTAGAAGCCACTTTGCCGTATGGCGTTGATTTAAAGAGGGCTGCTGCCATAAATTGCCGGCTTATCCGGGGCGGGAACCTTCAAACAAGTTGGGACAGAATAAGGTGAAATTTGTTTTGACAAACGACGACGGAATCGATGGTCCCGGCCTTGAAGCACTGCACGATTGTCTGAAAGATCGCGGTCAAATTGTGATTGTGGCACCATTGCAGCCGCAATCCGGAATCGGACATCAGGTTACCACCCGCTCGGCGCTTGGGGTTGCCGAAGTTGCGCAAAATCGATACAGCGTGGACGGTACCCCAGCAGACTGTGCCCGTATTGCGCTCAAAAGCATCGTGCCGGACGCCGATTGGCTGATCGCCGGTATCAATCCAGGTGCCAATCTGGGATCTGACGTTTACAACTCCGGCACGGTCGCGGCGGCACGCGAGGCGGCGATTCTGGGCTGCCGTTCAATTGCAATTTCACAGTACATCGCCCGAGATCATCGCATAAACTGGAAGATCACCGGAAATCATGCCTGCCCGGCATTGGAAATGCTGCTCAAACATCGATTGGCGGCAGGCCATTTCTGGAATGTTAACCTGCCCCATCATCTTGATGAAGATATGGAATTGGGTTTTCAATTCTGCCGCCTGGACATCAACCCCCATCGGTATGCATACGTAAAAGACGGTGATGAGTACATCTACGACGGCAACATCCATGAAAGGCCTCGCCAGACAGGTACAGATGTGGCAGTTTGCTTTGACGAAGGTAAAATATCGATCACCCGGATTGCGGTAGGGACGACCAGATTCGATCAGCGTTCTGATTTGTGACAAAAAAAAGGCGGTTCCCATGAACCGCCTTTCAGATATAGTTAAGCCGATAGGTTAACCAGATTGACAAGTACCCTTGCCGGTTTATCACTTCCCCGCTAAATTCGCGATCCTCGCCATCCACGAAAGCCCGGGGCCTATCAACCTGTCACCGCGAGCTCTTTCGTTGGATACAACCGGTGCGAGCGCAAGGCCCTCACGTGGTTGATCGTCTGGTGTTAGACCGGGTGACAAGTTGGAATCAATCTGAACAACTGCCTTCCAGCTTCTGCAAGGAACATTCCAGAGTGGCGGTTTTCCCTTACAGATAAAATTATATATAATTTCGAAGACTTAAAATCCAAAAATTAAGTCGAAAAAATAGCCGGGCTTTTCAAGCTTCGCAATACGCAAAATGCCAATGCAAAATGCAAATAGCAGCATGGCGTGGGGTCTGCCACGTGGCTCAAGAAATGTCGAAAAGGATGGCTGTGTCCTATGAGTCAGCTTCCGTGGGCACGACATTTAGTTTTTTCCTAAATTTGCCCCTCAGGATGGAGAGTTCAACCGGCCGGCCGATCGGCCACTCCGACAGGAATCGGTGCAAATCATCGATGCTCGCAACGGCTCGGTCGTTGACGGCGGTAATCAAATCCCCGGTACGCAAACCGGCCCGGGCAGCCGGCCCCTGCGGTTCGACCGCAACCACCTCAACCGCAGATTCACTTTCAAGTTCGTGATACCGGATCAGACGCCGATGCAGCGGACGTTGATGACCGGCAATACCCAAAAACCCGCGTCGAACCCGGCCATGGGTCAGCAGCTGAGAGACGACCCATTTGGCCGTATTGCTGGGAATGGCGAACCCGATGCCCTGGGCCATGGCAATAATGGCCGTGTTGATCCCGACCACAGTACCGGCGGTATCGACAAGGGGTCCGCCGGAGTTTCCGGGATTAAGAGGTGCTGCGTGTTGGATAATATTCTCGATCAACCGTCCCTGGCGGCTGCGCAGTGCGCGACCACACGCGCTGACAACGCCGGTCGAAACCGTGGATTGAAAGCCGAATGGATTACCCATTGCAATCACCAGCTGCCCCACCCGCAATCGATTCGAATCACCCAGAGCAGCAGCAGCCAGGTAGGAGGCCTCAGCCCGGATGACGGCCAGATCAGAAGCCGGATCTTTTCCCACCAGAGTTGCCGACAGACTGGTGCCGTCGGTCAGACGAACAATGATGGATCCTGTGCGATCGATCACATGATCATTGGTCAGGATATAGCCGTCCGGTGCAATAACCACACCGGAACCCGCTCCGGACTGTTCAGGCTTCCGGTTGAAATCGGACCGCTCTACGCCGACACTGACGACCGAAGGACCGACCTTATCGACCACGGCGATAACAGCCCGAGAATAAGCATCGAGAAGCTCCAGATCGGAAGTCGCAGCTGTTTTGAGGTTGCATTCCCCCTTTAGATCACCATCGTCACTGCCGTTTATGAGTTGCAATGTGCGTTGTAACCTTAAATCCATTGTTTAAGCTCCTTGAAAACTTGAACTATTAATTATATTAAAACCGGTAAAATCGAATTCAAGGGTGGGAACACAATGAAATCTAACCACAAGATATTGATTTATCTAATTATTTTTGCTATTTTAGACACGGTCATACCGGTTCCCTTAACGGCTCTTATCTTAATCTATGTGCTGCAGGAAAAACCGGATTGGTTCGCGAACCTAGTTGGGCAGATATATTCAAAATGATCGATCCCGATCCAACGCTTCAGGTTTTCAATATTAAACACAGGAGGCCATTATGAGTGCATTGCCCGTATTGCAGCAGGGTAGCCGTGCTCCATTCTGTCCGTCCAACCACAGTCTGCCGTTGTTTTATATGAACGATTACTCTGTTTTGGGACTGTTGGTCAGCGATCTGGACATAACCTATCAGCTATTAGTGAATCAAAACCTCGCAATAGTGCGAAATGCCGATCACATCGCAATCAGCATTGACTGGCCCGGTCAAATTTCGGAAATCGTCAACCTGTTGGACCGCAACGGCATTGATTGCGAGATCACCGATATCGCCGATCAAATCTATCAGGGCTGATAACCGCCAGCGCTTGCCGGTGCGGCAGGCATGCCCGGGCAATTTATCTTTTCTTTTTTTGTTGATTCGATGGGCAGACTTCCTGGCTGGTTTTCTCATCATCCCGGGGCAACCGGGCAGGGTCCGGCGGCAGGGGTGACGCTGCCAAACACCTTGACGGAAATACCTCCCCCGTGATAATTTTTGCGTCAATCAGAGACCACGGGCGGCGCAGATCGTATGCGGAAGACCCATCGAATCGCCCGTATAACGGACCCGTTTCCGCCCGCGGCAGCTGATTTAACCATGTCGTCATCCAAACCAGGGGGCGTTCATGTCGGATGAATCCTATCCCAATATGTGCATATTTCACACGTTGGATGGATTGCGCGAAGGGCTGTCGCGTTTTTCAGAGCCCAGTCGCGTGGCCCTGATCTACGCCGTGCGATCCGACGATCAAATTCGAGTTTACGACCCCCAGAATCTACTCCAGGGGCACGAACCGATTCTCAAAGAGCTATATCTGGATTCAAATGAATGGCGCAGGGCACCCACTGATTTTGAAATGGTTCGGCGTTTCGGACAGATTCAGGTTGTTAAAAACCTGGATTTGGCCGGACTGATCTCCTGCGGTGGAAGATCCTATTCAATTTTTTACCAGATGTGGTTCACGGAACATCATCCGGATATGTGCTCCACCGGCCCCACCGAGCGCTGGCTGGAACATGCCGCATGGCTGCTGTCCCACGATTTCAGCTCTGACAATAAATTCTGCACGGGTGCGTCCGGTTATGTCCTGCGAGAATATGCCACCCATGCAGTACGAGATTATATCGTCGATGAATTGAACCTGATGATGGGACTGGACACCCAGTTGCGCGTCTATCCAATCCTGGATGCGATCCTGGGGATCTCCAATACCCGCGAGGAAGGCGCCTGGCCGCGGGGCTCTCTGATTTTCGTCGAACCCCGATCACTGGATTTGATAGGCTTTATGGCCCGGTTTCCGGTCCTGGAACAGCCGGCACTTGAAAATTTCAAGCATGTCCGCAAATTGCTGCAGGCCGTCGAGAACTCCAACCGTCGCCTGATCTCCGACGGCCAGAATATTGTCGGCATTGCCGACGGAGACATGCCGAAATATTCCATCAGGGCCGATTTTCTCGGGCAGCATGGATTCCTGGTGCTGAATGGCAATCTGGTCTGTAGTTTTGCCGGCGGCAGGTTTCATACCAAAACCTTTTTGGCTAAACTCGTGCAACTGGAAGAGGCCCTACTCGAATCACGGCTTGATAACGATGCCATGCACCAGATGTTCAAAATCATCAGCTACATCGTGCACAAAGCCGAAAGCGCGAATTACGGCTGCACGCTCGTGATCGATTTAAACGAGCAGCCAATTTACATATCGGGCCAGCATCTGGAGGAACCCCTGGATCTCACCGATGATAAAATGTTGGAATTGGCAACCGACCTGGCTAAAGTTGACGGTGCCCTGCACATTGGCGCCGATCGGCAGTTGCATGGTTTCGCCTGCCTATTAGACGGCCGAGCCGTGGCCAGCGAAGATCGCGCAAGGGGCGCCAGATTCAATTCGGCCTTGCGATTTACCGCCGTGAACCCCAACCCGATTGTCATCGTGGTTTCTGCAGACAGGCCGGTATCCGTCATTCAGGAAGGCGTCGAGCTCAGTGCTCAATGCATCCTGCGCCCCGTATCCTGGCTGATGGCGACCCCGCCGACATTGCAGGAATGGCTCGATTCTGAACGAATTTAGCCATCCGTGCCGATCGGTTGGTCAATTGAGTTGAAATGACCGCAGAGCTTTTTCGTATCGTATCGCATTATGCCGCTTTCGAAAGGGCTGTCAGTCGGCATATGTCGCTTATTTGTAAGCAATTTTGTTCGATTTGCAGAGAGGTATGCTGCGGCCTGGAATACTGCCGCGAAACCACCGTCAGCCCTTTTCTGAAAAGTTTGATTTCCGGAGCCCGTCCAGCAAAAGCCTTCTGTCCTGAACAGGGCTGGTTGACCTCAGCCGGCTGTGCTCTGACTGTCGGCAGACCGCCGGTTTGCTACCAGTTCAGCTGCAATAAAATTGTCAATGCCTTACCCGATGAACACTGCCGGTATCATTTCCAGGTCCTCTCAGAGCTCGTCCCTTACATCGGGAAACGGGCTCTCGGCAGCCGACATCTGGTTGAAATCACGGATCTCCGCCGGCTTCAACAAGTCAAATTTGAACGATTTGACAAACGCCTGCGTCAAGCCTGGAATGCGCTGAACGCCATCCGGTGTCTGAACGGTGCCGACCACCCGGTGGCCCCGAAGCTGGCGGACCTGTCCAGAATAATCCCCATGCCTGGTTCGCTTATATGAGATCACATTAAAAGCGAACCGCAGAACCGCAGAATATCGAATAACGAATAACGAATTTCGAAGGATGGATTCGCTCTCCGAGGCATAGGCGCGACAACCCCTGCGAGCCGGAGGCTTCACTCATTCATTATTATGAAATCGACAGAATACCTCACTTCGATATTCGAAATTTCTTGTTCGATATTCGATATTCGCTTTTTCCAGTGTTTCTATTCCGATCAGACTGGACGTGCGCGGCGGTGCTATATGAAACTGGAATGACGTTTGAAGATTGACGAATGAAGGATGCTTAAATGTATCGAGCCCATCTTCCCTGGCGTCCCATCGCCATCCTGATTTTCCTCACCATGATCTGGGGCAGCAACATGGCTTTCGTTAAAATTGCGTCACGGGAGATGGCCCCTGTATTTATGGCCGGCTTGCGGTCCATTGTCGCCAGTCTATGCCTGCTTATTTGGATGAAGGTGCGGGGCCTCAAAATATTTCCTTCCACCAGATTTATCGGACACGGAATTGTCGTCGGCGTGCTGTTCGGTAGTGAATTCGGGCTGATGTTTGTCGGTCTGGAATTTACCCTTGCCTCCCGCGGCTATGTGCTGCTGTATTGCGCCCCATTTTTCGCCGCTCTGGGAGCGCACGCCTATCTCGACGGCGACCGGCTGAACGTGTGGAAGACAGCCGGTTTGCTGGCAGCATTTTGCGGTGTGGCCGTTTTATTTCTAAAAGACCTGGGCTCGTTTTCTTTCAAGGCCCTGCCGGGAGATATATTGTTTCTGATTGCCGGGGCCATGTGGGGCGCGACGACCGTGTATATCAAAAAATACCTGGTCCGGCGAACGGATCCGTTGCAAATTCTATTTTATCAGTTATTTTTTTCTGCGCCGTTTCTACTGCTTGTCAGCTTGACCATTGAACCCTCCGCGATATGGAGCGTCTCTTTTACCTTACTTTTTTCTCTGTTCTACCAGTGTATTATCGTCGCATTTCTCAGCTATCTGGCCTGGTTCGTGCTGGTCGCCCGTTATCCGGTCAGTGTGATGCATGCTTTTTCGTTCTTTACGCCAGTTTTCGGGGTACTTATCAGCGGCGTCCTGATACTGGGTGAGACCATCGGTCCCAACCTGGTGATATCCCTGCTTTTGGTCAGTGTCGGTATGGTTCTGGTCAATCATCAGCCGGAAGGCTCGTAATGGGCGGCTCCCATGAGAAAGAGCAGGTTTTTGCATCTTCTCACCAAGTTAGTCGGAGAATCGTTTCTCAAATCCTGCGCAAACATGATTTGATTTCGATAAACAGGTACTAAGCTTTTTTCGAGACCATACTCCGAAAAAGAGATCCATGGGGCAGTAATATCGCTAGCCATGCAGTCGTTAAAATTTTAGGTTTCAGGTTTCGGGTGTCAGGAAAGCGGTTCATTGCATACTGAAACCTGAACACTGACACCTGAAACCTTTGGTTCTGACAACATGTTGTCAGAAATAGGCGCTTAGGCGCCTAAATTCGCAATTCCTCAATTATTTGTCCCACCTGCCGATAAATTAGATAGTTCCCCCCCAAGAACACTAAATGACCGAATTGATTGTCAACGTTACAGAAATGGAGAAATTACCATGTTTCGAATCCCTTTATTGCTTTTTGTGGCATTGATGGTGGCCGGTTGCGCCCAGCCTAAGGAGCGGGTTATCATTGTCAAACAAAATCAATTCTTTCGGTGTGAATCGGATCAGCTGATACGAAAAAAAATGGTCAATCTGGTTAACCATGCCCGTTCACAGCAACGGCGCTGCGGCTTCCGAAACTGTCCGTCTGTGCAGAGCGTCAAATGGAACCCGCGCCTGACCGCCGCCGCGTTAAACCATTCGAAAGATATGGCTCGCAACAACTTTTTCAGCCATAGCGGTACCAATCACTCAAGCGTTGCCGTACGAGTCGATTCAGCCGGCTACGCCTGGCGGTCGGTGGGAGAAAATATTTATGCCGGTAAACAAACCACCGATGAAGTCGTTGCCGGCTGGCTGACCAGCGCCGGCCACTGTCGAAATATCATGTCATCCCGATTCACCGAAATCGGAGCGGCCTGCATCAGCAATACTGGCTCGGAGTACGGCACCTATTGGACCCTTGTGCTGGCTGCCCCGCAAGATAGTGATTAGAATCGCTACGATCTCGGTTCAAGCAAAGGTATTCTATCAATTTAAAATATACGAGGATTGACAAAAAATCAGGTCTGCCGTATACCGCATGACAAAAGGAGACGGAATTATGCTGAACAGCCTGAAACGGTTTTTCAACCCAGCAGCGGCTGGTGGCGGGCCTGAAAAAAAGCCGGCCTCAGAACACGATATACGGGTGGCGACCTGCGCCCTTTTCGTTGAAATGGCGCGCATTGATGAGAAATTTACCAGTGCGGAAGTCGATACCATCATTTCCATTTTGCAGGAGAAATACGGCCTGTCCCCGGAGCACGCAAATGCCCTAATGGCCGAAGCCGATCAAGAGCTGGCGCAAAGCGTTGATCTCTGGCAGTTTGCGCGGCTGATCAACGAAAATTATTCGGTAGATGAAAAATTAGAGATCATTGAGACGTTATGGCGAATGGTATTTGTGGACGGCAAAATGGACCGTTACGAGCATTACCTAATGAACAAGCTCAAGAATTTGCTACGATTGTCTCACGATCAGTTAATCGAGGCCAAGCTTAAAGTTTTGCATTCAAGCAAAAAAAAGGAAAATTGATGCGCATCGTCCGATTTTTAGATGACCAGGATCAGATTCGATACGGCTGTAATTTAGAAAATGACACGGCTAAACTGCTGGAAGGGGGTTTATTTGGCGACTTTACGGAAAGCGGTGTATCCTGCCGCGTCAAGAAAATTCTGGCTCCGGTTGAGCCCAGTGCCTTGTTATGTATTGGCCTGAATTATCACCACCATGCCCGGGAAACCGGTTATGAAGTCCCTAAATATCCGATTCTGTTTATGAAAAATCCAGCCGCAGTCAACCATCCCGGGGACCCGATTGTGTTACATCCGGCCTGCATGAAGCCACCCGAGGTCGATTACGAGGCTGAACTGGCAGTGGTTATCGGTCGGGCGGCGAAAGACGTCCCGGCCTCAGAGGCTTTGAACTACGTGGCGGGCTACACGGCAGCCAACGATGTTTCCGCCCGGCGCTGGCAGGGCAAGCGGGGCGGTGGACAATGGAACCGCGGCAAGAGTTTTGACACGTTTTGTCCATTGGGCCCTGAACTGGTAACAGCAGATGAATTGCGGAATCCACAGAATCTGCGTGTGAGCTGCGCCCTGAACGGCCGTGTGATGCAGGATGCCAACACGTCGGATATGATTTTCCCGGTAGCCGATTTGATAGCGCATCTGTCCATCGGTACCACACTAATGCCGGGCTCGGTTATCCTTACCGGGACGCCAAGCGGTGTGGGATTCGCACGCACCCCTCCCGTTTACCTGATGCCGGGTGACACGATTGAAGTAACGGTGGAAGGTATCGGAGTTTTGAGCAATCCGGTTGAACTCCAGAAATGACGGGCTTGGAGGGTTTCAGAAAATCCCCAGGTATCTCTGACCGAATCAGCAGGCTTCTTTCTGCCGGTTTCCGACTACCGAATCGATAATTCCCTGGACTCTAAGATGAAATTCAACTGAGTTGGTAAATTCCCGCAACACTTCCTGCCATGAATGTCCGTGCTCGAGCTTTACCATCCAGGAATCGAATTCCTCTTTCGTTGATATGGAATGCAGCATACCGTTGTAGAGCTCTTTTAAAAATTCTCGATCAGATTTGTCTCGCATAGTACTCCCCCTGAATAAGAATGTACCCGAAAAGAATCAGGGATGTGGAATACGGTAATCCGTATTCACGCGAATAGTCGGATGTCCGGTAAATTTACAACGGTGCAGAACAATTCAGGGCCATCCACACGATGCTAACGGGTGCTTATTGTGTAGCATGCAAAAGACGCGGTTTCAACAAAAAAAATCAAACCATATCAATTAGTTAGTAATTTTTCGATAGTTGTTGATTTTGCCACAGCGGCTAAACGCGGAAATTTCACTAAAGTTGATTCAGAAAACAAATTCAATCGGAGCACCGTGCTTAGCATCCGATGGCCCTATTGGTTACCATAACGCTCGATCAGCTCTTTTTCACCTTCCAGCCGCAATTTTTCAAGGGTCGATAGGGTCTTGTCAGGCAATGACTGAACCTCATGGGTGTCAAGGATCTCTTTCACTTTTTCCCGCACGCGGGTCTCCATGTCCTTGGAGCCTTCCTGCTGCCAGATACCGTACGGCTGGCGGCTCATCAGACTTGGCAGCCAGAGTTCGTTGCGAAAGTGACGGAAGGTATGCTCGTCCTGAAGGAAGTTGCCGCCCGGACCGACTCGTTGCACCACATCCCGCGCCAGGGTTTCAGCATTAACGTCAATCCCCCGGATGAAGCGTTTGGCCATACCCACGACTTCATTACCCATGACCAGCATCTCGGCCGAGCAAATCATGCCACCATCCATATAGCCAACATCGTGAATTAAATTTAAGCCGCCCAGTCCCTGGGCCAGTATTGAAAAAGCACTTTCAATCCCGGCTTGAGCATCGATTCCCTTGGAATCGGTGGAACCGGCCAGTCCCCAGGTCGGAAGACCAAATGATTGGGCAACTTCGGCCTGGGCCGACAATCCCAGGCTCATTTCCGGCGATGCGATGCTCAGTGTCGTCGTGGCCATATCAAACCCGGAGACATTGGAGCCTAAAAAGCACGGCGCGCCGGTACGCCGCAGCTGGACCAGCGTCAGACTCAACAGACCTTCGGCAATGGCAAGCGCCACTCCTCCGGCCAGGGTGACGGGAGCAGTTGCGCCGAGCTGCTGGGTGGGGCCGGGAATTTGAGGCATGCACAAATCCGCTGCGATAAACATCCGATCCACGACCTCTTCGGGAAAAACCAGCGGTGTGATCGGCTCCGGGTAAGAGATGATGAAGGGGTAGGTTCGCAACTCATCCATGCTGCCAGCCACGGCCGCCGCCATCTCATAGACCAGTTCAAATCCTCTCTTGGAGTATCCGATGAACACCAGGGGCTTGGTGGTGTTCCGCACTACCGCTTCAAATTCGTGCAAATCGGCCGCAAATGCGGGTACGTCCTGGCTGGAGCCCATGGGCATGACCCAGTCGATATGCGGCAGGGCATCTGCAACCCGCGCGCCGCGCGCGATGTCCTTGACCCGCGTTTCATGGACTTTGCCCGTAATTGCATCGCGGGTATTGGGGCTTGCCGTCGATGTTCCATAATAACTTTTGCGCCCCTCGACTTCCAGGGCGCGCTTTTTATTGCGGTCGAAGATGGTCAGGCCTTTAGGAGCTGATCGCAGGCACTCCCGGACAACGTATTCAGGCACTTTGACCACGTCGTTTTTCACGATGGCACCGGCCTGTTTGAGCAATTTCCGCGCCGCCGCATGCATGACCCTGGCTCCCGTCTTTTCCAATATATCAAAAGCGGCACGTTTGATCTCCCAGATTTGATCATCGCTCAGGACACGAAAAGATACCGACCGGTTCTGAATAAATGACGACTGGATCATAGCCTCCTCCTTTCATTTTGAAATCGCGATAAAGAAACGGTGTCCACCGTCGAAATCTCACGGCTTGACACCAAAAGCGTTTTCGCACTAATATTCGACATACACATCTTAAAATCTGAGCCTCCCAGCCCGAAAGCTTATCGGCAATAATGAACGATATAAAAAAAACAGAAAAGCAGCTGATTGAAGAAATAGCTGATTTGCAAAGGAAAATCAGAGCGCTGGAAGGAGACACCTCCCATCATCCAACGAGAGCAGAGGACTTGATCCTGGACGATGGTTCCTACCGCTTCCTGGTTGAACAGGCCAACGAGGCTATCCTGGTGATTCAAGATGAAAAAATCCAGTATGTCAACAACAAAGCAATCGAAATTATCGGATATTCAAAAAAAGAATACAGTTCAAAATCATTTCTCGATATTATCCATTCGGAAGATCGCGGTCTTATCCCCATCGATGAAATTATTCGTCCACAGGATACCCCGGCATCACGCAACATAATTATTCGGCTTATGGACAATAAGGCCAAAATTCGGTGGGTGGATGCCAAATTCATTAGGGGTACATGGGCCGCAAAAAAGGCCACAATTTGTTATTTGATCGATATCACGGCACGCAAATCCGTTGAGGAGGCACTACGGCTCAGCGAAGCGAAATACCGCCAACTCGTCGAATATGCGCCGGCAGCCATTTATGAAATAGATATGACCAATGGCAAATTTATCAGCGTCAACGATGTCATGTGTGAATACACCGGTTATACCAAGGAGGAATTTTTCAATTTGCAGATGTGGGATTTTCTGACCGGGAAAAGCCTAAAAAAACTCCTCAAAAGATATGAAAAAATGCTCAAGGGGGAACCGGTCCCACCCGAGGCCGAATACGAAGTCGTCGGCAAAAATAACAAAAAGATATCCTTCCTCGCATATACCCGCATCGAGTATAAAGACGACAAGCCGATCAAAGCCCTAACGGTTTCGCACGACATTACCGACCGAAAGAAAATGGAACAAGAATTCAGCAAAGCTCAGAAGCTCGAATCCCTGGGCGTATTGGCCGGCGGAATCGGTCATGACTTTAACAATCTGCTGTCGGGTATCATGGGCAATATTTCGTTGGCAAAGCTCGAGGCCGAACGCGGTGAGGATATCATGGAATCCCTGGATGAGGCCCTGAGGGTAGCTTCGAAAGCCAGTGCTCTCACCCAGCAGCTGCTGGTATTTTCTAAAGGTGGCGCACCGGTTAAAAAGGCTGCATCCATTGCCGAGGTGCTGCAGGATTCAACCGCGTTTACGCTGCGCGGATCGAGGGTGAAATGCAAATTCACTATCGCTGAAGATCTATGGCCGGTTGAAGTGGATATCGGACAATTCAGTCAAGTCATTCACAATCTGGTAATCAATGCCATGCAGGCAATGTCGACTGGCGGTGAACTTCAACTCGTAGCAAAAAATGTCACCCTGGTGGAGATTTACGATTTGCCACTTTCGCCCGGCCGGTACGTCGTCATCGATATTCAGGACCAGGGCCACGGCATTGCGCCGGAGCATCTTTCCAAAATTTTCGATCCCTATTTTACCACCAAATCCAGGGGCAGCGGACTGGGATTAGCCATTTCATATGCGACCATCAAACGGCATGACGGGCACATAACAGTTGAATCCAGCGATCATCAAGGGACGAATTTCCGTATCTACTTGCCGGCCACTGAGGTACAGCCCCAGGAAACAACAAAGGAAGAAAGGCGGGCCGTCAAAGGCGAAGGCAGTGTTCTGGTTATGGATGATGAAGAAATACTTAGGAAAGTCGCCGAACGCATGCTCCTGGAATTAGGCTATGAGGTTCAATGCGCCGAAGATGGGACAGAAGCCATCGAGATGTATGTGGAAGCGCTTCAATCAGGAAAGTCGTTTGACGTGGTCATTATGGATCTGACGGTACCTGGAGGATTGGGCGGCAAAGAAACGATAAAAAAACTGCTGCAAATCGATGCCAATGCCATGGCCATCGTGTCCAGCGGTTATTCCAACGATCCCATTATGTCAAACTATGAGCAATTCGGCTTTTGCGGAGTGGTTACCAAACCTTACCAAATTGAAGAACTCAGTTGGGTCATGCGAGATGTGCTAGATGCCGCCAAAGATAGATCGGCCAGAGCAGACATTAGACTTTAAGTGTATTATTGCATCAATTGGTGGAAACGGAATTGATAAGTTAGCTCCCGCAAAAAAGTCCAGCTGCATTTCAGTTCAGCGTGACTTGGCTTCGCACCGGGCGCTCGGTCATCCACTGCATCATTTGTTCCATCCTTGCCAATCCCTTGAAAAATCTCGGATTATTATAGGGCAAATGGAAGAAGTATACTCTGAATCGTTGCGGATCGAATTGACGAATCGATGCGACGCCTAATTTATCCAATCCCCTTTCCAGTAGGTGGGTAATCCGATGGGCCAGTTCCGGATCAAATGTGCCGATATTCCTGATAGATGCGAGAAGCTCGTCTGAACTATCAAAAGATCCCAATACCTGACGCTGCAGAAAATAAATGGACATACCACGCGCATTGTTGTCGTCTTTCAGCATATCCGGATTAATTCTTGAATTAACAACGGTTAATGGGAAAAATCGTTTCAGACTATTGATCAAGGAACCGTGGGTGTCGCCACAAATGAAAGAATCAGGATCCCCGAGCATATCGTTTTTCGAAACATATTGTTCCGCTACGATGAAAGCGGCCGCCATGGAAACTAAATCAACGAATCGGCTTTCAGGATTTTCGAGGGCATATCCATTGCAGGTCGTTTTGGCCAGTCGACCGATTTCCAAGGCCGGCACATCCGGCAAGCGTGTAAAAGCCCGATCCATTTCCAGATAGGAAACGCTGGGGATATCTTTTTTCTGTTCAAACGGAAACAATGTCATTGTTGCAATTAGACGGTCTGACCGAAAGACCATAATGACAATATCGTTGGAATTCCGGCTTGAAACAAATTCAAGGGCCCGGTGCTGTTCGAATTCCAGACAACGATCTGAACAGAAGGCCTCCAATCGGTTGCTCAAAGATTGAAACCGCGGCAGGACACCGCTTGTTAGCAGCAGCAAAGATGCTTCCAGCAAAGGAACCGTTAACAACTTTTTGCGGTAAGTCTCCGAAATTAGCCGATCCAGTTCTTTTTGCCGGTAGGTTGGAATATTCTTGTAGGCTGCAACCACAGCAACGACATCCCCTCGACGATATAGCTGTTCAGCCCATTCATAATTATTCTGGCAAAATTTCGGAAGATGCGGGTAGTACTCAATGTGATCCGATTCAGGAAAAGGTCGGCTCTCGACAAACGTGTTCATCGACATCGTATTCTCTCCTGTAGAGACACGTAGTGAGGCCAATGTTCGAGGATCCCCCTTGAAATCTCTTCATCATGCTGGTTGCTGCCAATTCCCCGACTCTGTTTCAGCAACAAACATGCCATTCAGCATTTCTTGCCGATGGAAGCCCCCCTTTTTTGACCGGCTTTCTTCGGTATGCTCCTAAAAAGGCGATAGTTTGGCGGATGTTTAAAGATTACTATCGGCCAAAACGAAAATTTCTTGACTCATTTCGTCAATTTCTTGTCGATTAAATGTCAATTTATTGAGGGAAATGCCCCGGTCGGAATTTGAAAATGGAGGCTGTTGAGCTGCTGGTCAGTTGCAAACTTAATGTCCACTTCTGTGTCAATCTTGTTTGCAACGTTAAGATCCCGCCGATTCTGGTTTTCAGTCAACCATCTTTATAGGGGCGTAAAGCGAATTGTCGATCGGAGTCCTGATGCACGCTCCAATCCCGATTTCTCCCATGTCATAGCAAAAAATATATCTAATGATATTTGATGGTTATAAAATAACGAATTCAAATCTCAGAAGGCTATCAATCTGGCATATACATTGCGACGGGAGTTTATGAAATCAACGAATCGGTGCGAGGGAATTCTGCCAACGCCAAACCGGGAGGTCAGAAATGATGATAAGGAGCCTCAAGCGAACCTGCACGAAAAGTGCGAGAAATGAGAAGTCCGGCTGGCTGTGGCGGGCCGGCAACCGTCAATTTATGAATCAGCGAGAGCTAAAAAGGCGTAATCGGGGGCCTTCAGATGACCCGGAACGTCAAACCGATCGAAAATCCAATCCGGATCTCTGTGTTGAAGGCATTGAAGTCTCGGCAGACAATAATTTTATGTACTGCAAAGGATGCGTTCGCAGCCGCGGTAACCGGTCGGGATCACAGGTGGTTGTGGCGGTCGAATGGCTCGACAGGGATCGAAAAGCATTGAATACCGACTGGAAGCGAATTGGCATGCATATGGATGGGGAGTCAGTGCCATTGCTGCCCAATACACCGCAATCTTTCACTATTCGGGCACCGTTGGATCGACGCGTAAAATGGGTCCAGGCCTACGCTTTTTCCGGTGATCGTTGATGCAATTTACGGCAGTGGATGGATCCTGCAGGTCTGCAAACGGGCAGCCTTTGCGCCCAAATCGGCTGCCGGTTCAGGGATCGGTATTTCTTTCGCCGCACTTAAGCATTACAAACAATTTTAGACATTTGAATCATAATACTATTGGCACGCTTCATGCAGATTCTTGGGAGAGGGGCAGGCGAAACGATCGGGTGAAGCACCGAGGCCTAACAAGGCTTCACGGAATGACAACTCTATCAGTTTTAGATTGGATCCAGGGCAACAGCCTCATTATAACCGGTATCACAATCATAGCAGGCTTATCGGCGAGTATGAAAATAAAGGAACCCGACATTCTCGAGCTCAGCAATTGGTTTGAATTGGCTTTGAACCAGTCGACCAGGCTGGAGAGAAAAGAAAAGATGAGGATGAGAAGGAAAATCAGGGATGAGCTCTATACGCTTTTAGCCTGGGAGAAGCCCACCGCCGATATCATAATCCATCGCTGGGAAGAACGCCTGGATAAAGTGTTCAAGGTGATGCCGTCCAATTTAAAAGATGATTTGTTTAGGCTATTGAAGAAAAAGCTGACCATACCTCAAATTTGATTTTGGAATTCTAAAGGTTCTTCACTTTCCATTCACGAATGTGATTGTTCAAGCTGATGATCAGGTTTTCGATTTCTTCAATGGTGCTTAACGCCGCTATTCTCAGATTCACCCGCAGTTCATTTTCGTAATGTCGTTTTTGTCGATCCAATTCTCCCACAATCTGATCCCGGTTCCAGGCGGGATGAGAGCGTTTAATCTTCTGAGTAATCAGATATTCATCGAAGGAATGATCAAAATTCTGCTCCAGAAAATTTTTCATTTCTTCCAGAGAGGGTATTTCATAAGTACCGGCCAAAATGCGGTTAAGAGACTCTTTTACGATCTGTCGCGCGCACGTTTTAATATCAGTGGAATACATCTTCGATTCTGACCTCGGTTGGTAAAATAGACAGCGATAAAGCGCGATCAATCAGATCCTGCGGGATCATTCTGCGCACCCCAAATATCCACACTTTGCTTTCCGGTTACAGAGACAATCGATTATTTTCTAAGGCGCTGCGTCTACTCAGGGTTAAGCAATGATAAGGCCTCGATTCCAATTTGCAATTGTTGATCAAATTATCTGTTTGATAATAAAAGAAATTTAAACATGGGTCAATTCAATAATGTGACATCCCCAAAAAAGTTTTTTCCGATAATCGCCAGCCTATAAAATACGGCTACCGCCTTTTTTAATTGACACTCCCGATCTATCTCCGTATTATTTTCCATAAAGAATTCCAGTATCCGGCGATCAATGAAATACTCATCTTCGAACCCGAGCAAATGGCGGCAATATCAGGCCAAACTTCAAAGAAAATCCAGATTAAATCACCGTGCTAAAAAACTGCCGGCGTTGATTTTAATTTCGTTCAGCGCTTTCATCATCTTGAGTGCGGCGGTCTGGTCCAGTTTTTGGATTTCCGAACGTTGGAGTCAGGCCAGTCTGATACCGACCGAACCGCCACCAAAAAAGGTTGAAAAGCAGCAGCCATTATTATCCCGTTATGAACTTCCGGCGTTGCTGGATGAATTTGCCCGGGACGCCAACCTTCTGAGTGATGTCTTTGTATGTGAAAAAAACGGGACGTACTACACCATCAGGACGACAATTGATACCAAACTTCAGCGATACATCCAGCAAATCCTGAAAAGGTCGAGGACATTGCAGTCCGCTGTGGTGGTTCTCGACGCATCTGACGGCCGCGTCGTTGCCATGGTAAATCGGGATTCGAACGGCGACCGATCCAATTTCAGCCTTAAGGCGGAGTATCCGGCGGCCAGCCTCTTTAAAATCGTATCAGCTGCTGCCGCCCTCGAAAACTCGGGCTACACTCCGGACACCCCGCTCTATTTTCGGGGGCGCCGTCACACCCTTTACAAATCTCAACTAAAGCAGAAAAAAGATCGCTGGACGGTGGAAACTTCCCTGCGTAAAGCCTTTGCATTATCCAATAATTCCGTTTTCGGCAAATTGGGGATATACGTGCTGGGACAGGCGGTGCTCACTGAATACGCTGAGAAATTCGGCTTTAACCGCCGTATTCCCTTCGATCTGCCGCTGGAGGTCAGCCAGATTGAAGTGCCAAACGACCCTTTCGGTTTGGCTGAAATCGCATCCGGCTTCAATAAAAGAACCGTGATCTCTCCTTTACACGCGGCGCTGCTGGCATCGGCTGCCGCCAACAAGGGCAAGATGCCAACCCCGTGGCTGGTTGACGCCATACAGGGCAATAACAATCGAATCCTGTATCATGCCGACACGAATGTATTGAATCAGCCGGTTCTGGGCCGGGCGGCCGATGATCTAACCCAACTGATGCAGTATTCCGCTCGATCCGGAACCAGCCGCAGCGTTTTCCGTAAATTGAGTCGTAAAAAGCGGTTCAAGCGTTTTGAACTCGGAGCCAAAACCGGTACGATAAACGACAGGCTGGATCGCTATAAATACGACTGGATTACCGCCTATGCCAAAACACCGGATGGGCAGCGTGGAATCACGGTAGGTGTGCTGGGGGTGCACGGCAAGATCCTCGGTACGCGGTCAACGGAATTGGCCCGGGCGATCATAGACTTCTACTTTAGAATTTAGAAGTTCGTTGATCAGTCGGTTCACTTTTCTTGCGATATAGAGTTTTATAATGTGACTGAGCTCAAGCTCAAATTCATTGTCTAGAAATTAAAATCTGCTCACCAGCTTTCAACCCACTGACAACCTCGATCTGATCATCCGGCCCGCGCTGCCCCAGACGCACATAGCGGCGCGAGTTGCCCTGTTCGGTTCGAATGATGACAAAATTCAATTGGCCCACTTCGGTCACGGCTGCAGCAGGGATATAAATCCTCTCAGTTTGTCCGATGGGGATCAATAAACGGCCGAACATGCCTGGATACAACCGGGAGCCGGTGCTCAGATTGACTTTCACCAGGAATGTCCGCGAACCGGGATCCGCTGATGGAACGATTTCGTCGACGACGCCGTCAAAGCGCTTGCCAACCGCGTCGATCTCAGCGACGATGGCTTGGTTTTCCGTCAGCTTCGAAGCAACCGATTCCCGCACACTGGCCTCCAGGCGGAGGGTAGCCGGGTTATACAGCCTTAGAACGGGCACACCGGGACGGGCGGTGTCGCCGGGATCTGCATAGCGTTCGACAATCCGGCCGGCGATGGGTGATGTCAGTTTACTGTAACTGAGGGCGGTTCGCGCTTCGTCCTCATAGCGTTGGGCGCTGATCGACCGCGCCCGGGCGGTGCTTAACGCCGCCTCGATCCGATCACGTTCAGCCTTGGAAATCGCCCCCGGATCGGATTTAAAAATTCGCCGTACCCGCTGCGCCTCCTTTTCGGTGCGTGTCAATTGGGCCCGGGCACTGACCACGGACTGCCGGGCCTGATCGAGACGGGCTTTCAATTCCCGTGCATCAAGACTGACCAGCACTTCCCCCGGTTCGACTTCATCTCCGGCCCAGACGGCGATGGATGAGATAGTCGCGGTAATCAGCGGCGATATGACGGTCTCAACCTTGGCGCGCAGGGTTCCGGCCGCCCGTTCAACCAGAGGTTCAGTGTTCACCTTCACGACTAAAGATTCGCCGTCTCCAGCATCCGGCAATACCCGCCTGAAATCAATTGGTATCTTTTCCTCAAAATAACCGGCCAGATAGGCCATCACAACTCCCAGCAGTACCAGAGCCGCTGTAACAGCGGTCATCTTTATCGCAATTTTCACGACTCGATCCCCCTCCCGACAGGAAGCCCGTGGCCCGGTTTATTTTTGTAAATCAGGTGATACAGAACCGGTATAACAAACAATGTAAAGGTCGTCGCGGCAGCGATACCAAAAATAATCGCCCAGGCCAGTCCGCTGAAAATCGGATCCAGAGTAATTACCAGGTTGCCCAGCATCGTCGTCCCGGCAGTCAGAAATATTGGACGCAGCCGCACGGCCCCCGCCTGCAGCAGCGCCCCGCTCAGAGATTGGCCGTTCCTGAGGGCCAGATGAATGAATTCAACCAGTATCAACGAATTGCGGACCACAATGCCCGCCAGCGCAATCATTCCAATCATGGCGGTCGCGGTAAACAGGATTGGGTCCGGAAACCCGTTTACCAGTCGGTCACCGATTTGATTCAACAGCCAAAACCCCGGCATGATCCCGATCATGGTCAGCGGGATGGCCAGCATGATGATTAGCGTCATGACCGTCATGCCGGTTTGAATTCGCAGCACGACAAATATTCCCAGCAAAGCCACCGCAAAGGCAATTCCCAGGTCGCGGAATACTCGCAGCGTGATTTCCCACTCCCCCTCTCCGTTCCAAACCGCCCGGATATCATCCGGCAGACGCCATCCCTGACCGCCTCCCGAATTCAGGTAGGTTCGTCGTTCAATCGGGATCGGTCGGGTGACGTCAGCCTCCCGATCCAGGTCGGCCGTCACATCCAGTACGACCTCGGCCGGAGCCCGACCGGCGATATCCGCAAATACGTATACGACCGGTCGTAAGTTTTTATGATAAATCACCTGATCCTGCAGGCCATAACGGATCTCGCCCAGTTCCGCCAGCGGAACCATGGGCTGAGGAGCATCCCGCAGGCCTGACTTCTCGCGTATCTTGGTAATTCCGGGCCTGCCCTTGACGTACAGATTAGCCAGCGCACTCGGAGAACTGCGCAGTTCACGTGGCAACCGCAGCACAACCGGCAGCGGGTTGACCTCACTGGGGATCTGCAAATGACCGGCAACCAGACCTTGGTTGGCCAGCTGAACCGTTCGGGCGATATCCTCTGTTCCGACACCGGACAGGGCCGCCTTTTCCCGGTCGGGCACGAGAACAATTTTTTGCTGATCGGCTTCAACTGAGGCGTCAACATCCACCACCAATGGTTCACGACGCAATCGCTCTTCAAGCAGCCCGGCAGCCTCTTGCAGCGCATGGTATGGCGTGGCCTTGCTCCCGTAAAGTTCCACGGTAATGGTCGCAATCACCGGCGGCCCTGGAGGCATCTCGACCAGCTTTATGCGCGCGGTGAAAAGATCGGCGATTTCCTCAAGGTCTTTACGAATACGCAGCAAAATGGCATGGGACTGCTGGGAGCGGCGCTGACGCTCGGCCAGTGTGACCCGGATGTCGGCAAAGTGCGGGGCAGTTCGCAAATAATAGTGTCGGACCATGCCGTTGAAATCCATGGGGGACGGCACACCAACAAAGGCGGTATAATCTCTGACTTCGGGCACCGTCCGCAAATAGGCACACAACGCGGCCGTCACGCCCTGGGTTCGTTCAAGTGTGGTTCCTTCAGGCATATCCACCACCACCTGAAATTCATCTTTATTGTCGTACGGCAGAAGCTTGAGAGGCACCAACCGCAATACGGGAAACACCAGCGCCACCAGAAACAGCATCGCCACAATCATCAAGAATATCCAGGAGCGAATCGGGGTGCGCAGCAGCGGTCGCAAGGAAGCGGCGTATATCCGATAAAGACCGGTACGGGTGATATCGTCGTCGGTCGGCCCGGAAGCCGGTTTGAGCAGTTTGAACGCCAGCCAGGGTGTCACGAAGAAGGCCACCATGGTGGAAACCGTAACGCTGACCGGGACGTTAAATGCCATCGGGGCCATGTAAGGCCCCATCATTCCGGTAATAAAATGCAGCGGTGCAAAGGAAATGATGATGGCAATGGTCGACATGATCAATGCCCCGCGGATCTCGCGAATTGCCATCGCCACACTGCGTCCCCGCGGTAGCTTGCCGGCACGCAAATAGCGTTCGATATTGTCGACGCCGGTAATAGGATCGTCAACGAGTAGCCCCAGGGCCAGTATCAGCGCAAATAGCGTCACGCGATTGATCGTATATCCCGCAAATAGATCCAGACCAAGGGTGATGCCGTAACAGATCGGAACCGCCAGCCCCACCACCAGAGCCGCCCGCCACCCTAAAAATATTCCGATAAAAACGGTTACCGTCAGAACCGCCGCCAGCAAACTCGACACCAGATTATTGATCTTGTCGTTCGCCGTTTTGCCGTAATTTCGAATGATCCGATAATTGACTTCCGGCGGAAATATATCGCGTTTGAGTTTGGCGAAATAGTCCGCCACTTCATCGGCCACCCAGACCGCATTGGCGCCCTTCTTCTTGGCTATGGATATGGCCACCGCCGGATACTCTCCCGGACGGTTTTCCAACATTTCGGAGGCTGATCCAAAGCCAATCCAGGTGTATGCGGTTGGTTCGGCCGGCCCGTCGCTGACCCGGCCCACATCCGCCAGGTAAACCGGCACCCCATCGACCACACTGATGACCAGATTCTCCAGTTCCCTGGCGTTGCGTATAAGATCCCCCGCTTCCAGTACAATGTCTTGGTCATTGATCTGAACATGGCCGGCCGGCAGCAATTTATTGGAGACATCAAATGCCCAGGCGACCTCCAAGGGCGCGGTTCTTCTGGACGCCAATGCGTCGGGATCTAATTCCACCCGTATCTGACGTGGTCTTCCGCCTGTAACCGTAATTCGGTTGGTATTTTTGATGGACTGCAGGTCGTGTTCAATTTCCTCGGCCAGGCGCCTGAGTTCATAGTCACCCGTCAACCCGGGATTATCGCTCCACAGAACCGCCACGACAATCGGCACGTCATCGATTTCAATCGGCTTGACCACCCAGGAATTAACAGCCGGCGGGATATTGTCGGTTTCCGAATACAGCTTGTTGTATATCTTGACCAGGGATGCCACCCGGTCTTCGCCGACAAAAAACCGAACCGTCACGACACAGTGTTCGGACCTGGACATCGAATAGACATATTCAACCCCGTCGATCTGGTACAGCAGCTTTTCAAGTGGCGTTGCGATCTGGCGTTCGACCTGCTCGGCACTCAGACCGGGGGCGCTGACGAGGACGTCGGCCATGGGGACGATGATCTGCGGTTCTTCTTCGCGGGGCGTGACCAGCAGGGCCACAATCCCGCCAACAAGGGCGATCAGCAGGACGAAGAGCGGCAGCGGCCCCTTCAGGGTGGCATCCAACAGGCGCGCCAGCCAGTCGGTTTTGTCTGAATTGGAGTCTGGCATCGAAAAAAAAGGGTTCAAGTTTCAGCGGATTTCGTCAAGGGAATATTACAGATATACAGAGCGGTGTCAACTGAACATTATCCCATATAACCAAGTAAAACAGTATGATATCCCAGACCGGACAAGTCGGGATCGAAGATTGAAGGATGACGATTTAGGTAAGCAGATCGCCGAGGAAATTTGCAAAAAAATATCCGCAGCAGGTTCGGTCCGGAAACTTTCTTTGGCAACTGCAGAAAAGTATTGTTATCGAAATTAACGCGTTTAAGGGCGGATTATTTGCGGATTATTTCGCGTCTGATTTCCACCTGATTATCATTCAGGTAA
>JASJCE010000536.1 GCA_030066155.1 Desulfobacterales bacterium | reverse complement strand
TACACGTTGCCGGTTTCCTCCATTCCGACCGGACCGCCCGGGCTGGCAGCGAATTTCGAGTGGTGGCCGATCAAGGACTCAGAATTTTACGTTGTCGGAACCGTCAACGACTTGAATGCCAAAGGCGGTGAGTGGGTCTGGGATCGCCCCTTTGAGTACGGGCAATTTTTTTACGGACTCGAGGTCGGCAACTTCTGGCGGCGCACAAAAGATGACTTCGACCACTTCCATCTCAACGTGTTCTACGCCGACGAGCGCGACACCAAGCCCCCGGTCCGGATGATTGAGAGCGAGGCCGGCTGGGGCTTTAAGCTGCTGGGCGAAAAGCAGCTCGGCCGGCTGGTGGGATTCGGCAGCTACACTTACAATACCGTCAAGGGCGGGGGCTTCGGGACCGCCATCGCCCGGCATGCCGCGACCGCGGGCGTGGCTTTGTTAAAACCGCTGGGCATCAGTGGCGAGCTCAATTTGGGCGGGGTCTGGGCGGATCCGATCCCCGACGACCTGCGTGAGCAATACGGCTTAAACGCCTACTGGAAGATTCTGCTCACGCCGGACCTATGGCTCACGCCGGGAGTGCAGCTCATCTTCGACCCCTCGTTTAACGAGGACAAGGATTCACTCATCATCGGCCAGTGCAAGTTCCGTTTTTTCTTCTGATATCTGAATTTTGCCCGTATATTGCAATTTTTCACCGCGGAGACCGCAGAGCAACGCAGAGTTTATTTAAATTACTTTTTCTCAGCGTTCTCAGCGAACTCTGCGGTGAATTCTTTAAGTTTCTTTCGGTATAAATTGTCTCATGGGTTTATTTTCGCACAGTATTCAGATCGTAAATGGCGCAAATCCCAAGGCTGAGGGGTCCATTGAGCGATCATTCAAAAGGAATTCGGTTGAGTTACAAAAGGTGATAAATGTTTTTTGTTCGATACCGTAATGGAAGAGCGGTTCATGTGTGGACGGTCAATGACTTCAACAACGTACTTTCGATGATTGAAGTGGGCGTAGACAACATCATAACAGATTATGGTCAGAAGGTGCGGGATTATCTGGAAGCATGGAATGCGCTTTCAGGTAGCGAAAAAATCGTGCTGATGCTGAGAAATCTAATCGTGGAGATTGAACGCCCCCAGCCATCAGATCTTTAACAAAACCGGAAAGCTAATATATCTACTAAGATGATTTTATTTTGGCATTTACTCAAAATATTAAATAAAACTCGGATCATTCAACAGGTATATACTTGAAAAAAGGAATATCTTTGATATGCCTCTATAGCTACTTTTGAAAAAAAGTATTCCAGCAATCAAGTATATGGAGGAAGACAAGTATGGTAATACCGAAAAGTCTACTGGGTCTGGGCCGCTTGATCCAGTACTTCAGCGGCCCACTTATTGAGACTTTTTCCGCTAACTTCGGCTGCCGTGGCGATGGCGGCGTGAACCGTAGGTGGAATGCGCAAGGTCAGCTTACCCGAGTAGGGTTTGTTCGGCTTATCTCCCAGTTTGGCGCACGTGTCAAGATAATGGTCAACCGCCTCTTTGAAAGCGGCTTCCAGTTCGTCAACCGTCTCGCCGTGGAAGGTGACAATATCTTGAATACCCGCCAAACGGCCAGAGAAAATTCGATCCTGGGCGTCAAACTCAACGCGGGCGGCATAGCCTTTGTAAGTCATAGCGTTTTTCATGGCGTTACTCCAATGTTCTCAAGGAACTCACGGGCCGCGCGAATCTGGTAGCGCAAGGCATCCTTGCCGGGGCGCGGGCGGTGGAATGTCGCTTTTCGACCCTTATACAAAATGGTGATTCTGGAACCGCTGCCCTCGATAACCGCACAGCCTGCAGCTTTGAATAAGGCTTCGATTTTTCTCCATTCAATGTTGCCGGAAATCGGCGTGGTAGGTACGGCGTTTAATGTTTTCAGGCGGATCGAATTGGTCTGAGCTCACTGCCGGCATCCATTTGAAGCCCGACTTTTTGCAAGCCCTCATACACCATATCAACATTTTCCTCTGAATATAATAAACGCCGGATAAGATCCCGGCCGCGCTCCTTGAAAGTTGGCTGGAGACCTGTAATTATTTGCAGATACGGTTGGGCATCGTCTGCCCGGCCGAGTTGGCCCAATACAGCAGCCCTTACCAGCGGCTCCCAGAATAACCCTGGTGTTTTGATCAGAAGCGATTCCTCATACGCCCGCTCATATTCTCCTTTTCGATAATAATTCAAGGCCGTCGGGAAATAATATTGCGACGTGAGCTGGGGGTTGAAAAATCGGGCTTCTTCAATTAACCTGACACCTCTTTCCCATTCTCCCAATCCCGGCAAAAATAGGCCGTAGATGGCCATAACTATTGCGCTGTGGGGATTCAACGTCAGGGCCGCTTCAAATTCTTTGATGAAGTTTTCCGGACGTCGCCGGAGAAAGTGGACAAACCCCATTACCCAACGCGCATCCTGACAATCCGGATCCAGGGCAACTGCTTCCCGGGCCAGTTCCTCGGCCTTAGTCAACCGGTCTTTTACCAGGCCGATTTCAGATAAATAGTCACTGGCATATATATCTGCCAGCCACGCTTTCGCCAGGGCGTTGTCCGGCGATTTCTCAACCGCATATTCCAATGATTTCCATGCATCCTTGAATGCTTTTTCGGTCAACACGATATTCCAATGGTACATCTTGAGCACAGCTTCAAATGCGGTGAGATCACTGAAGGATTTTTTACTCGTTTTTTTTACCAGGATTCTCGCGATCACCCCGGTCCGGTCGGCCAATGTGGTTGAAATCTGCTGCGAAATCTCGTCTTCAATCTCGAATTGATCCGGATCAGAAAAATCGCGATCGAATTGTTTGACCCAAATATTGGCGGCGGATTTCACATCCAGAAGTTTTACGATCACTCTGACACGCTTTCCCCGCTGTTGCACTGAGCCGGATAAGACGAATTGCACGCCATACTTTTGCCCGATTGAAATCAAACTCTGGTTAGGATTTTCAAGACGCCTACGCAGCAGCGGACCGACAACGATAAAATCCTTGAACTGAGCCAGGTTGGCAACCAGCTGGGCCGAGATCCCGGTTGCAAAAAAATCCTGTCCCTCCGCCTTGCTCAGACTGTCAAATACAATTACCGCGATACCCGGTCCCAGGAATTCGGAAGTGTTTTGGTCCCTATCGTCCGGCTGGCGGAGCGCGGACACTTCTGATGCATCGTTTGCAGAGCCGACTTCGTTTCTTCGAAAAGAAGGCACATAGGTACCTTTCGGTATCCCTATTCTCAGCGCATCATTCCGACCGTCGGAAAGATAGTAGTGCTCCAATGCGCGCCGCAGCCGTCCGGCCTCGACACTGACAATAGGATCGACCTGGGAATCGAAGTCCTTGCTTCTGCCAAACACAGTTACGGCAATCGTATACGCTTTTATCATTTCGGCCCGTCCTGCCAGAACCTCCTCTACGACAAAACGCAGAAAACCTCTGCGTCTCTTGGAGGCACGGAAATCAGGACTCGAGAGGATTTGATCCAATTCCGCCTTGATCTCTTCGGGTGCAACTTTATTCAGGGCAATTTGTACCATGTCAGCACAAGTGGTTTTTGCACGCAAAAAGTTGGGTTAACAGGACACAGCATGATTCAATATAGTAAAAATAGTTGATTATATTACAATTGTTAGACCTACGTTAGGTTAACGTAGTTCAATATAAACATATTATCGATTATGCTCAGCCTGAAAAGTTTGAAAGACGCCTATACCACATTAATGGGATAATAGTCCAACATTTGGAATTTTTTGCGGCTTATTTCGATCGCAGCAAGCTAGGAATTTGAGGTGAAATCATAAATGTCAGATATGACCTGTTACATCCTCAAAAGCTTTCCTGAAAATGCCCTGCAGATCAGGCATTTAATTCTAAAAAATTCCAACTTCCGCTCGTTGTGTGAGGATTACGGTAAATGTGCTGAGGCCATAAAATACTGGGATCAATCCAAAAAACCCAGCGCAAAGGCCAAGGTTGAAGAATATCGCTACCTTTGCAAGGAACTCGAAAAAGAAGTTTTACAGACTCTACAGCACAGTCAGGAGTCCTATGACAAACCCAGGCAACCGAAGGATCACTAAGGTGTGGTTAAAATTTTTTTCGACCACACCCAACACAACCAAACCATAACAATTTGAAAGGAGATTACATCATGGCTTACAACGCAGGCGTAGAAAGATTCCTAATCCCCTACGACCGCACCTTCTACGACGGGGTAAATGAGAAGAAGGACAGCTGGTC
Organism: Desulfobacterales bacterium; assembly: GCA_030066155.1. GTDB lineage: Bacteria > Desulfobacterota > Desulfobacteria > Desulfobacterales > JAFDCJ01 > JAFDCJ01. The sequence goes on along the minus strand of JASJCE010000536.1, from coordinate 789 downwards.
GCTGGTTGAAGAGTTCACCCTGACCCCCGAGGGCGACAAACCGCCCATGAAGCCCATGGGCCGCGCCTTCTACGTCAACGCAGGGCAGGTATTTCGCGTTTCCCAGCCAGGGGAGCGGGGCAACATCGTCGACGTGATGTTCATCAATCGAGAGAACATCGACGAGGCGAACCACCTGCCGACACAGCTGCTGCACGAAGGCTTCCACATGACCAAGTACAACCGTATCTGGTCAGGACAGCCTTACATGCGTCCGCTGGCAGTGTGTATCGAGGACGCTACACACAGGGAACTGCTCCCTGATGGCTACGAAAACCACGAGTGGATCGGTCACTGCACGTCGGAAATGATCGAGGGCGCCGAGGGGCGGCTCAACGCCAGTTCGTGCCATACGAACTTTTTGCAGGCAGCCAAGCAATTGGGTCTCGGCGAGTGGGTCGCACGGCTCCCCAACGCCAACGTGTTCCAGCCCGCCACATGGAAGCTGAACGACAAAGGCCAGCTGATGGGTTACGCGGATTTTCCGTTGAGTACCAAGCAAGGCGACTACATCGACTTCTACGCCCAGATGGACCTGTACGTACTGGTCTCCCTCTGCCCGTGCGGCGACCAGACGGCCACGTGGTCGGAAGTGGCGCTCACTCCCATGAAGTGCGAGGTCTTCGAAACCGGCACCACACCCCCCGAGTTCAAGCGCTTCCACAACTGGCGCCCGCACCACGACGAGATGGTCGCGAAACAGGACACAGTACCGCGTCCGAATTCGTAATCGTCAGTCCGCTGCCGGAG
>JASJCE010000535.1 GCA_030066155.1 Desulfobacterales bacterium | reverse complement strand
GAAATCCGGGTATTGGAGTCAATTCACCAGTATATGGAAACAGCTCCCCGTGAGGCGCACATCGATTTTATCGTTGACGGCAATATTCGTCGCGACCCTGAACATATTTCGGTCGCGATCCGCTTGCATGATGCCAGGCAGGGGATTCAAATCTGGTCCGGTAAGTACTGGGGAAACCTTGACGCCGCTAAAATGATCGCTTTTCAGGAGGATTTGGCCGCAGAGGTCGCCGTACTCATGGCCGGTGATAACGCCATAATCTCTAAGCACCTTGCGGGTATAAGCCGGAAGAAAAAACCGACCGAGTTGACAACTTATGAGGCCATGCTGCGATTTTGGGAATACAACACGCAGCAGACCCCGCATAGATATACACGCGCCCTTCAAGCGATGGAATATGCTGTGGATCAAGAGCCTGGACTCGCGCAAGCCTGGGCAATGCTGGCATGCCTTTATGCTGACAACCACAGTTTGGAGATATTTGATATATCAGCACCGCTGGAAAAGGCTAGGGCGTACGCTGAGAAAGGCGTCTGTCTCGATCCAACCAGCCGGATTGCCAGATTACTATTAGGATATGTCATGTTTTTGGAAAATAAACTTCCGGAAGCGCGACAAGAGGCCCAAACCGCCCATGACCTGTGCCCAAACTCTCTGATGTTATTGGATGCCATCGGCTGGCTAATGGCTTACGCAGGGGAATGGGAACGGGGTGTAACCTGGATAGAAAAAGCCATGCGCTTGAACCCGTATTATCGCCCCTGGGTCCAACACGCCGTGTATATTAATTGGTTTCGAAAAGAAAACTACGACAAGGCATATCGGGAAGCTTCTCATTTCATCTCCCCGACTCTGTTCTGGGAACCGCTGCTTAAAGCAGCTGCCTGCGGTCATCTTGGAGCAATAGATAAGGGTCAGGTCTGTGTTAAGGCTTTGCTGGCGCTCAAACCCGATTTTGGAAAACGGGGCCGAATCCTGCTCGGTCGGCTCATTAAATTCGAAGATATCCTCGACCGGATCATTGAAGGTCTCGAAAAACTCGGCATGAAGATCGCTTAAATACCTTTCATAAAATGCAAAGAATCCACTTTTAAGATTTTATGCTTTTTTCGAGACCATACTCGCAAAAAGAGGCCCTTTGGGGCAGTAAAATCGCTAGCCATGCAGTCGCGTAAACTTTAGACCTATTTATTGAAATCAAATCATGTTTGCGCAGGATTTGAGTAACGCAAATCCGAATATTTTGTTGAGAAGCGATATAAGATTGATAGCATACCACAAATATTCATTATTCAATATCCAATATTCATTTCCGGCTTCGCCGGCTTGGGTGTCAGATTTCGGATGTCAGGAAAGCGATTCACTGCATACTGAAACCTGAACACTGACACCTGAAACCTTTGGATCATGCCGGTCAAATTGACTCCCAGTTTCTTTTTGCAGTCTCTGTATACGGGTGTTCCGGACCCAATTTGGCAAGAAAACTCCGGTAGGCTTGCTTGGTAAGATCCCGCGCCTCTTCGAGCTCTCCCAGATCATGGAGCACTGCAGCCAGATTCAATTGCCTTGTGGCAATCTTAGGATGTCCCGGATCAAAGGTTCTTTCATCAGATTCCAGCGCCTTTCGCAACAGAATCCGTGCCTCTTCAAACGCTCCCAGATCCTGGAGCACCAGGGCCAGGACCGATTGCCTGATGGCAATTATGGGATGACCGGGTTCATAGTTTTTTTCATCAGATTCCAGTGCCGCCCTCAACAGTTCACGTGCTTCTTCGAGCTTTCCCAGATTCCTGAGAACCTCACCCAGGTTCGATTGGCTGGTGGCAATTCTCGGGTGTCCGGGCTGAAGGTGTTTCCCGGTGATTTCGGCAGCCTTCCTGCCATGTTTTTCTGCCTCTCTGAATCTTTCCCGTTTCCAATTATGGATACAGAGGTAGTTTGCAAGATCTATGGCATGCTCTGTCTTTATGGTTTCATAGGATACCAGCAGCTCTGCGTGCGGTAAGATCTTTTCCAACTGCTCATAGGCGTGAACGTCGCTTTCATCGGCAGCACGCGCCATCTCTGCCACTACTGCTCGGGCCACTATCTCAGAGAGGTTCCCGGGGGCGTCAATTGTCTTTCGTACACAGGCTGATATGGGCCTGTTTAACCGCGGATCGCTGTCTTCATCCAGTTCAATCAGAAACAGCTTATCCGCCAATTCACCGATTGCTTGATCAAGCAGTTCGTCACTCAAACATTCGAGATGATGGTCCAGGACATCTCGCAATAATCTTCTGGGGACTGGCTCTGGACCTAAAAATGACAGGGACTGGAGCACAGCTCTTGCAGTTGTTGAGGCAAGTTCCCAATTTATCTTAAACATGGCAGCGGCATTCTTGCTATAACAATTTGAAAGTTCAGCAGCATATTTTTCATCGACAAAGCTCAGGCACCGGATTTCACCTGCCTTTTTTATCACCTGCAGAAGTCCTTCTATGGTCAGGGCAGGCCCCGGGTTAATGGCGTTTCTGGCGAGCTCCGGCGTCAGAAAGACCCCGCCCGCAGCATCAATCAGTTTTGCGGCTTCCGGACCGGATCCGCTCTTTTCGGAATTTATCAATTCAAAGGCTTTCCACTCGGTCACAAGATCGAGGTTAGGTCGCGAATCATCATGGTTGCTGCAGGTCACCGGATACTCCCTTATAAAAAACTACAACTAAATATCTCGCAGAGCCCGCTGGGCACACAGAGCTTTTTTGATTTTTCTCTGAGAACTCTGTGGGCTCTGTGAGAAATCAATTGAATCAAGTTTCCTTTCCGATCAGACCGGCTGTTTTTTAGCCGGAGGCCGCGCTTATTGGAATTTATAACCGACAAAACCATTAAATGCATGACCGAGAGCGACCATTTTTTGACTTACAGCGTCAAAATCTGTAGATCGTGATTGAGCGAAAAACCGTCCGACCAATACAGATTTCGAATGAACTAACTGAAAATAAATGGCATCTCCCCTAAATACCATGCGATGGGAAGCTAAAACGCAGGGTTCTCAGAGGGGTAGGGACTGAGAGTCCCCTTACCTAAACTGGGCTAAACAACCTGAACAATTGATTGACATTGTCACTACATTGTCATATACTCCGCTTATGCAAATATTTAAATGGAATGCGGAAAAAAACGAAGTCCTTGCCCGGAAAAGAGGGATCACATTCGAAGAAATAGTCAAAAGAATTGAGTTAGGAGCTAAAATTATTGAAGCTGATCATCCCAACAAGAAGAAATATCCGAATCAAAAAATTCTGATAATTGATGTGGATGGATATGCCTATTTAGTTCCATGTGTTATAGATAAAAACGGGTATTTTCTAAAAACGATTATTCCCAGCAGGAAAGCGACCAAGAAATACCTTGGAGGACAAAATGGTTAAAAAACAAAAAAATAATGACCTTGATGAATACGAGAAAGAAATCTTAGAGGCTTATGAAAGTGGAAAGCTGAAGCCATCGAAACCGCGAGCTGATTACCAGACAATAGCCCGTAATACAATGAAAAAGAACCGTAAAATCAACATAAGGATTTCGGAAAATGACCTTTCCGCTATACAAAGAAAAGCCGCAAGGGAAGGCATTCCCTATCAAACATTAATTGGAAGTGTGCTTCACAAATATGCAAGTGGATTCTTAAAAGAAGCCGGGTAAAAAGAATGGAAATTTGGGTGTTGCATCTTGACTAGCAATTTTGCAGGAGGATGGCAATATGATTTACCCAACAAATAAGGCCAGTCTTCTGCTTATCTTGTGGAATATATTGGAGTCATACGGATTCGATCCCGAACCGCTGTTTCAGGAAATGGTTCTGAATCCCGGACTGATGAGAACATCCGGCGCAAGATATAAAATAGACAATATCGATAAATTATGGCGTAAGGCGTCTGAGATTATTGACGATCCCTGTTTTGGCCTCAAAGCCGCCGAGGTATGGCACCCGTCGAATTTCGGCGCCCTGGGTTATGCCATGCTTGCGAGCAACACGTTAAGAACATCGCTCGAAAGGCTGGTTCGTTATCATGGTTTTCTCTCGGATGAAGATTTCATGAAGTTGGACGAGACTGAAGAAGGACTCCGGCTGACGTTGGTTTTAAGCCATAGAAATGTTGATAAGTCTGAACAAAACGATGCGGCACTTGCTGTTACATTGAGCATGTGCCGCATGAACTATATTGAAAATCTGGCACCCGTATCGGTGACTCTGGCACATCCTAAACCAGCCTGTTCTCCCGGGTACTTTGAATATTACCGCTGTCCGGTTTTATTTGAAGCGCCCTCTTACGGCTTCACATTGCCAATTGAAGCGGTGGATAAAATTTTGCCGGGTTCAAACCCTCAACTGGCCGAGCTCAATGATCAGGTAATGATTCAGTATCTCGCAAAGCTAGACCGGGACCACATTACCCAAAAGGTTATAGCGGCTATTATCGATCAACTTCCTTCGGGAGGCGTCACAGACGAAACGGTGGCCCGAAAACTGTTTATGAGTTCCCGCAAGTTACAGCGACAGCTTCAGCGTGCGGGTACAACCTTCAACGCTCTTTTGAATGAGATCCGTCGGGAGTTGGCCCGGAAGTATCTGAGAGAAGAAGATACCAGTATAACTGAGATTGCCTTCTTGCTGGGTTTTTCGGAATCCAGTGCCTTTTCAAGGGCCTTCAAGCGGTGGACGGGCGTTTCGCCGGTTAATTATCGGAAGGCTTCCTGACATAATATGTAGTTTAATTACATATTATATCCATACTGTTTCAACATTGAATCCCCAAACATTTCTGTATATTGTCAGTTCACTATTTAATAAGGTTGCATGTCATGCATTTTCATGTGCCTGGATGTGTACGTCGTATTCAGAGGCTTTGGACATTCAACTATTGCCCATCCCAATGGGGACTCCAGCTTATCCATCCGGTCAAAGACTGTAAGCGACCACAGGTTCAAGGTCTTCCCGCCTGAACGGATACTATCGAATATATGTCGAGGGATCAGAAAATAAAACCGCAACCGGCATCAGAAAAAGACATTTCCCTTCAGCTCGAGCG
>JASJCE010000534.1 GCA_030066155.1 Desulfobacterales bacterium | reverse complement strand
AACAACCCGCCAACCATTATCGAGCACAAGCATTATGAGGTCACCAAATACTACAGCCTGACCCAGCATCTGATGGTGCCGGAAATTTTCGTATTCTCGAAAAAGATCTGGGACAAGATGTCTCCTGTCGACCGCCAGCTCGTTCGCAAAGCCTCTGCTGCCTGCGTAATCAAGGAACGTGAACTCTGGGCGGCTAAAGAAGAAAAAGCTTACGCTGAGCTCAAAAAAATCGGCTACAGTGTTAACGGAAATCTTAATAAGGAGCCGTTTATCGAAGCCACAGAACCCGTTCGCCAGAAGTTCGGCGGCAAGTATTCGGACCTCATCAAACGCATTCAGGCAGTCAGGTGATACGATATTTGGGATTTTGGATTGAAGGTTCGTATTTCATGCAGGTTAGCCACGAATTAGCACGAATGACCACAAATATAGAAACTAACGAACGCCCAACGTCGAATAATGAATTCTGTCAAATTTAAATTGATAGGCAAAGGATAACATAAATCCGCAATCCGCAATCCGAAATCTGCAATCCGAATTCCGCAATCTGCAATCCGGAATTGCTTTTACTGTCTAATCTAGCGGAGTGTATTCGATATAGTTCAGATCCAAATTATGTGTGTTTTTATCTGAACAGATGGGGCCGGTGTAACTCAGAATGCGATTATGCCGGCCCCTCTGTTTTCGGAGTATGTCGATGAAAAAAGGCTATGTGAAGCTGATGGACGTGCTCTATTTTATATGCGTGTTGATTGCCGGGATCGCGCTGGTAATAATGAGTACGATTATCGCCTGGGGTGTGTTTACCCGCTACGTTTTAGGCTCCGGGTCGTTTTGGCCTGAGCCGATTTCCATATTTCTCGCGATCCAATTGACCTTTTACGGTGCCGCCGCCTGCTATCGGGCCGGCACTCATATCAGTTTAAAAATGTTCGTGGCGTTACTGCCGCCTTTTTTACAGCGATGGCAGCGACATTTCGTGGATGTGCTTATGGCGACCATCTGCATGTTTATGATCACCTATGGCGCCAGCCTTGTGAAAACAACCTATTTTCAGGCCTACCCTGAATTTCAATATATTCGGGTGGGGGTGGCCTATTCGGCCATCCCGATCGGTGGGTTGATCACTCTGCTGTTCGTGATTGAGAAAGTTTTTTTTCGGTCGGCTGCTGAGATTGCCCGGGAGGACGGTGCCTGATGGGTGGCACATTCGGACCGCTGCTGTTGATTGGAAGCATGTTGCTGCTGGTTGTGCTGGGTGTGCCGATTGCATATGCCATCGGAATTGCATCCCTGATTACCGCCCTTTATGTGGGAATTCCACTGGAAGCGATCCTGTTGAAGGTGTCCGATGGTGTTGACAACTTTTCCCTTCTGGCGATTCCGTTTTTCGTATTTGCCGGCGCTTTGATGGCCCAGGGCGGGATGGCCTGGAGACTGGTCAACTTTGCCAACATCTTCGTCGGATTCATCCGCGGCGGCCTTGCCATGGTGAATATACTGGCCTCGATGTTTTTTGGCGGAATCTCCGGATCCTCTGTTGCGGATGTGTCTTCCATCGGTTCCATTCTGATACCCATGATGAAAAAAGAAGGATATGACGACGAATTTTCCGTCAATATCACCATCACCTCGGCTACCCAGGGGATTGTCATCCCCCCGAGCCACAATGCGGTGATATATTCTTACGCCGCCGGCGGAGCCGTATCCATCGCATCGTTGTTTCTGGCGGGATTCATCCCGGGTGTAATGATCGGTTTGTCGCTGATGGTGCTGTCATTTATTATGTCGACCCGCCGCAACTATCCCAAAGGCAAAATGGTGCCGTTGCGCGAGGCGATTAAGATTTCCGGCCAGGCGTTTCTGGGGCTGGTAACCGTCATTATCATAGTGGGCGGCGTTATCGGCGGCGTGTTTACCGCAACCGAGTCCTCGGCGATTGCCGTGGTTTACGCTTTTATGGTTACCCTCTTTGTATACCGCGACTTTAAGTTTCGGCAATTGCCGCAACTGCTGCATGGCGTGGTCAAAACCGTCTGCATCGTCATGATCCTGATCGGATTCGCAGCCGGGTTTGCCTATCTGATGGCCCTGATGCAGGTTCCGGCCAAAGCAACGAAATTTTTCCTGAGTATTTCAGATAACAAATACATCATTCTGGCCCTGATCAATCTAATGCTGCTGGTCCTGGGAACCATTATGGATATGGCGCCGCTGCTGTTGATATGTACACCGATCATGCTGCCGGTCGTCAAGGCCTTTGGTATCAGTCCGGTACATTTCGGTATCATTATGATGCTGAATCTGTCGATCGGACTGGTGACGCCTCCGGTCGGATCGACCCTTTTTGTCGGCTGCGCCATCGGCAACGTATCCATCGAACGCGTCTCAAAGGCGCTCTGGCCTTTCTGGCTTTCAATGTTTGTGATATTAATGCTGGTTACCTACTTCCCATTTTTTTCAATGTGGATTCCGACCGTATTCGGATAAATACTCGATCTGATTTGCCGAAATCCTTAGGAGGACAATATGAAGTATCGAAAACTGGGTTCGACCGACATCGACATATCGACGATTATTATGGGATGCTGGGCAATCGGCGGCGGCTATACCTGGGGAGATCAGGATGAAAAAGACTCCATCGATACCATACGGGCCGCCATTGATGCGGGCATTAATATGTTCGATACGGCCGAGTTTTATAACGACGGGGTTTCCGAGGAAGTATTGGGCAAAGGGCTTTCCGGCCAGCGGGAAAAGGTGATGATTGCCACCAAAGTATGGCCCGAGAATCTGAGTGCCGATAAATTGGTCCGGGCATGTGAGGGGAGTTTAAGGCGGTTGCAGACCGACTACATCGATTTGTATCAGATTCACTGGCCGAACTGGGATGTGCCGCTGGAAGAGACCATGGGCGGTATGGAAAAGCTGAAGCAGGATGGAAAGATTCGATTTATCGGCGTCAGCAATTTCGGGGTGCGGGATTTAACCGAAGCCGTCAGCTGCGCGGATATCGTCAGCGACCAGCTGGTGTACAGCCTGCTGTTCAGAGCCATTGAATACGAGATACTGGCAAAATGCCGGGAGTCGCAGGTTGGCTTACTGGCCTACAGCCCTCTGGCCCAGGGTCTGCTGACCGGCAAATTCGAAGAGCCGGATGAAGTGGATGACGAACGGGCCCGGGTTCGATGGTTTTCCAAAGATCGGGCAGGAACCGTTCATGACAGCGATGGCTGCGAGAAGGAAGCCTTCGAAGCCGTGGCGAATATCAAGCAAATCTGTGACGATTTGGGCCAGCCCATGGCCAACGTCGCCCTGGCGTGGGTTCTGCAGCAGCCCGGTGTGACAGCGGTGCTGGCGGGAGCCCGCAGACCGGAGCAGGTTATTCAAAATGCACGGGCGGTGGATCTGGAATTGACCGATGATGCATTAAAGCGCTTGAACCATGCGACGGAAGATGTCAAAAAGAAGATCGGATCGAATGCCGATCCCTGGCGGACGACATCTCGAATTCGCTGAATCACATCGTCGCTCCGGCTGTTAAAGGTATCAGGTGTCCCCGCTTCCGCTTCGTTTCAGACGGGATCGTAGACAGGTGTCAGAATGCAAAAATTGAGGAATTTAGGAATTCAGGAATTTAGGAATTTAGGCAGAATAAATTTAGGAATTTGGGAATTTAGGGAGAATAAATTTAGGAATTTGGGAATTTAGGAATTTAAGGATTAGTGGAATTCTAAATATTTTAAACGATTTATCCTATAATTCCTCAATTCCTCAATTCCTGAATCCCTCAATCGTTCACCCCCCCAATCCCTCAATTCCTCAATCCATTTTTTTTGGAGGAGATGGTGACAACGATCGGCAGGGGGTATGAGATCGTAAAAAAAGTTGTCGAAGCCCATGGTGGCGAAACGCGGTGGCGTCAGTTGGAAGCGGTTGAGGCTGTTATTTCAGTACGCGGCTTTTTATTTACGGTTAAACGACGGCCGGTATTGGATCGCGTCCGGGTTCGAGCTTCAACCCGCGAGCCGAAATTTATATTCTACGACTTTCCGCGAGCCGGCCGAAACAGCGAGTTTATCGGAAATGATGAAGTGCGCATAGTGAGCAGTGACGAGCAGGTGCTGGTCAGCCGCCGGCAGCCCCGCTTGGCATTCCGCCACATACGGCGTCAGCTGTATTGGGATGCGCTCGATTTCACTTATTTTGGCGGGTATGCTAACTGGAATTACCTGGTGACGCCATTTTTGTTTTTGCGAGACGACATCCGCTTCGAAGAACTTGAGCCGCTTCCGTCCGATACCGAGTACCTGCCGCGCCTGCAGGTCAGTTTTCCGGAGGATATTCCCACTCACTGTCAACGGCAGATATTTTGTTTTGACCGCAATTACCTTCTTCACCGGCTGGATTACACTGCCGAAGTCATCGGCCGCTGGGCGCGCGGGGCCCACATTTGTGATAGCTACCGGGACTTCGAGGGATTTAAAGTGCCGACCCGGAGACGGGTCCATCCGATACTGATCGGCAACAAACCGTTGCCCGGACCGATAATCGTTGCCATTGATGTTCATGACTTTCAACCGATTTACGCGGAGGGAAGTTAGCATAAATCAGTCACGGAAAGAAGATAGGGGGCGTCCTCTAATTACGGTCTGATCGGAAAAGAAACTTTGAAAAGCGAATCCTCCAAAGGCGGATAAATATCGAATATCGAATACTGAATTTCGAATGTCGAAGTAAGGCATTCTGTCGATTTTATTGAAAAGACCGAGCGGCGCCTCTGGCCAAAAAAACGGCCAGTCTGATCAATAAAAGAAACTAACGAACGTCCAACATCGAACGTTCAACGTCCAACGTCGAATAACGTATTCTATCGATTTTAAAATGAACAACATGGGGCGCCTGTGTTGCTCCAGCGAATATACTTTGAGAATTCGAACCGAATGCCAATTGACAAGCTTAGGTGCAGGCACACCAAAGGCTTTAATTTATTGATAAATTAGAATCGATAAAGCGCAGCCTCCCCTCCGGCCTGTAGGCCTATGAAGCCTACGGGCTGGAAGCGGGCTCGTAGG
>JASJCE010000533.1 GCA_030066155.1 Desulfobacterales bacterium | reverse complement strand
CCGCCGATGCGATACGTATGTTGCCCGCGATTGGCGTGTCCCCAGGTATTGCCCGCCAGCAGATGAACCGACGTGTAGATCTTTTCACCGAACCAGAGGTCGAAGCCACCGAAAAGTGATTGAGTGTTTCCGGTGAAAACATCCAGATTGATCCAGCCCTGATGACGCCCGATCTTACGCCGCAGGCTGAGCGACCCCCAGAATTCATCTTCGATATCGCCGGAGTCGTTCAGCGGTTCATACCAACGGCTCTCGGCTGAAATCTCAACTCCCCGTAATGCCTCCGGCTGCCATGATAATCGGACTTCGTGGCGTGATTCCTCAACGCTGTCCGTATTTTTAGGGGTGTACGAAATCGCATAGCGGTTGAAGCGCAGGCCGAAATCCTCTGCTTGGCCGCCGGCCACAACCGACAGGTAATCCAGATCGGTCGAATACCGCGCGCCGGCATCAACGCCATATCTACCGGTCACATCACGGCCGGACGTGGCCAGGCCTATCTGAAAATCGTTGGCGGCGATAAATCCATCCGGTCTGACATAATTGGGCCAGAGGCTTTTAAATGGGGAGTATGGTTTGGGTGGCTGCATTTTGGAGTGGGGCTCGCTTTCTGCAACGTCCGCAGCCTGATTGAAAGATGCAATTGTTGGAAGATCATCGACTTCATAGGCAGCGGATCGCCAGCCGGTGGATGTCAGGCACAAGAATTTGTTTTTGCGGGGCAATACCGCGGCCGTCGGGCAATTTGTCAGCTGACGCATGTCAGCGGCATGAATTTGAAAGCGCCCCGAAATATTGGATGAAAAAACCAGCCGATTGGATTCCCACCACGGATCCATCTCGATTGATGGATCAGAAGTGAGGCGCTGCCATCCGTTATCAAACACCCATATGTCCCAGTTGCCGCTGATATTGACCGCCACGGCAACACGGCCGTCATCTGACTTCACCGGCCCCGACATTCCCAGAGCTCCCGGTGGCGCCGGCACAAATTCCGCTTCGGATTTGCCGGAGCGATAAAATTGTTCGAGCCAGAGGGATTGCTTCCGGGGCAGCAGCAGCAGACCGGGTCGGGGGCCGCGACGACCGACGGCAACACTTCCCGGTCCCGGATCCCAGATGTGGTTAGCGCCGAAAACCAATGGTGTCGTGCTGCGGTACTCATAGAGCCGGGAACGGCCTCTGGCGCTGTATTCCGACAGACGGACAACATCCTTGCGGGCTACGTGTCCATAGCGGCCTCTCATACGCCGGCTGACGACTCCCGGATAAATGCCGATGTGGTTCCAGTAGACCATCGGATCGGGCCAATAGCCGACAATATTTAAACCGCGATCCGCTGCGTCCGGCTTTTCCCGATGGTGCCCGGACCGAAATATTTCCCAGAGCTCCGAGAAGCTTTTGCCGAACGCGTCACGGGCTTTTTGATCGATTTCGATCGGCACCAGGCCCTTGCCGTGCAGACGGATAAATTCCAGGATGCGTTCCCAGCCGTATTGCCCGTAAATCCACTCCATAAACGGAATGCCGAAAATTCGATAACCGGAGCGGCCCGGCCATTTTTCGGGATGGTGGCTGATGTCGTCAATATCCGGCAGCTCAATACTTTCGAAAAGTACCGAATCATAGGGATCGATATATCGATCTCCCCGGTATATACGGTATAACAGGTGGCTGATCCCCGTTTTAAACCACTCCGGGAAAATCTTGTTGGGCGTCATCAGCTGGCCGAATATTTTTCCGGAGGCGCCATAGAAGCCGGAGCGTTCACTATAAATTCCCTGGAGGCACAGGCCCTTGAAAAAGAAGTAATTCCAGGGGTCCGATTCCAGGTAGCCGTCCTCGAGTACGCCCGGCGCCCGCATGGGGATGCGAATTTCGCGATGAGGGATCATCCTGACGTCAACTGCCGGTCGGTCCAGTTTGTTATCGAGAATCACATGCAGGGGATATTTGAGCGGGAGCCCCTGACGTTCGAGGAAATTTCGAATTGAACTGAAACTGTCGATCAAGCGGTTTGCGATCGATGCTTGACGCTCGGGGTAATACAGCATCAGGCCGTCAACTTCCCGGTAGACCAGGGAAAATGCGTCGGAGCTGTGGGTGGTTATTAAAAAGGCCGTTATAATGAAAATGCGTTTGATCAACAACTAACTCCGCTCAACAGCGTAATAGCCGGAAAAATAATTCGATATGATGATTCCGTTGTCATAAACTTAGAAAATTTCATAAGTAAAATATTTTATAATAAAAAAATTTTGGTTTAAGACTTATATTATTATTACAATTGTTCGAATGTCAATGTTTCTTAAAATCCATAACCGGTCAGGTGAATTTTAAAGCTTTCTATTTTCATGAATATATAATAGCATAAACACCTGTCGCCGAAAGAAAAATTATGATAGGTCAAATATTTCCGCCGGACCAGACCGATAAACAGCCTCAAACTAAACTAAACTGCCGGCGATGCGAATTAAAGGGGTCTGGAGCTCGTTGATGGGACCAATTTATGACAAAAACCATTTTACTGATCTCTGTGTTCACAATCTGTTTTGCGATAAATAATGGTTATTGCCGGGAACTATCAGCGCCATCAGATTCAGAACCAGACCAAATTGAACATAAGGACGCTGCTGAAATCGATGAGGATTCGGCATCCACAAGTATCTGGCGCAAAATCTGGGGAAAGAAGGCCAGAAATGCCGTTCTTGCCGGTATGTGGAGCTTGCATTTGGACGGCACCGGTGAGTATTTCGGTGACGGTCGCAACAATGACCAGAATCATCTCATCGGACTGCAGTATTGGGGCCTGAGCGCCGGCACGTTCATCAACAGCAAGGACGACCGCGCCTGGTACTTCGGACCCGCCCGGGAAGTCTATTCACACAATTTTAATCCGGATACCCGTTTTGATATCGGCTATAAGTTCGGTTTGCTTTACGGATACGGGGATGACCTGGAGAATATCGGCGGTATGAGCGTCTATGCCATCGCTTCTTTCGGCATTACCTGGAAAAGACTGGGCTTTGATCTGGGTGTCCTGCCGGTGGGCATTCTGACCGGAAATTTCAGGTTCGATATCGATTTTTAAAATAGCCGTAAAAAGTTTTTAAGCTGAATAAATTCAATAGGTTATGAGATAAAAATTTGCGGATTTTGGTTTTTTGCGAGATTATCAAAGAATAATTTCAATTTTATATTTTAAGTGTTACTCTCCCTCCAAATTAACATGTCTTATTTGCAATGCTTTAGGCCCTATCTATTGAAATCAAATCATGTTTGCGCAGGATTTGAGTAACAATATTCCGACTATTTCGGTGAGAAGCGATATAAGATCGATAGAATACCACAAATATTCATTATTCATTATTCAATATTCATTTCCGGCTTCGCCGGCTTGGGTATCTCGAACTCCGGGTCCGGGGTAAATTTTTCCCAAAATTGTGGTGGCCAATCTGAACTCTCCAGCGGTTCGAGAATGATTTTGTTGCCTTCTTTTCGAATTTATCCATTTTTCAGCAAGCCGCGTCTAATATTGTTACAGAAACAATACTCATATGATCGCGATACGTAATCTTGAATTCTCTTACCCTACCGGTAATTTCCACTTAAATATACCCGGGTTTTCCGTTGCCCGGCATGAAAAGGTTGCGGTGATTGGTCCCAGCGGGACCGGGAAGACGACCCTACTGAATCTGATTGCCGGTATCCGTGTGCCGAAACAGGGCAGCATCCGCGTGCAGGATATGTCCGTCGAGCAACTCAACGATTCGCAACGGCGGCAATTTCGAATTACAAATATCGGGTTTGTTTTTCAGGATTTCGAGCTTCTCGACTATTTGAATGTTTACGACAATATTTTGCATCCTTACCGCATTACCAAAGCGCTGCAACTCACCCTCTCTGTCAAAGACTACGCCCGAAAGCTGGCCGGGGAAATGGGAATCGGTGATAAACTCCAACGGCGGGCAGACGATTTGTCCCAGGGAGAACGGCAGCGGGCTGCCATCTGCCGCGCGCTTCTTCCTCGGCCAACCCTGATTCTGGCCGACGAGGCCACCGGAAACCTGGATCCGGAAAATAAAGACCGCATCTTGGATTTGCTGTTTCGGGCAGTGGAAGAACACGATACCACCCTGCTGGCTGTCACCCATGACTATGAACTTTTGAACAAATTTGATCGAACTATTGATTTCAGAGATTTTAGAAAAGCGGAAAATTAGCCGCAGACACACGCAGACTAACGCAGACATTAGTCCGGCCGGCTTGGCCAAAATAAAGAAACCATTACTTAGAGGATTGAATATTGATTATGACTATCGACGAGATTACATACAAAATCAGGGGAGCAATATTTGAGGTTAATCGGGTATTAGGACATGGTTTTCTGGAGAAAGTATATGAAAAGGCTTTAATAATTGAATTACGCCGACGCAGGTTGCGTGCCGAGAGCCAGGTGCCTTTGAAGGTTGTTGATAAGAATGAGGTTGTTGGTGAATATTTTGCCGATATTTTGGTTGAAGGCAAGGTAATCGTCGAAATAAAAGCAGCAAAGCATCTGTTGAATGAACACCAGGCACAGTTGCTAAATTATCTGAGAGCAACCGGTATTCAGGTCGGTTTATTGGTCAATTTTACGAAAAATAAAGCTGAAATAAAACGTATGGTCCTCGATTTGCCCGAAGGGCAGCAGGATTAATATCCGGCCAGGTCGGCCGGATATTGTCTGCGGTCGTCTGCGGCTATCATAAAAATGATCGACAGCATCTACATAGCCTGGCAATATGTGCGGTATAACCGGATCAAAACCATTGTTCTGATCGCCTGCATTACATTGATCTCTTTTTTGCCGTTTGCCCTGGAGCTGCTGTTGAATGAAAGTGAGCAGCAGTTGAAGTCGCGGGCGGTAAAAACCCCGCTGGTGGTGGGTAAAAAGGGCAGTGCCCTGGATCTGGTGATGAATTCCCTGTACTTTGGCGAAGATGTTCCCGAACTAATGACCCTGGCGGCCGCGGATCGCAT
>JASJCE010000532.1 GCA_030066155.1 Desulfobacterales bacterium | reverse complement strand
GCACTCAATGAGCCGATGATGATCAGCGATTCCATGCTGAAAGCGGCGTTGGTCAGACCTGACCAGGCTTTTTTCAATAAATCAAAGCCGCCGTATGCAATAACCGCGGAGGCCATGATGAAATCAACATTACCGTCGGCCGCCTTGGATTTGCATTCAAGGAACCCGGCCCCTACCGCATCGAGGCCAACTATAAGAACATCGATGGCGGCACTGCGGCGGCGATCATGCAGATTTGGATCAAGCCTCCGGAAAATTATGACATGATGGTCGGCATCAGCGAGCTGTTCAATGCGCGCGTCGGCCGGGTCATCTACTTCGGGGGATCGTGCTTGATGCAGGATGCAAACGATAAAATCGACTGGGTGTGCAAGAAGCTGGGGCCCGAACATCCGGCCAGCATGAACCTGGCCAGCGTGCGCACCATGCCAATGGCCCATTCGTACAAGGTGCTGGGTGCAGAGGACGACAAGATCATGCTGCTGAAATCCGAACCGGGAAAGGTCGAAAGAGAACTGGCACCGCTGGTCGATGATCCGGAATCGGCTGCCGATACCATCGACCACATCAACTTCCGCAAGGTCATGGATACCTACTCCGATTGCGCAGTCAAGGTCCGTAAAAAGACCCAGGCTGTCAAAGCCCAGCGCAACATGCTGGGGGTGTTTAAAAAACACAGGGTGATCAAGCCCGTGATGACATCGATTGAAAAGCGGATCAAGAAAATGCAGTAAACACCTGCAATAAGGGTTGCCTGCGCAAAAAATCCCTTGGTTCCCCATTATGAATTTTGGGGGGATCAGGGGAGTGCTTTCATTGGGTGTTACCTGATTGTCGAGATCGAAAAGACCGACAATCACGATACCGGCAAATGTGATATATATGCTTGATTTTCGATGGAATTCATGCCAACTAAATAGATTAGAAGTTATCTCAAAATAAAGATCAGGGTTGCTGGCCTTGGCGAGAAAGCGGAGCATACACTTAGTATGCATGCAGGTTCTGGGAATCCAGGTTCTGCCCGAGCCGTTTTGTAACGCCGCCAGGGGCACTTAGATTTTTTTTGAGATCGCTTCTAATCTCTTCAACTTCGCGGATTCTATTTAACTGACCGATTCAAAGGCCAAATCATGAAAAGACATCGTTGGAAAGAGTTGGTGACAAGCGTTCGCTATGGACAGTGCATCCTTGTGCTTGGCCCTGAAATACCGCTGCTGCAAACAGATGCCAATCACGCAAACCGCAATCAGGATCCCGGCGAAACAGAAGACACGGGCGATCCTGCAAATGAGGAACGTGACACGTCGCAGCCCTGCGCGAGAGATCAATTTAAGGACTATCTGATCGAGGCGCTGGAGAACGAGGACAGCAGCATTCAGGAAGACCACTTCAGGGCAGTGGCCCAACAATATGAAGACCACCAGGAATTCAGCGCCGAAAGTCTTCGCGCCGAGGCATCAGATTTCTTTTTAGATGAACAGTTCAAGCCATCCGAAATCCACAAGCAGCTTGCCGACCTGCCGTTTACACTGACGATATCGACCACCCACGATCTTTTGTACGACATGGCCCTGAAGACCAAAGACAAGTCGCCCAAAACGGCGTTTTACAATTTCCGCGGCAGCCCCCAGGACAATGTGAATCCGGAAATTCCGGTCGATCCGCAGACCCCTCTGATTTATTATCTGTTCGGTCACATCGATAACCCGAATTCACTGGTGTTGAGCGAAAACGATCTGGCCGATTTTCTAATCGCCGTTGTAGACAAAAATCCACCCATTCCGGATTCGATCATAAAAGCCATGCGAAAGGGCAGCACCCTTCTATTTATCGGTTTCGGCCTGAAACACTGGTACCTTAGGGTGCTGCTGAAAATTTTTCTCAGGGCCCTGGAACTCCATCAAAAAGGGAGCAAGATTGTCACTGAGCCGTTGGGCAATCTCGACAGTCTCGATTTAAAAAAGACCATCAGCTTCTACCGGCGCGGTATCCGGATCCATGTGAACAATTCAGAGGTTTTGCCGTTTATCGAAGATTTGAAGAAAAGGCTGGAAGAAAAAGGCGGTTTTACACAAAAGCCGGCCGGTTTTACGTCATCACCCAAGGTCTTTATCAGCTATGCCAGCCAGGATAAGAGCATTGCCGAACGGCTGCACAATTCATTGTCGGACAGCCACTTCGATTCCTGGTTCGACAAGGAAACATTGGAGCCCGGGGATGCCTGGAACAAGAAAATTAAGGTCAGTATAAATGAATCTGATTTTCTATTGGTCGTCTGCAGCAAGGCCTTGAAAGAAAAACAGGACAGCTATGTGAACAAGGAAATTTCCTGGTCTTTGGAACGATCGAAGGAAGTGCGCGGGAAATTTATTGTTCCGGTGGAAACAGATGACATCCAGGCCAAGGAAATTTTACCGGAGCTTGGCGATTATCAAGCCGTGAACATCGTACAGGAATACAACACACCGGTGAAACGTTTGATAAAATCATTGCGAAGAGAATACCAGAGAAGAAACCGATGAAACCCATTGCAGTAACAGGCAATAGCCGCTACCCGGGTACGTCGCCGTTTGCCGACGACACGCTTTCAAGGAAAACATTTTTCGGCCGGTCGGAAGAGTCGCGCACGCTGGCCAATCAAATCAGCGCTAACCGCCTGGTGCTTGTATACGCAAAATCAGGTGTCGGCAAAACTTCGCTTTTGAAAGCCGGCGTTATGCATCGTTTGCGGGCGGAAGGTTACCTGCCCTTTGTCGTTCGACTAAATATCAAGGAAGAAGACCCGGTCGAAGTCGTCGAGGCGGCTTTGCGCATCGAAGCGCAAAGAAAAAACATCGAAATGGAAACGGAGAATGTACAAAATTTGTGGGAATTCTTCAAAACCGTCGAACTTTGGGATGAGGACACATTGCTGACGCCCATCATGATAATCGACCAATTCGAGGAATTGTTCACCATCCAAGAGCATGATTTTCGTACGTTGTTTATTGAAGAGCTCAGTGCGGTGACGCGCAAATACCCGCCCAAATCAGATTCGATTTCAGAAGAGATCAAAAAGAAACTGCACAACATCGCCTCCCCGCCGCCGCTGAGAATCGTCCTGGCTGTTCGGGAAGACTTTCTGGGCGTGCTGGAGGAGGCGGCCGAGACCATACCCCAAATTTTCTCCTGTCGATTCAGGCTGGCTCCCTTGTCCGCCGAAAAGGCCCGGGACGCTCTGAAAGAGCCGGCCGAACTGAAAGACGAATCATTTTATACCAGACCGTTTGAAATACAAGATTCTGCAATTGATGATATCATAGAGTCTCTATCAAAGCAGATACAGCGGGAAGAATTCGGACAGGCTGTACACGTGGAACCCTTTCAACTGCAGCTTATTTGTATAAGAATTGAAGAAATAGCTTTCCAAAAACAGCATAAGCCCAAAAAACAGCTGCCCATAAAAAAGCAGAAGAAGAAAACCGATAATATCCAAATCAGCACCGAAGACCTGGGTTACAGTTCAGGGATTATGGATATCCTCAAAGATTTTTACAGCAAAGTCCTGCAGAAAATACCCAAGGCCCGCAAACGGCGAGCGGTTCGAAGACTTTGCGAATCCGCCTTAATTACCGACAGCGGCCGAAGAAACAGCATCGGCAAGGAACAGATCGTCAATAAATTCAAAATAAGCCCCGAAATACTGGCGCTTCTGGTAAAAGAACGTCTGCTGAGAACCGATCAGAGAGCCAATGAAACGTTCTATGAACTGAGTCATGACAGTCTGGTCAAACCTGTTCTTACATCACGCCAATTGAGCAGCTCCTTGAAAGAAAGACTAAGAATCGTTGGAGGTGTTCTGATTGGCTGCATAGGTGTGATATTCGGGCTTTTTATGATTATCCTTGGAATCACTTCGATAGATGATACTGGTGTCGGGATTCTGGGGGCATCGTTTATGTTTATTTTTTCAGCGGTATTGCTATTCGGTGCCTATTACGGTTTCAAGATATTCAAATCCGGCAGAAGTGGACTCAAGCGGCTAAAATTGGCGGATTTGTAGTGTAATATGGTTCCTCACCATCCCGATTTACAATATTGGATTAATTCCGACACAACATTTATGAGTCTTACCTTGCTAGGGGTCATCGCCGGTAATCATCATCGCGGCTATAGCAGTGGAAAAGATAAAAAGAAAAGATAAGAAGTTGCTTTTTGAAAGCGGATGAATCGAAAGATAAGAAGTTATTGAGGAGTCAATTAAACGGAACCATTACCCAACCTGATAACGGAAACGATTTTTCCTGTCAACCTCCATTTTCTGAGTTGGAATTGAACTTTTAGGCAAATTCGGGCATAGCTCACCGCTTTGCCCGCGGTTGGATTTTTTTAAAGGTAGATTTCCGTCTTCTTTCTACGAACTGCGCCGCGACAGGTCCATTGGGTAATCAGCATCAATTAAGTAAACATCCGCGCTGGGCGCTGAGGAATAATCATAGATAACATAGGCTTCAGGCGGCGGGCCGTTGGCGCAAGGAGGCAGTTTGCGCTTGACATCTCATAAGTCCAGGTGTTTGAGGATCTTTTTGATTATTTCCGCATTTCGATTACATACGGACGCCAAAAGCCAAAGCGGCGCTGATAACGTTCGTCCCAGACAGTTTCCAGCTGCTCAAAGTGGTCTTCGACGCAGCGGTAATAGGCGCTTGCCTTCGGGTTGCGCGGTTGATAAATATCAAAATCAATTGTGGTAGGGCACGCGTTTAACATATTGATCAATTCAACACGGGAAAATACGAGCACCCTAACTGATAAAAATGTAAGTGTCAATGTAAATATTCATATATATATGAGACAACATTTTGATTGTGCATTCAGTGTATATCGAAATGGGGTCAGGCCTAATGCCGTTAACCTAAGGGAAGTCCTGTTGGTCAACACTGGATGGAATCGTATTATTATGTATTTCTACGCACCAGCATAAGGGTGTTGCCGGTCACGCTCAAACTGCTCAGGAGCATGGCGATAACCGCCACCAGGGGGTTGAG
>JASJCE010000531.1 GCA_030066155.1 Desulfobacterales bacterium | reverse complement strand
TGCGCCTCTTCGCGGCCCTATCTCATTGCAATATAAACGTGTTTAAATAAATTTGATATAAATTCCAATAGTTAGATTATGCCCTACGGTATCTTAGCCGATATTGTCGTATTGATTCACCTGGGATTTGTTATTTTTGTTGTTCTGGGAGCGATTTTGGTTTTCCGGTGGCGCTGGATTATGTGGCCGCACCTTCCAGCCGTTGGGTGGGCGGTATGGATAGAGGTCAGCGGCGGTATTTGTCCGCTGACACCGCTGGAAAATTGGCTTCGAATAAAGGCGGGGAAGGGGACCTATCCGGGTGATTTCGTGTCGGCCTATTTGATGCCAATTCTTTACCCCGACGGCCTTACGCCGAGGATACAATACCTCCTGGCAATGCTGGTTATCGTGACTAATATTTCTATTTACGGATTCATCTTCTACAGGCGCTCCATTAACAGGAGATTACTCAGGAAGGAAAAAGAAAAAGGACGGTAGAATGAGCAATGGCAACGATACGCATCGTAAAACAATTGGCTATATCCTGTGGATTTTCGGTTTTACCGGCTCCCACCGGTTTTATTTCGGGCACCCCATTTCCGGTACGATCTATCTGTTCACCCTTGGCCTCTTTTTTGTCGGATGGATCGTCGATCTATTTTTAATCCCCGGTATGGACCGCAGAGCGAATTTGAGATTCCGGGAAGGCGCGATTGATTACAACCTGGCCTGGATCCTGCTGACGTTTCTGGGAATTCTTGGGGTGCACCGGATGTACATGGGAAAATGGATCTCCGGAATTCTATATCTGCTAACCGGCGGTTTGGTTGGCATCGGGATCATTTACGATTTCTGGACATTGAATGATCAGATAACGGTTATTAATAGTCGGGGCTAAAAAAAATTGGAGTGTTGGAGTACTGGAGTGATGGAGTTTTGGCTTGTTGGACATGGTTTAAGCGGCAAAATTTTTTTTAAAGACAACACAATGATATGGTTTAATGCCCTTAGACAGTAATTTGGCAAAAAATTGCAGGCCATTCGTAAAGATAATCTGGATCGCTTCAATATACCCGGAATGATTTTCCTATTACTCCATCACTCCGTTACTCCAATGTTCCGGGTATTTCACGGCAGGTAGTCCTCCCGTACCGGCGAGAATATTTCGATAACGACTGAATCTTCCAGCGCTTCAGCCGAGTGTTCAACGTCGCCGGAAATGCACCAGCTGTCCCCCGGTTCGGCCTCCGTTATGTTGCCGGCGACATTGAAGCGCAACTTGCCCGACACCATGAAGCCGGTTTGTTCGTGGGGGTGGGAATGGAGCGGTACGGCTGCCCCTTTGACAATTTTAAACTGACCCATCAGGGTTTTATCTCCGTGTACGAGGGCGGTTAGCTCTACACCTTCAACGAGCTGACGGGACGCTTTACTGTCTTTTTTGCAAAACATGAAATAGGTTCTCCTTTTCTCTGACTAATGTATTTTAAACTATTATATTCCTTTTTCAATTTACAGGAGGCCTTTGTAACTCCCACCGTCGATCAACAAGCTCTGGCCCGTTATATAATTGGCCTGAGCACTGGCCAGGAATGCTGCCGCTGCTCCGAAATCTGAAGGCTCTCCGATTGTCCGGGTGGGATTGGCGGCCGTCATTTCCTGCATGATCTCCTCCCGTGTCCTATTCTCCTGTTCGGCCCGATGCTGAATCAACTGATCGATGCGAGATGTTTGATGGGTGCCGGGCAGCAGGGCATTCACGGTGATGCCGTCCGGGGCCAGCTCCGTAGCAATCGTTTTCAAAAATCCGGTCAGTCCGGCGCGCGCCATATTGGAAAGCAGCAGGGTCCCGATAGGCTGTTTGACCGATATGGAGGTAATGGCGATAATCCGTCCCCAGCCTCTGGATTGCATGGCGGGGGTGACGCCGCGAATCAGGTGAACGGCGCTCATCAGGTTGAGGTCGAGGGCCCGTTGGTAGTCTTCGATTGCCGTGCTGGCATAAGTTCCGGGCGGCGGACCTCCGGCATTGGTAACCAGGATATCGGGATCTCCCAGGGATTGTCTGGTTTCCGCCAAAAGGCGGTCGATGTCTTCGATCTGACTGACATCGGCGCCAATGCCAATGACCTCTGAATCCGTTGCGGTAGAAATATCTGCCGCGACCTGTTTAACGGCCGCTTCATCACGCGCACAGATAGCCACCCGGCAATTTTCAGATGCCAACTGTTCCGCGCAGCCCCGACCCAGGCCCCGGCTGGCTGCTGTAACCAATGCGATCTTTCCGTTAATTCCAAGATCCATTTTTGCACCTCCATGGCCAGCAAAGATAACCATGAAATATCCGCTGTCCAATAACTCCTTTCATAAACCACCGGCTTTGCCGATTGGGTATAACTAGGATCTACAGGTGCCAGATTACAATTGATATTTTAAGGTAATGTGAAGGTGCCGGCGGTTTATCTATTTCATTCGTTTCAGCAGAAGATCGATCATTTCTCTGAGGTAGGGACTGATATTTTTGAATTCGACGCCAACCCCTTTGCTTGTGGTGCGGGTAATATCCCCCTTCATCTTGAAAGGCTTGTCGAAACCCTCGAGGCGGAATGACATGACTATCTCATCCCCTACAATCAAAGGTTTCTTTGTTTCAATAAAAAGCCCGCTGTCACTGATGTTTTTGATGTCGTTGGAAAATACTCGACAGTCGGTTGCGTAACTTACCGGAATTTTGCAGGTTTTCCGCATGCTGACCCTTTTTTCCTTCGCATAGAGGTCTTCGGCATGACACAACAGGGTCAGCTGCTGCTCTTCGGTCAGATTGACAACGATCTGAAACAGCTTGGATATGATCGCATTACAATTCTTGGGGGCTTGGTCTTGATCACTCATTGTTAACGGTTCGAATTATCAGTTGAGGAAAGCTGCCGATTGATCAATTTATCGGTTGCTTTTAACAACACTTTAGGTTTAAGCTATGATTTCAGTTGACACGATGTGGCTGGAATAGAGGCTGGATATGCATCTCATATCTTTTACTTGTTTCTCACCTTCTCAGCCTCTCACCTTCTTCCTGTTGCAGGCCAGACAAACGCAAAAATTCAAAAATGAACGGCTGGGTCACTAAACGACAAATATTGTTTATACTATACGTAATTTCTATCGGCGGTATATGTTCAATGACACCAAATTCCCACGCAACGATGCTTGAAGAATTGCGGTCGAAGCTGCCGGAAAAAATCATAACCTGGTCGAAAGCTTCTGAAGATCAGTTCTATACGCCTCAGACGATCTTCGGCTACATCAATGGCGGTGCCGAAGTTTACAAGGCCTACAACATGCACGGCTGCCTTTCCCGGCGGTACGCAGCCGACAACGGACCGGCGATCATGCTGGACATCTTCGATATGGGAACCGCCAAAGATGCGTTCGGCGTGTTCACCCACGATCCGGAGGGTGAAGTGATCGACCTGGGCCAGGATGGCCGTGTGCGGCCGGGTTGGGTAAATTTCTGGAAGGATCGTTTTTTTGTCTCCATTTACTCGGAGGAGGAGAACCATGTCGCCCAAAAAGCGGTTCTGGTACTCGGTCAGCGGATCGATGCGCTAATCGACTCCCGGGGCCGCCGTCCGGGAATTATCGATCGGCTGCCGCCGGAGGGACTTCAGGCCAATAACATCCGTTACCTGCATCATCCGGTCATTTTAAATTATCACTACTACCTGTCAGACGAAAATTTGCTGAATATTTCCGATAACACCGAAGCGTTGCTTGCCAATTACGAGCGGGAAGCCGAGCAGGCCGTGATCTTGCTGGTGTTGTATCCTGATGTGAATGCAGTAACCCGCGCCTATTCACAATTTAGCCGTCATTACCTTGGAGAAACCAAAGAAAATGGACTGGTCCGACTGGAGAATGGAAAGTGGTCCGGAGCCAGGATCAACAATTTGCTGCTGATTATCATTTTAGAAGCGGACACGCCTCAACTAGCCGAAAACCTTTTACAAACCATCAAGTGAGGATTAGTTAAATAGTTGAATAGTTGAATAGTTAAATAGTGAAAAGAGGATATTAGACCATTCAACTAGTTGACCATTTAGCCAGTCAACGAATCAACCAGTTAACCAAAACCGGGGGGTATCATGAAAAAATCAAAGCGTGTTTTGACCCGTCGCGATTTTATTCGCACCGGTTCTTACGTTGCCATGGGAAGCCTGATGGGATTGCCGTGGCCGGGGGATGTTGCCGCCAGCCAGCCGGCTAAAAGCCGGGTCGTTTTAATCCGGGATAAGGATCTCATCGGCAACGCGGGAGATATTCGAACCGACAATCTGGCTGATATGCTGGATCAGGCCGTCCAAACGCTATTCGTTGCAGACGATGCCGCTGCGGTCTGGCAGCAGCTTTTTAATGCCGATGATGTTGTTGGCATCAAAAGCAATGTCTGGTGGCACTTGCCAACTCCTGCGGTGCTTGAGGAGATTCTGCAGGAACGCTTGATAGCAGCTGGGGTCAAAAAACAGAATATTTCAGTTGACGATCGCGGCGTTCGTCGCAATCCGGTTTTTAGGAATTCAACCGCCTTAATCAATGTTCGTCCCCTGCGCACCCATGCCTGGTCCGGCCTCGGGACGTTGCTCAAGAATTACATTATGTTTGTTTCGAGTCCCTGGATGTACCACGGCAATGCCTGCGAAAAGCTAGGAGCGATATGGCACAAATCGAATTTGCGGTCAAAGACCCGCTTGAATATCCTCGTCATGATTACCCCGCTTTTCCATGGCGTCGGACCGCACCATTTCAGTCGAAAATACACCTGGCCATACAAAGGGTTGATTGTAAGCGCCGATCCGGTGGCAGCCGACGCGACTGGCGCCCACATTATCCAGGCCAAAAGAGACCTTTATTTCGGTGAAGAGCGTCCAATTAGTCCGCGCCCGCTTCACATTGAGGCCGGTGAAACCCGTTTCAGACTGGGCAACTGCCACCCGGAGCGGATAGAATTATTGAAGCTGGGGTGGCAGGAGGATGTGTTTATTTAGGAATTGAGGAATT
>JASJCE010000530.1 GCA_030066155.1 Desulfobacterales bacterium | reverse complement strand
GCCATCAAAGCCGCCCGCGAAATCCATGCCTATGTAGATTCGGTAAGCCCAAAATACGAAGAAATAATTGGTCGCCAGTTATCTATGCATACTGGCATCAATACGGGTTTGGTGGTGACCGGTGAAATTAATTTTCAGAAGGGTACCCACGGGTTGGTAGGGGATACCATCAATACGGCAGCCAGGCTGATGAGCGCAAGCCAACCCGGGGAAATCATAACCGACCGTGATTCCTATGTTCAGACCAAGGGGTACTTCGAATTTAAAGCTTTAGAGCCCGTGAAGGCCAAAGGTAAGGCCGAGCCCATCCAAGTATACCGGGTGGGTGATGCATTACAGACGCCAAAAAAATTACATCGTTTGCATGGGCTGCGTGCCGAGCTTATTGGACGTTCGATAGAGATACAGGTTCTTAATGATGCTGCCGAGAGTCTTGAACAAGGAAAAGGATCGGTGGTTTCCGTCTGCGGTACGGCAGGAACAGGCAAAAGCCGCCTGGTTCATGAATTCAGAAAAACATTAGATCTTGTGAAGTTTCAATGGTTTGATGGCAACGCCTATCCTTATACACAAAACACGCCTTATTACCCGCTGATTGATCTTTTAATTAAAGCTTTTGGAATTGAAGAAAGCGACAACACTGAAACAATAAAACAAAAAGTTGAATCCAGCCTTGAGGGACTAATAGGGAAAGAAGTAGATAAAATCCCGTACATTGGCGGCTTGTTTTCGATTGAATATTCAGAAACCAGCGAGGTGAGCCCTGAATATTGGAAAGATCAATTATATACAGCGATGCAGGATGTTCTGAAGGCGCTGACAACATCAGGGCCTACCGTGATATGTTTGGAAGACATGCACTGGGCTGATCCATCGACGATGGAATTGGTACGAAAACTGTTATCAAACCTGCCTGCCCCCCTCTTGATGATTTGTATTCATCGTCCAGTTATAACAATTTTTACAGAGTTTGAGATCAACGCGCTACCGATCAAATATACGGAACTTAGACTGCGGGAGTTATCCCCGTCAGAGTCACAGGATATGGTTTGTTCTCTCTTAAATGCTGAAAAAATCCCTAAAGAGTTGAGGGAATTTATTAGAGACAGTATCGACGGCAACCCATTCTATGTTGAAGAATTAGTCAATGCCCTGATTGATGCGGAGGCATTATCAAAGGACTCCGGCCAATGGATCCTTACCAAAACGATTGACGACTCTTTTATTTCTACAAACATTCAGGGGGTAATTGCTGGCAGGATTGACCGTCTGGGCTCTGAAACAAAACGAATCCTGCAGGAAGCCTCGGTTATTGGCAGGGCTTTCTTGTTCGATATTCTCAGCCGAATCAGCGAAATCAAAGAAAATATCGACCAGAATCTTGTAATGCTTGAACGGCTGGATCTGATCAGCGCCAAATCTATTCAGCCCACGCTGGAATATATATTCAAACATGCGCTGACTCAAGAGATTGTCTATAACGGGTTAATCAAAAGTGAACGCAGGGCAATACATGATAAAATTGGTAACGTGATTGAGATTCTGTTTGAGGATAGACTTTCCGATTTTTATGAAACATTAGCGTACCATTTCAGTATGGGGTTATCGATAAACAAGGCCATTTTCTATTTAATGAAATCAGGTGAAAAGGGGCTGCAAAAATTCGCCTTGGCTGAAGCTCACCAGGCCTACGAGAAAGCATATAACATGCTTCTTGAAGGAGGACCGGATCAGGTGACTGGTAGAGACCGCAATCTGGCACTTGTCCTTAACAAGTGGTCTTTTGTTTTCTACTACTACGCTGATTGGGGAGGCTTATATCGGTTGCTGTGTGAGCATGAAGATATGGCACTTCAACTTGACGACAGATCAGCTACCGCGATGTTTTTGGCATGGTTTGGGTGGTCTCATTTAGGAATTGGGAAACCGGCTATTGGGGAAAAATATCTATCTCGCGCATATGACATGAGTCGGTCTATCCCAGACTATGAAATTATGGCCTATGTTCATACATGGCGATGCTGGACTTTAGTATCAATTGGCAGATTTAATAACGCAATTGAAGATGGAGAAAAAGCTCTGGCGCTGGCAGAGAAATATGATTTAGGTCGATACATTCATTTCAAAACACGCGCTGGAATGGCACACGCATACTGGTTCCAAGGTGATAGACTGAAAAGCTTTGAAAAGGGACAGGAGCTTGTCGCAATCGGGGAACAGCAGGGAAGCATTCCATCCCTGATCTTTGGATGCGTAGAATTAGGCGCTTCATACATCTTGGATGGCGACTATAAAAAAGCCCTTGAATGGCTGGATCGAGGTACAAGTGAACAAAAAGATTTTATCTATTACTATGCCTGCGTTGTGATGAAAGGAATGGTTTACTTCTTATCAGAGAGATATGATGAAGCCCTAAATATCATTAAACCAACCGTCGAATTACTCAATGAAAATTCACGGTTTCCTTGGTTGGCAGTTCCTGCTGAGCTCTTTTTAGGTGGATCGCTGGTCGGTCAGGGGAATATTGAGGCCGGGTTCAAGAAAATTAATGAGGTGCGAGAAAAGTTAAATGAAATGCACTACAGATATTTTTATATTGTTTCAGAGCTCATGTTAGGTTCGATTTTCGCAAAAATCGCAAGCAGAGAAGCTGATGTAAAGCTTAGTGTTATATTCAAGAACCTCGGGTTTATGATAAAAAACATTACATCTGCATCAAAAAATGCTGAATCACATTTTAAAAATGCCATTGGTCTCGCCAAAGAAATTGGTGCAAAAGGTATCGAAGGACAAGCTTGGTTGGAATTAGGCAAGCTATACATGGCCAAAAAAAAGAAAGTCGATGCCCGACAATCTGTGAATAACTCCATCGAAATTTTCAGATTGTGTAACATTGATACACATCGAAGGCAGGCTGTGGAAGTTTTAAATTCTATCCGATAGACAAAAGCAGTTTCTTTCTGAGTTTTTTCCGGCAAAAAAGTTCATATTGATGATATGCTTAACGATACTGTATCTATCACGCGGTAATCGACAGTTGTGATATCGGACCATAATCTGCAAAATCTTCAAAACACGGATACCTGCTATCTGTACGTAACAAAATGATGATTGACTGAAACCAGTTAGAAAGTCATCATCTGTCTGTTTTTTCTATGGAAATTGGAAAGGAGACAGGTGATGGTTCTCGCGACTATTTCCAGCAAAGCCCAATTTTATCGTCACAATACCCACGGACAGCATCCTCCTCCAAATACCCCACCGCCGATAACGGCTGTCAATGACTGTCCGCCCGCTGTCAAAAAGATACTTCGGCTGATGCATGAAAGGAGCTTATTCGGCCAGGATTGCATCCAACTGTACTTTACCCATCTGATCCGCAATTGTCGCAGTGACAATACGATAAGAAGCTATCAGACCACCCTGCTGGCCTTTATTGGCTTTCTCAAGGCCAAGGGAAAGCACCATATCGAGACGACCACCCGTGACGATATCAGCGCCTATGTCGAATACGAACAGGACCGCGGATTGTGTGCCAATAGCGTCAACACCCAATCCCGACTGGTTTACAGCTTTCTCCAGTTTCTTGCCGACCGCGATGTGATTCATCCGAACGTGCTCCATCGCAAAATCCGCGTCAAAGTGCCTGAGACCCTTCCCCGTGCGATTGATCCAGAAGACATTCAATTGCTGTTGGCCGCGATCACCCATGTGCGGGACCGTGCCATGATTCTGCTCTTGTTGCGCACCGGCATGCGAATCGGGGAACTGCTGCATACCAGGCTTGACGATGTAAACCTGACCGAACGGCGTATCGAGATATTCGAGGCACAGAAAAACCGTGTCGGTCGTGTTGTCTACATCAGTGATGATGCTCTGTCAGCTCTCAAACAGTCGTTGGCGCAAAGGGATCGTATCAGTGACTATGTGTTCTATGGGCACCGGGGCCGACCGTTATCGTATGAGGCTGCGCGAACCATGTTTACAAAGCACCTCGCGAAGGCTGGATTAGTCCATAAAAGGTATACCCTGCACGCGCTGCGACATACCTTTGCCAGCGAGCTGCTTAATGCTGGTATGCGCCTGGAGTGCCTTCAGCAGCTTCTGGGGCACAGCAGTATTGAGATGACCCGCCGCTACGCAAGGCTCACCGACAATACCCGAAGGGAAGAGTATTTTAAGGCAATGCGAATTATCGAAAGCGAGGGTATCCGTGGCCATTACCGACGCGATTGTTCATTACCGCAGGTTTCTTAAACGGCGTAACTACTCGCCCCACACGGTTAGAAACTACATGTACACGCTGCGTCAGTTCGTTTTGTGGGTGGATGTTCCCATCGAACAGGTAACCCACAAAATTCTGTTGAGCTATATCGACCATCTGCTCGACAGGCGCTTGAATCCTAAAACGATCAATTGCCACCTGGACAGCATCCGGGGGTTTTACAACTACCTGATTCATGAGGAGCAGGTGGCGATGGTTCACCCGATTAAGCGCGGGTATACACTGCGGTTGTCGCGTCCTCTGCCACGCTATCTCAGGGAAGAGCATGTCGCCCGCCTCTTTAGTGTCATTCGGAGTCGTCGGGACCGGGCCATGTTCATGCTGATGCTGCGCTGTGGATTGCGTGTGGAGGAAGTGGCTAACCTGACACTGGCATCGATCGACCTGCGGCGCATGCAGGTCATTGTCTATGAAGGCAAGGGGCGCAGGGACCGCTTGGTGTATCTCAGCCGAGATGCGCTGCAGGCGCTGGTCGATTATCTTCGGGTACGGCCGTCGTCTCGCACGCGCAAGGTCTTTCTTGTGGAAAAGGGCGTCTGTAAGGGTAAGGTAATCTCCGTTCGGGGCATCCAGAAACGCATGGAGTATTATGCCGGGAAAACCGGTTTAAAGGTCACCTGCCATCAGTTGCGCCACACGATGGCCACCCAGTTGCTCAATGCCGATGCCGACCTGGTCACCATCCAGGATCTTCTGGGCCACTCCCGGATCAAGACCACGGAACGCTACTGCAAAGTCTCCAACCTCAAAGTGCAGCGGG
>JASJCE010000529.1 GCA_030066155.1 Desulfobacterales bacterium | reverse complement strand
GAAATTCATCGATGCATTTATAAAAGATGCCGCGTCGGCCTAGTTTTCGCATATCAAGTTTATCTTTTGGGTTTGCTGGAAGCCACGAATCAGCACGAATTTTCACGAATTAAAAGGATATATCCGACCCGGTTCATTACAACATAACCGTCAATACCGGGAAAATGAGCATTGGCGCCGCAGTTGAATCCGTCGTGGGCAGTCCTTGATCCAAATTTGCTTATCCTCTTGACCGGCATTAATTAATACATTATACCATCCTAACAATACCGTTTTGCCCCCTCAACCCGCCCAATACGCAAAGACAAAACGGGCGGGAAACAATAACATCCACCGGAGGAAAGAAAGGAGATACTCATGAAAAAACTCATTATTCTTAGTTTGGCCATTCTCATGATCATATCCCTGGGTGCCCTGGCAGGTGCCAAAACCCTTAAAGTGGGTCTGGATGCCGGCCCGGTGTCACAGGATCCCCAGGTACAGCTTTCGGGCGGAATGCTGCAGTATTCACACTGGGTGTTCGATCCCCTCGTCCGCTATGCCCAGGATATGAGCTTTGAACCGCGTCTGGCCGAAAAATGGGAGCGGATCGATGATTTGACCATGCGCTTTTACCTGCGCAAGGGCGTCAAATTTCACAGCGGCAACCCCTTCACGGCCAAAGATGTCAAATTTACTTTTGAACGATTTTTCAAGAGTCCTGATTTTAAAGGGCTGTTCACGCCTTTTGAAGGCTGCTATGTTGTCAACGATCATACCGTCGATATCAAAACCAAAAAACCGTATGCACTGCTGATCAACATGGCCACCTATATTTTCCCGCTGGACAGTAAATTTTACACCGGTACGGACAGTACCGGCCAGCCGAAAGATGCGGTCGTAAAAATAGGGCCTTCGTTCGCGCTGATGAACGAATCCGGTACCGGTCCTTTCCGCGTCGTTGAATGGGAGCAGGGGGCCAGGTATGTTTTCGAAAGATTTGCCGATTACTGGGACAAAAAATCGCCCGGCAATGTCTCCAAAATTATTCTGACGCCAATTAAAGAAGAAGCCACGCGGGTGGCGGCGCTGCTCTCGGGTGACGTGGATTTCATTTCACCGGTACCGCCACAGGATTTCCAGCGCGTCCGCAAAGACGATAAAGTCAAGCTGGTGACCTACCCCGGCGGCCGGATCATCACGGTGCAGCTCAACCAGAAGCGGCGGCCGGAATTAGCGGATGTGCGGGTGCGGCAGGCCATTGTGCATGCCGTCAACAATGTCGGCATCGCCAAGAAAATCATGAAGGGCACGGCTACGCCGGCCGGCCAACAGAGTCCCAAAGGCTATATGGGTCACAATCCCGCTTTGGAGCCGCGGTATGATTTGAAAAAAGCCAAGGCCCTGATGAAAGAAGCCGGCCTGGCCGACGGTTTCGAGTGCACCATGATTGCGCCCAATAACCGTTATGTCAACGATGAAAAAATTGCCGAAGCATTCGCTTCCATGTTGGCCAAAATTAAAATCAAGGTCAACCTCAAGACCATGCCCAAGGCCCAGTACTGGGACGAATTCGATGCCCAGGTAGCAGATATTCAAATGATCGGATGGCACTCGGACACCGAAGATTCCGGCAATTTTACCGAGTTTCTGGGCATGTGCCCGAATAAAGAAACCGGCTATGGCCAGTATAACAGCGGAAATTATTGTAATAAAAAAATCGATATGATGACCATGGCGGCCCAGTCAGAGACGGATCTGAATAAGCGCAAGATGATCCTTCAGGATATTGAAAAAATGCTTTATGAGGATGCTGCATTCGTCCCGTTTCACTGGCAGAACCATTCCTACGCCGGCAAAAACAACCTCGGCATCAAGGCCATCGTCAACACCATGAACTTTCCGTATTTGGGAGATCTGGTGGTTCAGTAATAATATCGTAAGTTGTTTGTGGTCTGTCGGAGAGAATTATGACACGTGGCGGTCGATCTTGACTGACTGAGAACTGCCGGACCACAGGCTTCAATATGCCAACAAAACTGGGGCAGGCACGCGTTATGACACGTAACGCCCCTGCCCCGACTTATGTGAGTAATGAATAAATAGTATTTTGTGTTTTGATTTTGGTCGAAAAAAGCGTATGGGGATGATGTGACCGAATATCAAACACAATAGCTACAACCCGACACAAAATACTCATGTTCGCCTTTGTCGTCAGACGCATTATTCAAGCCATTATCGTCATGCTCGTCATCGGCCTGGTGGGCTTCGTAATTCAGCACCAGATCGGCGACCCGGTAAGGGATCTGGTGGGTGAACGGGTGACCCCGGCTGAACGCGCCGTCATTCGAGATCAACTGGGATTGAATGACCCGTTTTACATTCAGTATTTTCGATTCATAAAAAAAGCCTGCCGGGGCGATCTGGGGATTTCCTTTTTTTATAAAAAGCCGGCCCTGGAGGTCATCATCGCCAAGGCGCCGGCAACCATCGAATTGGTCATCGTGACGGCGTTAATCCTGATTGTCGTCTCCATTCCGGCCGGCATTTATTCCGCCATTTATCCCAAAAGCTGGCTGTCACGGATCATTATGGCGGCCAGCACCATCGGCGTGGCCATGCCGGTGTTTCTGACGGCCATCGCCTTGATTTATTTTTTTGGGGTGGAATTGAACTGGCTGCCATCATATGGCCGGGGGGAAACGGTCAATATCTGGGGCTGGGAAAGCGGATTTTTCACCCTGGATGGTCTAACCCACCTGATATTACCCAGCGTATCCCTTTCCACAATCATGCTGCCGCTGTTTATCCGTCTGGTCAGGGCTGAAATGATGGAAGTGCTGGAAACCGAGTACATCAAGTTTGCCTGGGCCAAAGGACTGCATCGCCGGCGGGTCTGGTATCTGCATGCCTTCAAAAACACCTTGCTTCCGGTAATTACCGTGTTTGGCGTTCAGGTTGGAATCCTGTTTGCGTTCACCATCCTGACGGAGACTGTTTTTAATTGGCAGGGAATGGGATTTATGTTTTTGGAGGCCGTCGAACGCTCGGACACTTCTCTACTGGTAGCCTACCTCGTACTGGTGGGGGTAATTTTCGTCGTCGTCAACACAGTCGTCGATATTGTTTACGGTTTGGTCAACCCGATGGTAAGAATTGCAGGAACGAAATGAATTCCTGGAACCGATTCAAACAATCTTATCTGTTGTACAGCTTTAAACGCGACCCCATCGCCATTTCCAGCTTTGCGGTTCTGATGGTGTTGGCTATTATCAGTATTCTGGCACCGGTTATTGCGCCGTACAATACTTACGATACGGCGACATTCGATATTATGGATGCCGAAACGCCGCCATACTGGATGGAGGGGGGCAACGAGATGTTCACGTTGGGTACCGATATCCAGGGTCGTGACCTTTTGAGCACAATGATCTACGGCCTGCGGGTGTCGCTGCTGATCGGCATCGGGGCGGTCTTGTTCCAGGCATTTGTGGGGATCGTGGTGGGTCTGATATCCGGTTTTTTCGGCGGCAAGCTCGATTCTTTCCTGATGCGATTGGCTGATATTCAATTTTCAATCCCATACCTGATTGTGGCAATTTTCACCAGCGCTATTTTTAAACTGGCATTCGGCATCGGCCGCTACGAGGACCTGGCCGAAATCTTGTTAATCGTGATTATCGGCATGTCGCAATGGCCGCATTATGCCAGGACCGTCCGGGCTTCGGTGCTGGGGGAAAAGAATAAGGAATATGTGGAAGCCGCCCGAGTCATCGGCATCAACCAACGGCAAATCATGTTTCGCCATATTCTGCCCAACACCATGACACCGGTTCTGGTGATTTCCACCATCCAGGTCGCTAACGCCATTATGAGCGAAGCCGCCCTATCATTTCTGGGGTTGGGCATGCCGATCACCAAACCGTCCCTGGGATCCCTGATCCGGGCCGGATTCGAATATATTTTCAGCGGTTCGTGGTGGATCACTTTTTTCCCTGGCGTCCTATTGGTAATTGTTGTGCTGGTCATTCTGCTGCTGGGCGACTGGCTGAGAGATGTGCTCAATCCGAAGTTGTATAAAGGCTAAGGAAAAGCTGGCAGGCTACTCAATTTTGTTAAACCTGGACTTTTACATAAACTCAACATCAACTTACAAGCGAAATGCCCCATCTACTCGAAGTCAAGGATCTTGAAGTCAAATTTGCGCTGCGATTCGGTGATCTGACCGCTATCAACGGCGTTAACTTCACGCTGGACAAGGGGCAACGCCTGGGGATCGTCGGAGAAAGCGGTGCCGGCAAGTCGGTGACCGGTTTTGCCGTTATCAACCTGTTGAGCAAGCCCGGATATATTTCCGCCGGCAAAGTTATATTCGAGGACCGGGAGCTGAACCGGTTACCCGAGGAGGAGATGCGAAAAATTCGCGGCAACCGCATCAGCATGATTTTCCAGGACCCGATGATGACATTGAATCCGGTTCTCACCGTCAGCACCCAGATGATCGAGACCGTTCTGGCCCATCAACAGGTGAGCAAATCCGACGCTGTCGACATTGCCCTGGAAAAATTGCGCAAGGTTCATATCCCGTCCCCGGAAAAACGACTGAATCAGTACCCCCACGAATTCTCCGGCGGTATGCGCCAGCGCATCGTCGTTGCCATTGCCCTGTTGACCAATCCAGCGCTGATTATTGCCGACGAGCCCACGACCGCGCTGGATGTCACCATCCAGGCTGAGATCATGGATCTGCTTCAGGAATTGTGTGACTCTGAAAATATGGGACTGATGCTGATAACCCACGATTTGGGTGTCGTATCCCAGGTGACCGAACGGATTGCCGTAATGTATGCCGGCAAAATCGTTGAAATCGGGGCCACCCGCGCGGTGATCGAGAATCCGGCCCACCCGTATACCAAAGGACTGATCCAAGCGCTGCCGGGCAGCCTGCAACCGGGCTCGCGCCTGAACCAGATCCCCGGAATGATGCCGACGTTGACGGACATACCGCCGGGATGCGCGTTTCACCCCCGCTGCAATATCAGCGGAACGATTTGTAAATCTGAGGTTCCGGTC
>JASJCE010000528.1 GCA_030066155.1 Desulfobacterales bacterium | reverse complement strand
TGCAGATTGATATTTCCGGCATATGGAGCTGTGGCCGGGTTAACCCTTGTGTCATTCACCGGGTAGTAGCCGTTGGTTGTGGGCCGGTTCACGCGGACGCAATAACCGTCGGCATCATTATGATAAGGGGGTTCAAGATCGAGATAACCAGCGCTTTCGATGGATGCCTTATTTTTACACGGTATTTGGACTGGTTGGCAGTTGGGTGTCGAAATTGCGCTTCCCCGAGCTTCAAGGATGACGTTCAATATCGGTCCGGCATTCCAGCGGACGTCGAAAAAACCTTCTGAGTAAATGACCTCTTCAACCCCGTCCAGATCGTAGTCTTGAGTGACCTTGAAGGTGATGTCGGGAACGTCGAGTACCGGTGTCCAAACAGGAACATAGATGTCATGGCAGCGGATGAATGGGCCGATAAATCGTCTCGGGTCGAATTTTTTTAGAAGATCCCTATCCAGATCGAATGACATTATGTCGGAAAGTTTTTTAGTATTTGATTTTCCCGTGAGAATCTTCTCTGGTAACGGTGGTGGCATTGCGCCAGGAAAAGCCAATTCATTTATAGATTCTTCGAGCAATGCCTGGCTTTCTCCATTTAAACTCCGATCCAGGGCGAGTTCGAGACGCTCGATGGTTGTATTATCGACCTGATCCCGGATTCGTTCGATAGCCTCCGGAAGCACTTTGGCGAAAGGTGCCGGGTCCGGTTCGGGTATGGGACCCCGAATGATCGGAGGGTCAGGCAACAGCTCGATTAGATCCCTGATGCGAGGCTTGAAAAACAGAAAGTAGCAGATCCGCCGTTTCTGAAAAGTGAGGATGCGGTCAATGTCCCAGTAAGGCAGAAAAACGCAGAACTTGCCACATTCATCGGTTCTCACTGCGGCAATCTCCTCCCGGGTGCAGAATAATGGGTAGAGCCATACCCAGGGCAAACCCACCGGAAAATACCCCCAGAAATTACAGTCTGTATCCTCTACATGCACGGTTGCATTGGGGACCGGCTCCAAATCTCCGGTAACCGGATCTCTCTTGACAACTTTACCGCAGATTCGGCGGAATAAAAGAAGGTCGGGATTCACTTTCCATTTTATCAGTTCGTGGACCCTGCTGATCTTTTTTCCTCTCAGTCTTTTCGAATCGATCCCGGTCATTTTTGAGAGAAATTTGGCACGTTTTTCCGTTAGTGGAAGCTGATCAGGATCCAACTCGAGAAACTTGGAGACATCTTTGGCATTGGATGCCTTTCCGGATTTTTTGTCTGCCATTTTTTACCTCCTTGATAAGGGTTAAAATGGATAAGGATGACGGATTTGCTTAATCAGTCATCGTTCCCATCATCTTCGTTTTCGCCCTGCGGGCAGCAACGGTACTCCTGCGCCTTGTCGAGCTCGAACTCGGGGCAGCATTCGACGTCCCCGAGCGATCCGGCAGCGCGCATCGACACCTCCGCCGCTCTCGAGGATTGCCGGGTACCCTATCTGCGCTTCGTGGCGTTTTGGCCCTAACCGCACATATCGAGCCGAACTATGATATTAGATGGAAGAACTTTTTTTAAGTAATTCTGATGGGCCAGTGCAATCAGATTAATTATATTTACTAGGTCAATATGGGAAATCTAAAACGATTGGCGTATGCATACTTCGATCGGTTTCGCCATTTGGCTTTTCCAAATAATTGGAATGGGGTCAGTATCAAAACAAGCGCATTTCCGTGTCCACCCTCCAAGGATATCAGGTTGGGAGACAAATTTAGGATAATGCAATGGAATATGAAGTGGTTACGTCAGCTGTCATTCCCAACTAAGAATAATAGAGCACACCGTTTAGATTGAGGTGAATCGACGTGAGTTCTAAATGTAGATGGGACGCACTAGCAGTTTATTAGCTTCCAATGAATAGCAGCTTAAATAGGGTAGATAAACTGCTTTCCGATAGCACAATTACTTTCCTGTTGTCAATATTAATTGCGTATTTTTTCACTTCCGAGCGTCATTGCCAGGTCGGGCTCTTTGCCGGGTCGCCACGGCAATTACCTGATAATTCGATATTAAGAGTCCAGAAATAGGTACTATTTGAGTCTATATCGCCGTTTTTGACCCTGAAATGAGCCTTATAGCAATCAGTCCTTTCCGAAGATGACATCTTAAAACGCACGTATGATATCCTTCCCGATGTCCGGGACCAAAAAACATTCTATGATTCTATGGGTTATCGTTATTCTAAAACGGCCTTTTTGCCTTCAAAAAGCTCACTATAGGCCTATTTCAGAGCTCAAAATCGGCAAATATCTGTGCTATCTCAAAAACTTCAGGTGGCCCGACCCTGGACTACAGGACTACCGTTCGAGAAGGTGTCCGGGAATCACAATTGTCGATGGGCCAACCGGAAACCGCGCCAAAATTACCGGTACCGGAATCGAGTTCTGGCAAAATTGGGACAGGTTAATAATACGCTGAGTTTCTGAGCTTGTGTTTCAAGCAAGAATTGATACCTTGTATTTGTTATTAATTTCAGATCCTCTAATTCCTGATCCAGATGTTTTCGCATAACGCACAAAGCCCCTTATTCCCCTACGTCATTTTAATGGTTGAACGTCGACCAGTAATCGTTGCCACGACACCGCCCGGATTTTCTCAGTTAGGGGAAACGTATTTTCCCCGGCATGAATGACATCCAGGCGGTTTAGTTTTAAATCAGAAAGAGCGCTTCGCATTGAAGGCGTGACGCGCGGCGACGTTGTTCGCTTGAATTCAAAACCGTATCGTCGGCGACCTCGAAAGACAAAAAGATCCAATTCAGCGCCGCCATGTGTGGCCCAGAAAAAGCATTCCTCCGGAAAAACCTGCAGCCGTCGGATGACTTGTTGCAGGAGAAAACCCTCCCACGAAGCTCCAACCTTTGGGTGACCTTCCAAATCCATCATACTGCGGAGGTTTAGCAGAGTGTGAAGTACACCGGAGTCGGTGATATATATTTTTGGCGCCTTTACTTGACGCTTCGAAATGTTCTCATGCCATGGCTGAAGCTGTCGAGTGACTAAAGCGGAAGTCATCAAATCCAGGTAATTTCTCACTGTCGTATCAGCAACCCCGAAAGATCTTCCAAATTCTGAAGAATTCCAAATCTGGCCGTGATAGTGCGCGAGCATGGTCCAAAAGCGCTGTAATGTGGTCGAGCGAATTGTAATGCCAAGCTGAGGAAGATCACGCTCCAAAAACGTGCGAATAAACCCCCGTAGCCATTCATGACTCTGTGAATTTGTTCGGGCCAGATAGGCTCTGGGAAATCCTCCCCGCAACCAGAGGCGTTTCTGTCTTTCGGTTCCGACTTCGTCGAAAGCAAAACCGTTCAGTTGGTGATAAATGATACGCCCAGCGAGGGTCTCAGAACTTTGGCGCAGTAGATCGGGAGATGCACTTCCTAAAACTAGAAAGCGCAACGGTAATCTAGGTCGATCAACCAAAACGCGCAGGACCTGAAAAAGATCCGGCAGGCGTTGAACCTCGTCGATTACTACCAATCCTTTCAGGTCTTTCAATACCAGCATGGGATCAGCCAACCGCGCTATTTCTTCCGGATTTTCCAAATCAAAATAGGATGATTTTTGTTGGGATTCTTTCACGAAAAGTCTCGCCAGCGTGGTCTTTCCAACCTGACGTGCACCGATTATACCCACAACCGGGTGGCGTTTGAGCAATCCATGAAGCGTATCGATTTCTTGTCTGCGTTCAATCATGGATACCCACTACATCGAAAATTCGGTGGTGTCAACCGAATTTTCAAGGTAACTGGAACGGACTAAAATAGTCAAACGACGGCCTTTTAGACAGATTTTAAACCCCCTAAACGGATTTTAGCGGTCGAAAAAGGCAATGAAATCAAGTGGAATACGCTACTACTCGGCCTCTCACGCCGTTAAAGGAGGTTCGTTAGCCAGAGGCTAATAAAGATCCCCCTGGGATAATCCTACTTCGCTTTTGGCTTGGCAGGACAAACCAAATGCTACGCATAGCAGGCCAAAAGAAAGAGTTGCTCATCGGCGGCCCTTTTTTAGTTTAGTTTGCCTATTTTACACTTTTTTGTCGATTCGCAGATTATGTCATTAATTGGAGGTCATTGACATGTATTGAATTACCAAATATTGTCTAAGCATACATCTTAAAAGGAGCTTCAACATGTCAACCATACAGAAAAGTATTCGGCTGCCAGCAGAGGCGGTAAAAGAAATTGAAGCATTGGCTTCCGGCAGCGGAAAAGACTTTTCCGGTATCGCCAGGGATCTACTCATTGAGGCGGTTAAGATGAGAAGGTGTCCGGGAGTCACATTTGCCGATGGGCCAACCGGAAGGCGTGCCAAAATCGCCGGCACCGGAATCGATATCTGGGAATTTATCGCAACATTCAAAGGGCTGGGTGAAAACTACGATAAACTAAAAAAAACCTATCACTGGCTGAGCGAACAGCAGATCCGATCTGCACTTACTTATTATGCTCTTTATCCGGAAGACATTGATAAGCGGATCACCCGTAATGAGAATCTTAGCGAGGCAAAAGTAATTAAACGGTTTCCCTTTCTCTCAAAAACTGCAGGTAAGACGTGAAGCTTTATCTGGACGAAGATATCAGCCCCAAGGTTTCCGAGATTTTAAGAAAAAAGGGGATGGATGCGACCAGCGCCCATGAGACCGGTTTGATTGAAGCCGCTGATGAGGAGCAGCTTGCCTTCGCGGCGGCCGAAGGCTGTGCGATAGTGACCCCAAACCGGGATGATTTTATCACCTTGACAGTTCAATTTTTTGAAGACCTTAAACCACATGAAGGGCTAATTATCGTTCCTCATACCATACCGGCATATGGGTATGGCCGACTGGCAAACCTGTTGGAAAAGTTTGCCAAAGATCATCCCAACGGTATGGAGCCATACACCATTGAATTTCTGCCGAGCAAATAAAAAAATGATACATTGATTGTACACCTGGAGATGCCGCTTGAAATTAGAGGTCGTCAGTAAAACTTCGGCCTTCTTTATTTCCGATTTAAGAGACACTGGTATCAAACTTGTTCATTCAGCGGAAATTTAGTTGATCAGACTTTAACTTCGAATCTCAGGCGAAAGAAACCATCAGGGGTTTTTATCTCTTTGCCTTTCATCATTTCTTTTATGGCAGGGGTAACTCGTCTATAAATTTTGTAAA
>JASJCE010000527.1 GCA_030066155.1 Desulfobacterales bacterium | reverse complement strand
TGAAACTTCAAATAGAAAATCGAACGTCGAACGTCCAACTTCCAACATCGAACGTCCAATGTGGATGACGCTCTCCGAGGCGTAGGCGCCATATCCCCTACGAGCCGGAGGCTGCGCTATATCGATTTTAATTAGTGAACAAATTAAAGCCTCTAGTGTGCGTGTGCTCGAGCTTGTCAAATGGCAGTCGGGTCAAATTCGCAACAGTGTATTCGCTGGAGCAACACAGGCACAGCATGTTGTTCCTTTTTTAATCGATAGAATACAATATTCGACGTTGGACGTTGGACGTTCATCAGTTTCTTTTTCGATTTGACCGGCCGTTATTTGGGCCGGCGGCTGGGCTGAACCCTGAACCTTTGAACCCGTAACTCGTGTCAAGTAACAAGTGACGAGTGACAAGTGACCAGCAGACAGTGACTCCTAACCCGCAACCCGTAACCCATAACAGACGTCAGATGACAGATGACAGAATTTTGAAGTCGGAATGAAAATGAGTTATCCGATTTAAACAATCCGAAATCCCTGGCCCAGACCGAATTTGAAATGTCTGTACTTGCACTCTCGTTCTCATTTAGCACCCTGATTTTTTGGTAAACTATCAAGACCGTCGCGCCAGGGCGGGCTAAAATCCGAAATCCAAAATTGAAGGACCCTGAACACCGAACACTGAAACCTTTATTTAATAGCCCTGAACCCTGAACCTCCAACGTTAGAAACCGATTGCCGGCATCTCTCCTCACAAACTTTTGAAATGAATATCACTTAGTTGGGTTCTTCAAACCGGTCAACTCGAAACGCATCGATGGGAAGAGAAGTTCTGCCGTCGATGATTAGATCGGCTAAGATCTGTCCGATGATCGGTCCCAGTTGATATCCATGTCCGCTGAATCCGAATGCGTGGAATACCCGGCTCGCATTCGGACTGGGACCGATGACCGGTATTTGATCCGGCAGCATGCCTTCGATACCGGCCCAGGTCCGGACAATGGGAACTTTTTTCATCAAAGGGAATACATCCCGCGCGGTCTGGGCGCTGATTCTCAGCTTCGTAAAATCGATCTCGGTCTTTTCCGTTTCGATGGACAATTTGCTGATATGTCCGCCGCCAATGACAACTGTGCCGCCGGGCACCTGTTTGAAGGACAGTTTGCGACTGACCAGTCCGACCACCGGCTTCAGGAAGGCCCGAACGCGGGCCGTGACCATCATCGTCAGCGGCGTCGGGGTCAAGGGCACATTATCTCCCAACCAGGATGCAATGCGCGCCCCCCAGGCACCGGCACAATTAACGAGGGTCGGCGCCTCGAAGTTGCGCAAATCGGTTCTGGCGCGCCATGAACTCTGAGTCCGATCGATGGCGGATACCGGATGTTTTTCGTAAATGCGGACCCCGAGAGTACGGGCTTTGCCGCGAAAAGCATGGGCTGTCAAATACGGCTCGGCAAATCCGTCTTCCCGGCAATACAGCGCGCCGACACAATGGTCTGACACAGCCGGCACCAGATGTCGCAGGGTTTTTTGATCAACCAGTTCTTCATGCGTATAGCCGAGAGACGAAACCTCTCGATACCGCTTTTCCAGCTTCTCCAAATCATCATCATTTTCGGCAATTCGAATCTGCCCGTCAGGCCTGAAGCCGCAGTCATGATCCACGAGGGATTCCATGCGATGCCACAGTTCCTGGGAAGCGAGAGAAAGCGGTATTTCCGGAAGCGCCCGATTGAGACGGCGCACCCCACCGGCATTGACGCCGGAAGCATGCCGCCCGGCCGTCTCTTTTTCAAGAACGATGACCGATTTTCCTTTTCGGGCAAGATGCAACGCGGTTGAAAGCCCCTGCAGACCGGCACCGATTATGATGACGTCAGCTGATTCCAAAAATGATACCCGGGAGGTTATCAATTGAAGAATTAAAATTGAATATTGAATATTTGAGGTATTCTATCAATTTAATTTCACCTCTGGTATATTTATATGCTTGTAAACATAGGCAACCCTGAACGGTGAACCTTGAACCTGTGAACGCTTACCATCCTTAATTATTCAATTATCAATATTCAATAGTCATTTGATTAGTTCAAGGTCGGCAAGCTGATCCACAGTAATCGGAATAATCGGCGGACGGACCCGGTGATACCCGATGCTGTCCACAGGTTCATTGCGATGGTCGGCGATGATTTCCGAAACCGTGAGCCCGCACATCCGTGCCTGGCAGGGGCCCATGCCGCATCGGGTCTGGGATTTGAGCTGATTGGGACCCGATGCGCCCAGTTCGAGCGCTTTGCGAATGTCGCCTGCGGTCACCTCTTCACAACGGCAAACAATGGTCCGGTCATCCCGCGGAACCAGAAGCTCTGATGCGGGACGGAACAAACGATCCAGAAATGGACGAACCGCCTTTTCCCTTTTTATCAATTTTTTAAAAGGAGCTGCCTGCCGATCCCGCTCCTGCCGGGAGATCGCCTTCATTTGGTAAGCGGCTTCCAATCCAGCCAGATGACCGGATGCTTCCGCTGCTTTGGCACCGGCGATCCCGGCTCCATCACCGATGACGGCAATACCCGTCTCGCTGGTGTCGCCCCATTGGTTTACCACCGGTTGCCAGTACCGCTGAGTGTCAAACCAGGAGTGCACACATTCCAGCTGCCGGGTGATTTGAGTGTCCGGCACGACACCGTTATGCAGCAACAGGGTGTCCACCTTCAGCTCCCGATTCGTTCCATTGCTTGAGAACCGCACGGCCTTGACGGCATTCGACCCATCGGCTTCAATGTTTCTGACATTCCGGAAAATCGGCGTACCGCTGCGGCGAATCCGCTGTTTCATTTGCAGCCCTTTTAGAAGGTATTTGTACCCGCGCAGCGCCCCTGGTAATGCCGGCAGCGCTGCAAAATAATTGGATAGGGGCGTGGTGTCGAGCACGGCACTTACGGT
This sequence comes from Desulfobacterales bacterium, assembly GCA_030066155.1. GTDB lineage: Bacteria > Desulfobacterota > Desulfobacteria > Desulfobacterales > JAFDCJ01 > JAFDCJ01. The sequence continues at coordinate 2,262 of JASJCE010000527.1, read as the reverse complement.
TACGCCAAATTCAATCAATCGGGACGCCGTTAAAAAGAGCAGCGGACCGCTTCCGGCCACCACGATTCTACCGTCAGGCACTATCCCGTGGGACTTCAACAGCACATCTGCCGCGGTTGCGGCCATCACACCAGCGAGGGTCCATCCGGGAATGGGCACCGGTCGCTCCCTGGCACCTGTTGCGATAATTGTTTTTCCGGCTTTGGCTTGCCTGGCTTTTTCTTCAATTAAAAAACTAACGATGTGATCCGAGTCAATCTGCCAGACCTGAGCACCGGGTAGGTATTCCACTTTCGCCTCTCGGAATCGATGAGCCAGGTCTTGGCCGTGTCGATAGTCGTCGCCGAAGATTGCCAGTTCTTGAGGACGCATGCGTTCGATTGCACGATAGACCTGTCCGCCGGGCGACCCCTGGTCTCCAAGGACCAGGGTCGATAATCCGGATTTTCCGCACTCGATTGCGGCGGCCATGCCGGCAGGTCCTGCGCCGATAACGATCACATCATACTTCGATTTCATGATTGTATGTCTCTTGGCCCTCGCTGAACCGCTACTTGCATACCTTCCCGGACCTGCGTCCGGCATGCCTGCCGGTTGGATACACCATCGATTTCTACCAGACATTCAAAACAGGTCCCCATCATGCAATAGGGTCCTCTGTGGGCACCGCTGACCGGCGTTGTACGGGTGGTAACGATGCCGGCGGTGAGCATGGCCGCCGCCACACTATCGGTAGCCGGGACCTTCATCCGCCGGTCTTCGACGGTAATGGTTACGGTCGGTTCTGCCGTTTGATTCAGTCTTTTAAACATCAAACCTCCTGCTGCGAAAATGATGAAATCCCTCCGGTTCATGACGATTTAAAATCCATTTCGGCAGTTCGATTGCATGCACAGAAGCCAGTGTCACCCCGCTGTGCAAAGCAATCGCAAATGATTCCGGAGCGGAATCAGATCCTTCATAGACCGGCATTTTATCTGGAGTCTTTACCCTCAAAGCCGCCCAGCTGCGGATGATCTTCAATTTGCCCAGCACGGGAAATACCGTTCTCGCGCGCTCGGCCATGCCTTTGATGACCCGGGTATTGGTTCGGATATCAAAACCGGCATCTTCCTGGGAAGCGCCGATAAGAAAGCTCCCGTCCGTCGTCTGCCGGATTCGATTGCACGGAAGCGGCAGACAGGGTCTAATCCGCTCGGTAACCAGAATTTCACCTTTCTCCGGACGAACCGGAATATTCATACCAACTATCTGCGCCAGTCGTCCGGTTCCATTACCGGCGGCAATTACAAGTTTCGGTGCCGTAAAGACATCCTTTCCGGTTTGAGCCGCATACCGGTCGGGATGTCGATGGATATCAACAACAGTGTGTCCGGAATAATAAAAGCCGCCACATTTTTTTAGCCCTGCGTGAAGGGCCTTCAGCAGGGCCAGTGGATTTACGTGACCATCTTGCCGGGTGTAAGATGCACCGACAACCCCGTCTCCCAATTTCATCCCGGGCAGCAGTTCCTGAACTTCTTTTCGATCGAGCATCGTGCAATCGTAATCATCAGGCGCCGCCTCACGTCGAATGGTATCAATTAGATCCCGCCGGGATTCATATTCCGCTTCACTGATGCAAAAGGTCAGTCCTCCCGGCTTATGATAGAATACGTCGATACCGGTAAGTTCTTTCAGGTTTTCGGCAAATCCGGGCCAGGCCCGAATGGCTTCCAGAGTCCATTCCTGGTAGCGTCGCATCCCCCGGCCCTTTCCTTGATACCAGACCAGGCCGGCATTGCCGGTTGCTGCTCGAAATGCCCGGTCCCCTTCATCCAGGACGATAACCCGGGCGCCGCACTCCGCCATCCCAAAGGCCACTGCAGATCCGACCAGTCCTCCGCCAATTACAAGGACATCGGCCGTCTTTTCTTTTTTAATGGGAACACTCAATGCCGCACCTCGTGTGAAACTGGAATGACGAATGACGATTGAAGATTGACGAATGGTGGAAGTCGCTTCGCTCAATCATATTAAAAAGACAGAATTCCTTCGTTCGACGTTGGACATTGGATGTTCGGTGTTGGTCGTTCATCAGTTACTCTTTTGATCAGACTGGACGCTTGCGGCCAGAAGCGGCGCTTATATGAAAATAGATAAAGGGATGTGGAATGGATTCGATTTTTATTATTTTTATTTAGACAGGATAATCAGGAATTTTCTCGCCTGCGGCGAGGGGCCTTTCGGCCGAAGGCCGTATTATCTATATGATCCTGTTGA
>JASJCE010000526.1 GCA_030066155.1 Desulfobacterales bacterium | reverse complement strand
CAGGTATTCAGTGGCCATGAGCCACCGCAATTTCTGTCAGATAATTGTCGCTCACGGTACCGAGAGCAACGACCGTTTGAATAGGTATTGAAAATTATTATTGATTGAGAAAGGCACATTTTTCGGCATAATCTTTGCTTCATTGTAGATGCCACCCGGATATCCCTTCCCCGGTAAAATGGCATATCCCAACCGTAAAGGGAATCGGTTGGTTCAAAATGAGTTTTAAGAGGCCATTTGAGTTATTATGAAAAAATTGATTGCTCTATTGCTCGTTCTCTTGACGGGGTGTGCATCAGCGAGCAAGCCAAAACTAAAATCAATACCGGATCTCCCGTTTCAAGAGCGTCACATTATAGCCGTAATGGAATTCGAAAATAATTCCGGAAATTCTAATATCGACAGCCTGCTTTATGGGCTAAGTGAGTCGGTTGTTGATGAATTGTTGAAGTATGATCGCTTTCGAATAGTCGAAAGGAAACGAAGAGATGATATCCTTTCAGAATATAAATATGAAGCGACGGGCTTCGTGGATGACAGGTATGTAAAGCACCTTGGAAAACATTTGGGTGTGGACGCCCTGCTGTTTGGCAGTTTAAAATCGGTGACCCACAAAGAAAAGAAAAACCATGGAGGATTAGCCTACAACATCAAACGCAAGACAGAGGTGGTTTTAACTGCTCGATTAGTGAGCGTAAATACAAGTGAAATTCTCTCTTCGTCAACGGTCAGCTCCCATATCACTCAAAACGAGAGTGTGGCATTACTGTTTGCCAGATCCGGCAATATGACGGATGAAGCTACCGCTATTCGATCGGCCCTGGATATCGCTGTAAAGCAACTGGTCAACGATATGGCCTCCCGCACCCCGCCAAAGGACTGAAGGGCAATGGGATTTGGTGCAAAGGGAATTACCCTTCACGGCTGGCTTTGGATAACGGCCGCCGTCATCGTATCGGTTGGCTTTGCCGGATGTGCCACCCGAACGCCGCAGGAGGTGCCGCAGGAAAAAATCCGCTACAGGGCCGATCAGGCTTTTAAGGACCTCAGCACAGCCGAACGCGGTTCAGCGGACACTTCCCCGTCAGAAACAATGAATTCTGACGGCTTCAATACCGCCCACCGCACCGCGGTCGAAATAAAAGTAGCTGTGAAGACGGGCAGGCGACCCGATTGGGTCGATGGCCCCAGCAGTCGCTATCCTTACAACCGTTATATAACCGGCGTCGGATACGGGCCTGACCGGCAGTCAGCGGAGGACAAAGCTCGGGCTGAAATTGCCAAAATATTTTACAGCGACATCCGATCCAGCAACCGCACTTATCAGAGCATCCTGGAAAACAACACCAACGGGAAATCGACATCGGCTGAAAATATCAACTTTACCGAAATCACCCGCGTATCGACCCGCGTGATCTTTTCGGGCAGCAAAATAGCACAAGTGTACCGTGACCGGAGTGCGCAGCCGGAGTTTTTTGCTTTGGCGGTCCTTGATCGAAATTTAAGCCGGGTAATGCTGAAGAGCAAAATTTCAGAACTTGACGAAAATATTCAGCAGCATCTATCCGCAGCCGGGCAGCAGCGGGACAAGCTCAGTCAAGTCCGGTTGCTGCAAGCAGGTATCCGTGATCATGCGCTCCGCCAGGCATACAATACCGAGCTAAGAATTGTCGATCCGGTCGCCAAAGGTATTCCGCCGCCGATCAACATTACGGATATCAAAACCCGTTTAGACAATATTTTGCTCAAAGATTTTTTTATCGGGTTGTCCGTCGATGGCCCGGGAGCGGACGAAGTTGGCCAGGCAATTGTCGAAGCTTTGAACCAAAGAGGTTTCGCGGTCTGCGAGGAAATTGACAAGGCAAGTATTTTGGCGCGGGGTATGATTGAAATTAACGCTCTACCCCGGAACGCAACCGGTTGGATATTCGTGCGCTGGAGAGCGTTCTTTGACTTGATCGATCGGGACGGCGGCGCGGTTTTCAGCAGTGTCCAGAAATCCGGCAAAACCGGCCATCTGACATTAAATCATGCTGAAAATCGCGCGGTTGGATATATGCGTAAAGTTCTGGCAGCCGAAATATCGGAAAATCTGAGCAAGTATATCAGAACCCGCAAAATGTGATTGCCCGGTCAGGGTGCTTAGAAAAGAGGTGCATCTTTGAGCAGATACCAAAAGATGGCGATAATCGCCGGCCTGCTAACGGTCATCATTGGGTCGATCGCCTTAGCAGGTTTTGCGGCGACCCCGCCGCAAATATATCAAAAGGCTGGTCCGGCCGTGGTTTTTATTATGGCCAAGGGTAACCCGAGCATGAATCATATCGGCACCGGGTCGATTATCAGCGGGGATGGCCTGGTGCTGACCAATGCCCACATATTTTCGGATCCGGAATCCTCGCGGGTGGAGACCAATATCAAGGTATACTTAAAGCCGCACCGGATCACCGGGAATAATAGGAAGGACTTGACGCATCGTTACCGTGGTCGGCTGCTGGCTCACGACATTGCCCTGGACCTGGCCCTCATTCAAATCGAGCAGCTCGATCGATCATTGCCCTGGATTGCGTTTGCTGATTCGGAACGCGTGGTGGTCGGCGACCCGGTTTTTGCCATCGGTCATCCTGAGCAAGGCGGCCTCTGGAGTCTGACAAGCGGTGTTATCAGTGCCTTTCGTCAGGATCACGACGGAATTCGCGGCAAGAATTTATTTCAGACCGATGCCAGTATCAACAGGGGAAATTCCGGCGGACCGCTTTTAGACATCAATGGCGATATGGTCGGCATCAACTCCCTGATTGCCCGCAAAGCCCCGGACGGTCTGACGATTACAGATGTGAATTACTCCATAATGTCAAACGTGGCCCGCAGCTGGCTGATGGAAATGGGATACCATTTTCCCGTAAGCAGGACCGAATCTTCAGGATCAAACAAGAAGTCGGCGAATATATCAGGCGGGATTAAAGATTCGACGCCGGATTACCGTGTGAAGCCGGAGCACCCCGTGCAACCATCAAAGCCGTTGGAAGAAGACCGGCCACCGCCGTCCACCCGGACGAAATCGCCGACAGCGCGCGACCGTAGTCGAGAAAACACGCATCCAATTCCTGGGGATGTGCCAGGTAATAAATCAGACCAACCCGGTTATCGCCCTGATCCGCCTATTACAAAGGGGAGTCCCGAAAAAACGGGTCCCCGCGGTATGGCGGAGGACAGGATTCTGTCACCCAAAAGACCATATGAAATCGGTCAATTACTCCGGGATATGCAGGAGATGGAAGATTTGATGGAAGACATGCGCGGTAAGGTTATGCAACATAAAACAAATAGATAGAAATTGGGAGGGTATCATGACCACAAAACAGTTAACCACCATGGCTATTATTTTCAGTTTAAGCGCTATTCTGATTTTGGCTTGCAGCTCGGGGCCTAAAGAAAGTGGCGACAGTGCAATCGACGGTCCCCCCTGGGTCACTAAAGGCAGCGGCGCCTTCGATGTGGCTGGCTCAAAAGTATTTTACGGGGTTGGTGCGGCAAGCGGCATCCGCAATAAGGCGCTGCTGCGTCAGACATCCGACAATCGCGCCCGGGCGGAAATTGCGAAAATTCTTGAAGCTTATGTCGCCAGTTTGACAAAGGACTATATGGCAGCCACCACAGCCGGCGACATGTCGAGTTCCTCGGAGGAACAGCATGTGGAAACCGCTTTGAAGACTTTTACCAAGACGACCCTGCACGGCGCCACGGTGATCGATCGTTGGATGGACCCGGAAGACCGTACCATGTATTCACTCTGTGAGCTCGATCTTGTCGCTTTCACCGATACCCTGGACGAATACAGGGAGTTGGATGAGAAAGTCCGGGATTTTGTGAGGGAAAACGCTGACCGGCTGCATAAAGATCTGGAAAGGATGGAAGGCCGTTAGTTTCGGATTTCATTCTTCACATATTTGCCCCACCGGCCGATTCACCGGTTGCAATACCCGCAGCGAAGCGCCGGGTATTGCAACTCGTGTGTTCTCTCTTGCACCGAGTCGCATTTCATCCCATAATCAAACCACGGTCGCACCAAATTCGCCCTTTGATCTCGCCGAGATCTCATTAAACGCTTACAAGAATTTTTAATGCTAACCAAAATGGAAAAAAATCAATTCATCTGCTCCGGAAAAACAACTTCTTATCTCTTCTTTATCTCTTCTAATTAGTCTCGATTGCCGCATTTTTTTCATTTGACACGTAGTCCTGCTCTTCATTATAGTTTTAAGGCTCTTAAAAGTAAAGACGCCAAAAAAAAGGATTATTATTAGTATGGATCTTTAATAATCAAGCGTTCAGCGTGGTCCGAGCCCAACTTCCCAGTGGTGAAATCGGTGGGGCCTTAAATTATTTTCCTCCGGCATCATTGGGGGATAATGAATTCATTTTCAACTCATTGACGTCAAACAGATTAAATGAAATTGCAGTTTCAATGCGTCCAATCGAGTATGTTTATGCTAAAGAAAATGTCGCCAAGTATAAAATAAAAAGAGAAGAAGTGGCTGACGGTATAACCTATGATATCACCTACTACATTTACTTTATGATAGATGGAAAAAGCATATGGAAAATCAAACGATTTTAATACAATCCAAAACTTTAATAGGATAAGTCAATGGCAAAAAAACGTTCAAAGTTTTTATTATATTGTGTATGCGTATGGTTGTGCCTTTCGACCTCAGCGTGCGGCATAAGGAGCACGATCCAGGGACAGGTTGTAGACGCTGAAACTGGAAAACCAGTTGAAGGAGCAGCGATGGCCATTAAGTGGTATGAATATAAATTGGTTCCGCCCTATGCCAGCGGGTATAACCAAATTGAAACCGCAGAAGACTTATCAGACGCAGAGGGATTTTTTCAGCTTCCAAAATACACCTTTAAGCACCATTATATGGGAGTTTATAAAACCGGATACGTCTGCTGGAATAGCGAAAAAATCTTTCACTCGGATAGGTTATTCTATGAGACAAGATTTGAGAAGAGAAAAGACCACAAGCTTAATAATGGTATGGTAGTTAAACTGGCTCCATTTAAGGAGACTTATCCAAAAGTAGCAAAAAAAGCGCAATAGTAAAGGGTTTAACAAAAACGGCGCTAAGGCCAGAAAAATCAATGCTTCAACAGCATATGAGA